>CAUJJC010000147.1 GCA_963204975.1 Verrucomicrobiota bacterium | reverse complement strand
TCAAGTGAGCAAGGAGCAGAATACCGAGCAGGTGCTGCGCACGGCCAAGGCGCTGGGCGTGCAGCGCTATCGGATGCTATACTTCAAGTATGATCTGAAGAAGCCGATTCAGGCGCAGCTCGACGAATGGAAGCCGATGATCAAAGACCTCGTGCAGCTCAGCAGCGAGATCGGCATCCAGCCGCTGCTCCAAAATCACAGCGGCAAGGATTACTTCGGTGCTCCGATCTGGGATGCGTGGTCACTCATGAAGGACTACACGCCGCAGCAGTGGGGCTTCGCCATGGATGCGTATCACACGACGGTGGAGGCGGGCTTGAGCTGGCCGCTCGACACCGCTTTGATCGGCGAGCACATCCAGATGCTCTACTTCAAGGACGTGAAGTGGATAGCTCCCGGCAAGGCTGAAGGCGTGCCGCTGGGCACGGGCCTGGTGAATCGCGACTTCGCCACCACGATGCTGAAACGCGGCTTCACCGGCCCCATCTCGCTGCACACTGAATACATGGTAGAGAAGGGGGTGAAGAAAGAGGCGGTGCCGTCGCCGGAGTTCGTGAAGGCGAGCCTGGAGGCGTTCAAGCGCGACTTCGCGGTGATGAAGGAGTGGATTGGGCAGGCCTAAGCGCATCATGAAAAAATGGATCACCTTGTTCACGGTCACAGCGTCGTTGCAGGCCGCCGACTGGCCGCAGTTTCTCGGGCCCACTCGCGGTGGCCACGCGGCGGCTGAGGAGAAGGCGTTGCCCGATAGCTTCAGTGATGATCCGAAGGTGCTGTGGGAGCATCCACTTGGCAGCGGACATGCAGGACCGGTGACGGTCGATGGCAAGGTCGTCATCGCGCATCGCCAAGGCGGCGATGTAGTGGTCGAAGCGCTCGAAATGGCGACTGGCAAGAGCGTGTGGAAGTTCAGCTACGCGACGGATTATCGCGACAGCTTCGGCATGGATGATGGTCCTCGCGCGGTGCCTGCGGTGAGCGAGGGACGAGTCATCGTCCACGGAGCCGAGGGCATGCTTCATGCGCTGTCGTTGGCCGATGGCAAGCTGCTGTGGAAGGTGGACACCGTGAAGGATTTCAACTCGCCGCAGGGCTTTTTCGGACGCGCGTGTGCGCCGCTAGTTGTCGATGGCAAGGTGATCGTCACCACGGGTGGCAAGAACGCGGTGGTCGCGATTGATGCCAAAGATGGACGTGTCGAGTGGAGCAGCGGCAACGAAGAAGCCAGTTATGCCTCGCCCGTGATCTCATCGCCGAAGACGCTGACCTGCTGGCTGCGCGACAACCTCTCCACATTTGATCTCACGAGTGGCAAACTGTTGTCCGCTGAGCACTTCCGGCCCGCGATCGAAGCGAGTGTGAGTGCAGCGACTCCGATCAAGACGGATCACGGTTGGTTCGTCAGTGCCGAGTATGATGTGGGTGGGTCGCTTTGGGACATCGGCGACGACGGCTCACTCAAGAAGACCTGGAGCGGCGAGAATAGCATCAACTGCCACTACGCGACGCCAGTGTATCACGAGGGACATGTCTATGGTTTCGATGGCCGTCAGGAATCGGGTCAAACTCTGCGCTGCTGGAGCACAGCGACCCACGAGGTAAAGTGGAACTCACCGCGCTTGCGTGGGGGCACACTGTTGATCGTGAAGGACAAGCTCGTGGTGCTCACCGAGTCTGGCGAACTGTGGGTGGTGCGCGCGACGCCGGGCAAATTTGATTCCCTGCTAAGCGCCCAAGTGCTGCGCGCCGGACACCGCAGCTATCCGGCCTTCAGCGATGGCACCGTCTTTGCGCGTGATGGCGAGAAACTGGTGGCTGTGAAGCTAAACTAAAACCCGCTGCCTTGGTGGCCGCGGACGTTGGTGCCGAGAGTCGATTGCCCCATCATCTCTCTCATGCCTGAAACCGTCTCGCCCGTCGTGCCAAAGGAGGAATCGAGCTGTTGATTGAACTTTCGGAAGTCACTGCCCGTAGGCAGTGAGCCCGCCTCTGGAACGGCGATAAGCTGTGGGCTGTCTGGTGTGGGGATGCCCAGGTTCTCACGACGCACTTCTTCCAACAGGTGACGGTTCCAGACCATCGTGATGGCACGCTGGCTGATCCGGCTCTCCAGGGCGGCTTTCTCGCGCTGGTAGTCAGCTTCTCCAAGCTGGCCAGAAGCTCTTCTTTGTTCAAGCTCTGCCCGCTCACCTCTGGCCAACTCCTCAGCCTTTCGATAGCTCTGATCGATCTCTGCGAGGTCTGGCAGGCGCTGGGCGCACGACGAGCAAAGAATCGAGAAGATGAGGCAGAGAATCCATTGAGGGCTTACTTTCATAGGCTGGGTGAGTCTATGGGGTTCGTGTTCGGTTTGCAAAACAATCCAGGCATAGACAGGACTTGGAAAAAACAAAACCCCGTGCTGTCAAAGCATCGGGGTTTTGCCCAAAAGATTTAGAATTTCAGATCGCGTTAGTTGCGAGCGAGGTAGAACTGCTGATAAACGCTGTCGTTGAGCTTCAGAACACTGCGGATGGACGCGATCTTCGAGGGCTCAGTCTGGATCTGATAAGCGACGAACCAGCCATACTCGACGTGCTTGGGGCTGTGGGGAAACTTGCGGCGTCCGATGCGGTCGATCTGGTCGATCTTGGCTCCCGATTTGATGAGTTCCTTTTCGACAGCGCTGATGAGCTGGTCAGGGGTTTCATCTTTGCCCTTGGTATCGAGCACGATCATGGCTTCGTATTTCTTCATGTCTGATGGATGGCTGTGGTTTGTGGTTTCGGAAATCAGGAGGCAGGCAGGCTGCGGTTGAAAACATTCATCGCCGCATCAAGGCCCGAGCGCAAACTCTGCATGATGGCATCTGCGGCACGCTGGATCATCTCCAGGAGAGCAGGGCGTTCCTCGTCGGTGAATCGTCCCAGCACATGGCCGGAGAGCTTGTGGCCTGCGGGACGGCCCTCCGCGTTCGCAATGCCAAGCTTGAGGCGTGGAAAAGCATCGGTCCCGAGGCGTGCAATGATGGATCGCATGCCATTGTGACCACCCGCCGAACCAGAGGGTCTAAGGCGGAGGGTGCCCAGGGCAAGGTCAACATCATCAAAGGCGACGAGCATCTGTTGGTGATCGAGCTTGAAGAACTGGCTGACGGCGAGAACGGCATCTCCGCTGGCATTCATGAAAGTCTGGGGCTTGATCAGCACCGTGTGCCCTTGCTTGGCCACGAGGCTCTTCCAGCGCTTGTCCATCTGAAACTCGATTCCCATGCGGCGGGCCACTTCGTCAATTGTCATGAAGCCTACGTTGTGCCGGGTGTCCCGATATTCTGAACCGGGATTGCCCAGGCCTACAATCAGACGGGGGATGATCAAGCTGCCGCTGGAGTCCACATCGTCTGATTGCTATCCATTCACTCCTGAGAATTTACTTCTTGGCTGGAGCCTTGGCGTCAGCTTTGGCACCTGCAGCAGGAGCTGCGGCGGCTGCTCCTGCGGGAGCAGCTTCTTCAACTCTTGGCTGAGAAACGGCTGCTACGACGACAGCACCGTCGAGCTTCACCCGAACGCCTTCGGGCAGGGCGAGATCGCCGATGTGCAGAGCGTCACCAACATTGAGGTGGGCAACATTCGCGGTCAGTTTTTCAGGAAGGTTCTTGGGAAGGCAACGGACTTCAACATTGTGAAGGTGAAGCTCAAGCAATCCGCCAAATTTGGCACCAGCAGGTTCGCCAACGAGTTGAACAGGCACTGAGGCATGAATTTCTTCATCGGCATTGATCGCATGGAAGTCCACATGAGTGATGGTGGACTTGATGTAGTCATGCTGAACTTCCTGCACGAGTGCGAGTTGGACGGCACCATCAATGGACAGATTGACCAGGATATTGTCCGAAGCGCTGTTCTGGAGGACTTTCGTGAAGCTCTTGCGGTCGAGCTGCACGTTCACGTTTTCGCGGCCTTTGCCGTAAACGACTCCCGGAATGACTCCTTCCTTCCGCAGACGATTGACGGCTCCTGTGCCGACGGCGGTTCTTGGGGAAACGGTGATATCAATGATGTTGGCCATAGCTCGGTGTCAGAGGATTAAATTCCGGGGAAAAGGGCCGGGAGACTATCACCCTAGTCTCGGATGTCAAACAGCGATGTCACTGACTCAGACGAGTGGATTCGGGTGATCGCATCACTGAGCAACGGGGCGATGTCCAGGGTGGTGACTTTGGCACCGTGGGCCTGAGGCACGCTATTGGTCGCGAAGAGTTCAATGATGGGCGAATTGGCCAGACGTTCCCGACCTTTGTCACCGAGCACTCCATGAGAAACTGCGGCGTAAATGTTTTTCGCTCCGTGCTTCTGGAGCAGGCCAGCGGCAGCAGTCAGGGTGCCTGCGGTCTCGGTGAGGTCGTCCACGAGGAGCACGTTCCTGCCTTCGACTTCGCCAATCACATTCAGCGCCTGAACTTCTTCGGCACTCACGCGATTCTTCGCCACGATGGCCATGGGGGCTTTGAAAGCCTTCGCAAAGGCATGGGTCATTTTGATGCCGCCGACGTCAGGGGACACGACGACCAAATCATCGCCGACGCGCTCCTTGATGGCCTTCACCAACACGGGGGCGGCGTAGAGGTGATCGACAGGAATATCAAAGAAGCCCTGAATCTGACCGGCGTGCAGATCCATGGTCAGCACGCGATTGATGCCCGCAGCGACCATGAGATTGGCCACCAGCTTGGCGGTGATGGGCACGCGAGGACGGTCTTTGCGATCCTGGCGGGCATAGCCGAAAAAGGGCAGCACAGCGGTGATGCGATCCGCGCTCGCGCGGCGCACAGCGTCCACCATGATGAGCAGTTCCATCAGGTTTTGATTGGTGGGCGGGCAGGTAGGCTGGACGATGAAGACATCACGGCCTCGGATGTTCTCGTTGATTTGAACGAAGGTCTCGCCGTCGGGAAAGGTGTCGAGCGTCACCGAGCAGGGGGGCACGCCGAGGTTCTTGCAGATTTCGTTGACGAGCGTCGGGTGGGCTGAGCCACCGATGACCTTGAGCGTGTTGTTCATGGGAGCCGCAGAGAAGACAGTTGTGCGGCGAAATCAACCACGGCCTTTGATCTTCCGTTGGTCTCTTGCCGCCTGCCTTGAAATAAGGGTCCTCCGGCGTGTTTTTCTTCGCGTTGCCCCAAGGAACCTTGTAAAACCTTGCCCGCTATGAAGCTCAAACTTGCCGCTCCCCTCGCTGTCGCTGCCGCCGTTCTGTCACTTGTGCTCCTCGTTCAGGCTGAGGCACCGAAGCGCAAGATCCTCTTTTTCACCAAGTCGAGCGGTTTTGAACACAGCGTCATCTCCTGGAAAAATGGCCAGCCCAGCCATGCGGAAAAAGTGCTGCTCGATCTCGGAGCCAAGAATAATTGGGATTTCACCTTCAGCAAAGACGGCAGCAAATTCGGCAAGGATTACCTCGCGCAGTTCGACGCCGTCTTTTTCTACACCACTGGCGACTTGTGCAGCGAAGGCACCGACAAGAACCCGCCCATGAGCCAGGAAGGCAAGCAGGCGCTCTTCGACTTCGTCAAGGAGGGCAAGGGCTTCATCGGCACGCACTCCGCCAGCGACACCTTCCACACAAACAACGAGGCAGTTAAAGGTCCTGACCGTTATGTGAACCACGGCGAAAAGGCGGACACCTACACGCGCTTCATCGGCTCCGAGTTCATTATCCACGGCGCGCAGCAAGTGGCGAAGAACACGGTCATTGATCCGAAGTTCCCCGGCTTCGAGACCATCGGAAGCGACTTCTCCCTTCATGAAGAATGGTATTCGCTCAAAGACTTCAGCGACGACCTCCACGTCCTCACCGTCATGGATTCCCCCGCCATGACTGGCTCCATGTATGGTCGTCCTCCGCACCCCAGCACTTGGGCGCGGAAGCATGGCGAAGGTCGCGTGTTTTATACCTCCATGGGTCATCGCGAGGACGTGTGGACCAACCCCATCTTCCAAAACATCCTCGTTGGCGGCATCAAGTTTGCCCTCGGCGATGCGAAAGGTGATACGACTCCCAACATCAAGGAAGTCACTCCCGGTGCCTGGACGAATCCGCCTTATGTCCCGCAGCCCGTGAAGAAGCCAGCGGCGGCGAAAAAATAGCCAAGTCAGAGCCGATGCCCTTGATTTAGCGGCTATTGCATCTTGCTAGCAAATGCTCGCAAAGAAGTCAGCCGATCACTTGTGTCCGTGACCGCTGGAGACGGAATTGGGCGGATTAGAATTCCCGCTGAGCTGCACTTTACCACCTCCGAACTTGTTGATCTTGTCGGCTAGGGACAGGGATTCAGGTGCGACTTCATTGCCGTTTTCCAGCGAGATATTCACAGGGGCTCCGACTTTGGGTTTGTGCAGAAGTTCGCCCACGCTGGCGGATCGCTTGAGTGGTTGACTGATGTTTGGCTCCTCATCGTCGATTTCAATGTGCTGGTCTTGCTTATGGACCTCCACCGGGTTTTCGCCAATCAGGCCAGAGACAGCGTTGCAGTAGCTTTCCAGCATCTCGGGTTGCGCATTCCTGATGGCATCAACCGTGATGTTCTTGTTCTTGCTCAAGTCCAGTTCATCATGATTTTTAAAGTTGTCGTAGAGTTGGATCAGGGAACAAACATGCGTCGCCATCTTGGCCTTGGCTTGGAGGTCGGCGCTCTCGGGGGCGTTCTTCAGCATATTTTGTGCGTTATTCACGATGGCGGGTGCCACTGCCCGAAGACTGGCCTGCGATGAGGCAATCTGCACACCCAGATCATGCGCATTGGCATCTCCTACCAGCAGACTAGGTTTGATTAGTCCTGCTTCAATGCCTCCTTGCTTGATAGAGGAGAAGACCTGTTTGTTTTCCGGGCTCAACTTCTCTGACTGTTCAACGATTTCCTGAATCGCAACGACGGCTGCTTCACGGTAGCCGTCTTCAAGACCCGGTGTGCCCAGTGACTCTGGGGAGCCAGGCTCGGGCAGCACGGGGTTTTTGCCATTGAGGGTGAGGGCATTCGTGTATGCCTTGCAGGAAGACACGGCATCGACCACATGCTGGGACATAGCGTTCATCTGCTGCTTCGAGGCTACGGCCATGAGCTTCTCGGGTGCCCCGGAACCGCGAGCAAGATTGGTCATGTCTTGTGAACCGAGGCAGGCCTCTCGCGAAGCGTATCGAAGGGCGACATTGCGCACGTCGATTCGCTCTTCTGGTGTCAATGCGTCATTATTGGCTATTTGGTCAAGGAACTGCCCTGCGGACTCGTCGGTGGTGCACTCGAATGGGATGGCGGCTACGGCTACGGCTTTGGCTCTGTCCGCTCCTTGCAAGTGAGGATTGTTTTGAACTGCATTCATCACAGCATCATTCATCGCATCCTGAGCAAACCCGGCTGCGGGGTTGCTCCCCAGAGCCCCGTTCATCGCAGCTTGATGTTGATTGATGGCTTCGCGTGCAATGAGCGCGTCTGTGAACTTTGCGTCGAATGCCTCAAACGTTTCGCATTCGCTTAGTTCTTGGGTGAGGCGGTTGAAATCCTCGTCCAGTTCGGCCCGACGCTCAGCAAAAGGCAATGCATCCTGGGCGGTCTGTTTTGCCACATCATCAAGGTGGGCTCGAAGGCTCTCATCGGTGTGTTCGCTGCGGCCTTGGACGTGGGCCTTGATAAGATCGGTCTCAGTGCTTCTCACACTGAATCCCCCGGACTTATTTGAATACTCTGAGTTAAACTCAAGTGTCCTTTGTGCGGCGATTTCCTTGGCCTGAGCGGATGCCGCCATCAATTGGTCCAGGCGGTCGTTGACTCGCACGTTTCCTCGTCCTCGAACGGTATCGGCGATGAGCCGACGCTGCTCTTCGTTTGGCAAGATACCGCCGCTTGAAGCGGCGAAAGCCTGAGCAAGTGCCGTCTCGGCTGCGCGAATCTTCTGATCAGTGTTGCCGGAGACTTTGTCTTTGATGCGACCCCACAGTGAAGTGAACCCCTTTTTGGCAGTCAGGGCGTTGCCATCGCTACGTAGCTGAGTTGCGCCATGATCTGCCCCCATCCTGTTCTTGATACCCAGGAGCGTCGTTTCGTTGTCGTGTGTGATGATCGGCATGGTAGTGAGTGCACGGGGGATAGCCGCGCATGTCGTTCATTTCGTCTCCTCCACAGAAAAGTTACTCCGTGCCGCAAACGGATGAAGACAGCTCCTCCGGTGCTCAGGAAAGCGCTCGATGGATCACAGATCTTGAGGAGTCCCTTGAGCTTCGTTCAGGAAGGCGGCTCTGAGTGACGTCTGGCGACGCAGGGCCAGCCCGGCGAGGTGAAATCTAGCCCAGTCTGTTCATCGAAACTCACTCATAAACAATCAAACTCCTCGCCACCTCCCCGCGCAGCAGGGCGTCGTAGGCTTCGTTGATTTGTTCGAGCGGATAAGTCCGCGTGATGAGTTCATCGAGCATGAGCTTCCCGGACGTGTGCATGTCCATGAGCATGGGCAGATCCTGACGTGGGCGGGTGGTGCCGTAGAGGCTGCCGATCAATGACTTCTCGGCATAGACGAGCTGGTTGACGTTGATCGGGGCGCGCACGTCGGCGCGGGAGATGCCGACGACCACGCACTTGCCGCCTTTCTTGGTGGCATCAAAGGCCTGTGCGATGGTATCGCCGGTGCCAATGGCTTCGAAGGTAAACTCGGCACCTTTGCCATTCGTGAGATCCTTGATGCCTTGCACCGGATCCGTGGTGCTGGCGTTGACCACATCCGTGGCACCAAAGCGGCGCGCGTGATCGAGTTTCGATTCGACAGTGTCCACGGCGATGATCTGCCGTGCGCCTGCGATGCGAGCGCCTTGCACGATGTTGAGACCGATGCCGCCGCAGCCGATGACGGCGACGGTGGAACCGATGGTGACGTGTGCGGCATTGATGACTGCGCCCACGCCGGTGATCACACCGCAGCCGACGAGTGCCGCTTTCTCGAAAGAGAAGTCCTTGTCGATCTTCACCACGGAGGCCTCGGGCATCGTGCTGAGTGAAGAGAAAGCTGACACGCCCGCGTAGTGGCGAATCCCGTCGCCTGTGTGATTGCGGAAGCGCAGCGTGCCATCGGGCATGGTGCCGTTGAAGCGCATCGCGGTGCCCATGTCACACAGCGCGGGACGACCAGAACCGCAATACTCGCAGCGCCCACACGGACCGCGCCACATCAGGATGACGTGATCACCCACAGCGATGGTTTTCACCCCTTCGCCTACGGCTTCAATGATGCCGGCACCTTCATGCCCGAGAATGATGGGCATCGGCATCGCAAGGTCGCCGGACATGACGTGGTAGTCGCTGTGGCACACACCTGCGGCCTTCATGCGCACGGTAACTTCGCCTGGGCCGGGCGGCAGGACTTCGACTTGCTCGATGCGCATGGGCTTGCGCGATTCGTAAAGGACGGCGGCGAGGGCGTGCTGGGACATGCAGCGATGGAAGCGGGTTCGGTGCGGTTTGGCAAGGGGTGGCCATCTTCACCGCACCTGATTCCAGCATTGCAAAAGAGGCTGCGCGGTTTTACAACGCACTGTTCACGCACTCTGTAGCCCACTCCCGTATGAAAACTCAGCAGTCATCTTTGTTGTCGCGACTTCTTTGCAGCGGTTCGCTTGCCCTCGTTCTTAGCATTGGCACCGCAGCGATGGCACAGGTGCCAGCGCCGATGCAGCGAGACTTCACCACCGCTCGCAATCACATCCCGATGAAGTGGAATCCGCAAGGCTACTGGGCCAGCCCTCCTGGAGCGTTCAGGAGCGGCGGCAATGCCTCGGAAGTCACCGCAATGTTCACTCAGACGGAACAAGCACGCGGACGGATTCCCAAGGGCTATAGTTTCTCGGTCAACAGCCAGGGGCAGTATATTGTGTCGGGTGGTGCGGCACCAAAGACGCCTCCCCAGCCCGCACCCGTCGCTGCTCCGGTTCCCGTGCCACCCCCTGCGAAGCCGGCCGAAGTAAAACCCGTGCCGCCGCCAGTGGTCGCACCTGTAGCAAAGCCACAGCCTGTGGCCAAACCGCAGCCCAAGGTGCAGACGGCTCCGCCACCTCCGCCCGCCCCAACGCCCGTGAAGAAAGCGGCTCCCGTCATTGAGACGCCTCCCCCAGCTCCCAAACCCGATGCTGCTGCTATGCGTGCAGCCGTGCTCGATCCTGTCCATGCGACTCCTGCCACGGCTAAGCCTTCAACTCCAGCCGCGACCGCTGTGCCCGCCGCTGCATCCGTGAATGGCATTCCTGGAGATATGGCCAAGAGCTTCCTCAGCCGCCACAAGCCAGTGTTCATGCTCTTCGACAAGGACAGTGGATCATGGAAGAGCAGCGAAGGCGCGCTCAAGGAACTCAGCACCGCTGATGAATGGTGCAAGCAAGCCACCGCGATTGATCGTCGCTGGAAGCGTATCCCGGAAAACTTCTCCTACAAGCATGTGGGAGCAGGGCAGGTCCAGGTGAGCAAGGATTGAGCCCCGTGCTCGCGAGCGAAAACTCGAAAGCAGGAGGACTCCCTCAGTGACAAAGGCATGTGGTGCTGATACGGCATCGCTTGTGCTGAGTCGTGTCACCGTTGGTCCCCCATGCTGATCGAGCCCTTAGACAAGAAGTTGCTTCGCGATTTGTCCCACATGAAGGGGCAAATGATCGCGGTCAGCCTCGTGATGGCGTGCGGTCTGGCCATGATGATCATGACGCGCTCTTTGATCCTCACGCTGGAGGGCACGCGCGACGCCTACTACGAGCGCTATCGTCTGGCGGACCTCTTTGATTCGCTCAAACGCGCACCACTGGCCCTCGCGGATCGCGTGGCGGAGATTGATGGCGTCGCGGCTGTCGAGCCACGCGTGGTAGTGGATGTCACGCTCGATCTTCCGGGCGTGGCCGAGCCTGCCACAGGGCACATCGTTTCCTTGCCTGAAGGTCATCCTCAAGTGCTCAACAAGCTCTTCCTGCGCTCGGGCCGCTTGCCGCAGATTGATCAGCGGAGGGAAGCGGTCGTCAGTGAAGCCTTTGCAGGTGCCAATGGACTTAAGCCAGGAGATCGTGTGGTGGCGGTGCTCAATGGGCGTCGCGACACCCTCATCATCACGGGTATTGGCTTGTCACCGGAGTTTGTGTTTGAAGCGAGGGCAGGGGAAACGCTGCCCGACAACAAACGTTACGGGGTCTTCTGGATGAACTACCAGGCTGTGGCCGTGGCTTACAATCTGGATGGTGCCTTCAATGATCTCTGCATCGATCTCTCACCGGGAGTCGCTCCTGGCCCGGTGATTCAAGAGGTGGATCGTATCCTCGCTCCCTATGGCAATGGCGGTGCCTACACGCGTCGCGATCATGGTTCTGCTCAGCGATTGAGCGATGAACTCAACGTTCTCCATGCCCTGTCCGTAGCCTATCCGATTGTGTTCCTCAGCGTGGCTGCGTTCATGGTCAATGCGGTGCTCGCGCGTCTCATTCGCCTTCAGCGCGAGCAGATCGCACAGCTCAAGGCGCAGGGATTCTCGTCATGGCAGGTGGGGCTGCACTACATGAAGTTTGCCATGGTGATCGTCGTGATTGGCACCGCCATCGGCGGCATCGCGGGGCGGTTCATGGGCGGAGGTCTGGTCAATCTTTACACCATCTTCTTCCGGTTTCCGTCGCTGGAGTTTCGGATGGACTACAGCGCGCTCGGATTGGCGCTGATCGTTAGTGCGATGGCCGCTTCCGTGGGTGTGATCGGAGTTGTGCGTCAGGCGGTGAACCTTCCTCCCGCCGAGGCCATGCGCCCCGAACCGCCTGCTGACTTCAAGCCTTCGCTCCTCGAGCGGCTTGGCGTTGCCCAACGATTCTCGCCTACTTTCCGCATGGCCTTGAGAAACATTGAGCGCAAGCCGTGGTCCGCCGTGTTTACGATTGCCGGACTCTCACTTGCGACGGGCCTGATGGTGCTGCCCGGAGCGATGGCGGACAGCATTGATTACCTCCTCACCTATCAGTGGAACATGGCGCAGCGCCAGGACGTGATCGTCTTCCTCACGGAACCTGGTTCAGGGAGTGCCTTCCATGATCTGCGTCATCTGCCAGGTGTGATTTCGGCTGAGCCCGTTCGATCCGTGCAGGCACGGCTTCGCTATGGGCCTCATTCCCGCAAGCTCTCGATCACAGGGTTGCCTGCCGATAAAAACCTCAACCGCCTGCTGGATGCCAAAGGCCGTTCCATTGATCTGCCGAAAGATGGCATCGTCATGTCCGACAAGCTCGCGGAAGTCCTCGGGGCGAGGCTCGGCGATGTGGTGCAAGTCGAAGTCCAGGAGGGTGCGAGGCCAGTCCATGAATCGACCATTGTGGGCCTGGTGGAAGACTTCGCGGGTGTCGCGGCCTACATGGATTTGTCCAGCTTGCGCCGCTTTATGCGTGAAGGAGAGACGATCAATGGTGCCTATCTCACGGTGGATCAAACACAGTGGGAGCGCTTCATGCGCAAGGTCAAAGACACGCCGCGCGCCGCCGTGGTGCTGGTGAAAAAGGATCAACTCGCCGCCTTTCGCAACACCACGGGACAGAGCATTGGCATCATTCGAAAGCTCTACTTCGTGCTCGCGGTGATCGTTGCTTTCGGAGTGGTCTATAACAGCGCGCGCATTGCGCTGTCAGAGCGCAGTCGCGACCTCGCCACGCTTCGCGTTGTCGGCTTCAGCCAGGGCGAAGTGGCAGGCGTGCTCCTCGGTGAACTCACGTTGCTGGTAGTGACCGCCTTGCCCATCGGTCTTTTGTTTGGCCGGGGCCTGACCACCTGGATCATCCAAACGGTGAGCACAGAAGCAGTGCGAATGCCGCTCGTGGTCTCGTCGTTCACCTATTCAACAGCCATCATCGTGGTCTCCGTCGCCGCGTGCAGTTCCTTCATCGCCGTGTCTCGGATGCTACGAAAGCTGGACCTCGTGGGCGTGCTGAAGGCGCGCGAATGATTCATTGACGAACACCCTCATCTTACGCACTAAGCCATCATGTCTGCCTCATCCACCGCCCCCTGGGATGCGAAGCGCAACACGCCACGAAAGGGCTGGCTGCGCCGGCTTTTCATGTGGGGACTGTTCCTTGGCTTCATTGTTTTGATTGGCTACGGCCTTCGTCCGAGACCGATTGAGGTCGAGCTGGGCGAGATCAAGCGCGGCCCGCTTACCGTGCATGTGGTGGAGGAAGGCAAGACCCGTATTCGCAATCGTTACGTCGTCGCCGCTCCTGTGTCTGGACAGATGAAGCGCGTTACCTTGCGCGCAGGCGATGCGGTGAAAGCTGGCGAAGTGATCACGACCATCGAGCCTACGCTGTCCCCTTTGCTTGATCCAAGATCGAAAGCCCAGGCCGAAGCGCGGGTGAAGGTGGCCGAAGCGGCGAAGTTGCAGGCTGATCAATCGCTGACTATGGCGAAGACGGCGGAGAAGTTTGCTCTCAGCAACTGGACGCGCGTGCAGGCACTCAATGAACGTGGCAGCATCTCCGTGACGGATCGTGAGAACGCTGAGCGCGATGCGGCGATGCGGCAGCAGGAGGTGAGGGGAGCGGAGTTTGCTCTGAAGGTGAGCGAGTTTGAGCTTCAGCAGGCCAAGTCTGCGCTCGTGCAAATCGAGTCTCCCGCCACTGCGGGTGCCATCATGGAAGTCAGTGCTCCTGTGAGTGGTCGAGTGCTGCGCGTTCAGCAGGAGAGCAGCGTGGTGATTGCCCCAGGCACTGCGATTGTGGAGATCGGTGATCCGACCGACATCGAGATCGAGGCGGAGATCCTCTCGCGTGATGCGATTGCGATCAAACCCAAGTCACCCGTGTTGATCGAGCAATGGGGCGGCGACGAACCTTTGCGCGCGGAAGTTCGTCTGGTCGAGCCTGCGGCTTTCACTAAGGTCTCAGCCCTCGGGGTCGAAGAGCAGCGAGTGCTGGTGCGAAGCGATTTGCTGAACCCTCCTGAGGCAGCCCGGTTGCTCGGCGACCGCTACCGCGTGGAGGTGAAGATCGCGATCTGGCACAGCGATGATGTGATGCTGGTGCCTGCCGGTGCTCTGTTCCGCGAGGGCAGTGAGTGGAAGATCTTTGTCTTCCGTGATGGCAAAGCCCGGACCACGACGGTGGAAGTGGGTCATACGGATGGTCGCATGAGCGAAGTGCTCAAAGGCATCGCCCTTGGCGACCAAGTGCTCCTCCACCCGCCCGACACTGTGAAGGACGGGGTGGAGGTGGTGAAACGCGTCACGCAATAAACTTCACATTGCCGACGACCCCGCGGGCCATGGCTGCGTGTTGCTCGTCGGTGCATGACGAGTTCGTCGGCGCATCTGGCGCTACTTCGTTGGGCTGCACTAGACCGTTCGCGAGCATCCAGGATTCGACTTCAGCTCCGCTGATGTCAGGCAGCATGGAGCCGTTGATTTCCACACAGGGTGAGAGCGGCTGACCGCTTTTCTGCTCCATCTCCCAGCGGAAGGCGGGGTTCTTGATGATGTCCTTCTCTTCGAAAGGGAGATCGTATTTGCGGAAGATGGCGCGAACGCCCTCGCTCCATCCGCAGTAAGTCTTGAGGTAGGCTGTGATTTTCGGTGTTTCCATGGCGGTGAGAGGTTACGCATGAACGTCCGCTGCGATACTCAAAATGCAATGCTCACTCCAGGGTCTTGCGCAGGCGATGGACGGTGCTGACGATGTGCTCCTCCACCTGCTCGCTCCACGGGGCGGGATGAGTTCCCCACTTCATCGCGTCACCCGCTTCATAGCCACCTTCCTTCAGCACGCGCAGGCTTGGAATGTAAGTCATGACGTCGTTCGAGTAGCCCGCGACCCAGACGTTCGCATCTTTGATCTCACGCTTGAGGCGCAAGGAATAGTCCACCACGACCTCGCCTCCCAGCGTGACCATCGTGAGCTGATCACCCAGCCGCAGCACCTGGACGGGATACGGATAGTCCTTGGCGAGGCTGCCGCGTGACCGAAGCACTCCCAACAAACGGCCTGCGTGAGAGGAATCGAGTTTGTTCGGTGACTTCTGGCGTTCACCGAGTTCCTCAGCTGTGGGTGTGCGGCTGTAGCTCAGTGGAATCTCTTCATACGCAGTGCGCACTGAGCCTGTGAGCGGCTGCAAGTTTGTCGCCAGTGCAGCATCAACAGCGGAAGCTAAAGAACGGCCATGAGTCTCAGCCATATCCACCTTCCCCCGTGGGTAAGGGTTCTGATCACCACTGCATCCGTTGACAAACAATGCCACAGCACTGGGATGAGCGGCCTCAATGGCTTGCTGAGCATAACCCGCGTAGTCAGCATTGAACTGCTGAAGTCCGAGAGTGGTGCAGTGACAGGCGTAGCCAAAGGCCAGTGCCAGCTCTTTGCCGGACATATCAGTGGCCCGCAGAACGGGCACCTGGTGATCCACCGGACCTTGAGGGTATGGATGATTGCTGAAGGACTTGCCATCGGGGCTGGGTGTTCGTCGGTTCATGGCGAAGCCACAGCGTGCGAAGCTGTAATGCAAATGTGCAGGCTGAAGACGTGCAATGCAGTCGCCGACCATCGCCGTCAGCCTAGCTTCCAGTTTCGTCGTGTAAGCCGCTGCTTCCTCCGCTCGTCGGGCAGGCTCATCGGTTGCATCTGTGCGTGAGGCGCGCAGTTCGGGGCCGCTATGGGTGTGAGAGGCGTTGATCAACAATGATGCAGGCTTGATGCCGTGCTGCTTTTCAAGAGTGGACGCGAGGTTTTCGCGCATGGACTTCGGCACTCCGATGAGATCCAAAGTGATGATGGCAAGCCGTGTCTGTTGCTTGTCTTCGATGACGATGGCTTTTGCATACAGATCAAGGGTGACACCATCAGCGGGCTTTGTGCGGCCTGCATAACCAGCCATCCTCATCATCGTATCGGGTGTGATTTTCTCACGGGTTGCAGCTGCTTTCCATTCAGGTGGTGCGGGCTGGGCGAGGCAGTTCACCATTGCGAGTGAAGCGATGATGATGAGTGAGCGAATCTTCATGATGGAAGGTGCGAGGAGTGAAGTGTGCTGACGATATCAGTGGGCACATACCCTTCTGTTGAGCGTGTTTATCGAACTCATCGAGCACTACGCATGATCATGGAAGTTCATGTGATCAAGCCTCGCATCATTAAACGAGAGATGGATGTCATGACGCTGGAATCCTTGATTCACAAGGCTTCCAGTAACGAGAGCGGCCCTCAGTTTCCTGAGGGCCGCCTGTTCGTTGGTTGTGGTTGCTGGATCGATGGCAGTGATTTTACTCACTGTTCTCGATGTTAGTTTGCACCATCATCGACCAAATGAGAAGTAAAATCCGCTGCCACGATGATGATTGTCGCAACTTCCACCACTGCGATGATGGCCTCCGCCATACGATGGGTATCTCGGATACGATGGGTGAGAATAAACAGGGCGCGGATTGCACACCGAGCATGAGCAGTGGGATGACTGAGTGACCCATCTTCCGACTGGATTGCCACAGCGATCATAGCCGTAGATTTGATAGGTGGCGTAGATGGGGCGGCCACATGAGGTGTAGCTGACGACGCGTCGATGGCAGTCGTCGGAGGCTTGTGCTGAAGGTGAAGCAACGAAGATCACACTGAACACGGCAAGGATGGCGAGGATTGATTTCATGGTGTTGAACATTGGGTTCGCTGCGTATCGACGAGCCCGCTCTCGGCTTATTCAGCCCTTCATGAAAAAAATTATTGGAGTGCCGCGATGCAAGCATCCGCTGTCTTGCTGCCGCTGATCATCATGCCATTGAGTGACACGTCTTCGCAGTAATCGCCGCAACGGTAGAGACCTGGAGCCAGCAGTGACGGAAGACCTGTGCTGCCCACATGCATCTGGCGTGAGATGGGTTGCGCATTGCGCACCTGATATGTCCGCAGGTGATGCCAATGATCGACCACTGGGCCGAACCAGTCGCGCATTTGTTCGCGAACGACTTCGACCAGCTCGGCACTCGAGGGTGATCCCAGCACACTGGTGGAGATGAGATGCCTGCCCTCAGGTGCTCGTTCAGGTGCGACGTTGGACAAGATGCAGGCATGATTGACGGGGCCACGCAGATCGCCATCAAGATATAGCATGCGCTCCGTGGGCATGGGCTGATCGGTGGTGAAGTAGAGGCATGTGGTCGCCCTCATCTCCGGCTGGGCATGATCGAAACCTGCGGGGAACAAACGCGCGGCCTCAGCCTCACCAGTGGCCATGATGATGTGCCGTGCGTGAATGATGAGTCCGCTTTCGAGGACGATCTCGCCTGGATTCACGGCGACGACGCGATGATTGAGACGAAGGCATCCGGCGGGTAGAGCTTTCGCGATCTGATCAGGGATGGCTTGCATTCCTTGGGCGGGAACGGCAGTGCCGCTGCGGTCACACATGGCGAAGGTGAACTCGAACATCCGCGACGATGCGGTCAGTTCACGATCCATGAACACACCGCCGAAGAACGGGCGAAGGAAGTGATTGATGAAGGTGGGGCTGAATCCCCAGTCGCGGAGGAAATCCATCGTGGGCACCTCCGTGCGATCACGAGGAATCGTGCGGAGGCCCAGCAATTGCTTTCTCAGCAGCAGGGTGAGCCACTTGTCTTTCCAGGGCACCATTGCATCGGAAAAATTGCGCAAGGCGTCCAATGGATGGTGCAGTGGATCGGCCAGACGATGAGTCTTTCCAGCCCATCGAACCATGGCACCTCGATAAAACGGACGAAGCTCGAGATCAGAGTAGTTCAGCAGCTTCTTGGCAGCCGGATACGCAGGAAGAAAAACCTGAAAACCGCGATCCAGACGAAACCCTTCGACGACATCGGTCCGCATCCGGCCCCCAATACCATCGGACGCTTCATAAAGAGTGAAGCTCAGGCCAGCATCGTGAAGCCGACGAGCGCACGACAGACCAGCCACTCCTGCACCGATGATCGCGATGTCTGGCTGTTGGCTGTTCATAAGTCTTCGATGATCTTGGTCAGGCCTGCGTCTGGCGTAAGCAGAGGAAAAATGACGCCAGGACGAAGGCTGACGTTGGCCTCTTCGAAGAAGAGCCGTTGGGGCAGGGGACGATTACTTGGCAGCGTCGCTAGTGGGAGCACCTGGAGGTGTGGTCTCCCTTACGACCGTGGCGATGGCCGACTTGTCGAACTCCACCTTCACGTTGTCAGCGATGCGCACCATGACCGTCTTCTCCCGCACGCTGGTAATGACGCCGTGGGCTCCACCAATCGTGATCACGCGATCACCCGTGGTGGCGGATTTCTGAAGGTTCTCCTGTTCCTTCTGCTTCTTTCTCTGGGGGCGAATGATGATGAAATACATCATCACAATCATCAGGATGGGGAAAATCAGAGGATTGCCGAGTGGTCCACCGCCTGTGGGCGCGGCTTCTTGAGCGAGGAAAAGAGAAGTGAGTGCTGTCATGAGTCTTGAGCGGAGTTGTGGGGTTGGTATTTGGCCACCACTTCAGCGCGAAACTCAGCGAAGCATCCTTGCTCGATGGCCTGTCGCGCCTTGGCGGCGAGGGAGAGGTAGAAATGCAGGTTGTGCAGTGAAATCAAACGCAAACCCAGGATTTCCTGGGTCTGCACGAGGTGCCTGATGTAGGCGCGGCTGAAGCCTTGGCAGAGCGGATGAGTGTCCTCGCTCAGAGGGCGGAAGTCCTTGGTGAAGCAGGCATTGCGCACGCATTTGGTGCCTTCATCGGTGAAGAAGGTGCCATTGCGTGCGATGCGTGTGGGCAGCACGCAATCGAACATGTCGATGCCACGGGCGATGAGTTCGATCATCTGTGGCGGTGTGCCCAGGCCCATGGCGTAGCGAGCTTGATTGGCGGGCAGCAGCGGGCATACCCAGTCCGCGACTTCCATCATTTCCGTCTGAGTCTCGCCGACACTGACGCCGCCAATGGCGTAACCATCGAACCCGATGGCCATGAGTTCTCGTGCAGACTTCTCGCGCAGTTCTTTATACACACTGCCCTGCACGATGCCGAAGTGCAGTTGTGGTTTGCCATTGGTCATCGGCTGATGCTTGTCCACCCACTCGCGGCAGCGGCGCGCCCAGCGGAGCGTGAGGTCCAGGCTCTTCGAAGCATAAGCCGCATCGCAAGGGTAAGGCGGGCACTCATCGAAGAGCATGGCAATGTCGCTCCCCAGGGCGGCCTGCACCTCCATGGCACTCTCGGGGCCAAGCAACATGGGCGAGCCATCGACGTGGTTGTTAAACTGCACGCCTTCTTCCGTGATCTTGCGGATCTTGGCGAGCGAGAACACCTGGAAGCCGCCGCTGTCAGTGAGGATGGGCTTGTCCCAGTTGGCGAACTTGTGGAGGCCACCAGCCTCACGCATCACTTCCATGCCGGGCCGAACAAACAGATGGTAGGTATTCCCCAGGATGACCTGCGCTCCGATGGCATTGAGTTCCACGGGATGCACGGACTTCACGGTGCCCTGAGTGCCTACGGGCATGAAGATCGGCGTCTCGATCGTGCCGTGAGGTGTGTGCAGGCGACCGCGACGTGCTGCGGTCTTGGGGTCAGTGGCGAGGAGTTCGAACGACATCAGGTTTCAAAGGCGGCTTCATGAAACGAAATGGCCGGAGCCATTCGCGGCCCCGGCCATACGCGGTTTCGAGAGACTCGAAACTTAAAAGTTGAATTACTGTCCGGCGGCTTTCTTGGCCTGGGCCTGACTTTCAGGGGAGAGGCCGCTGAGGGGCACTTTGAAGTAGGTGCCGTCGGCGGTCTTGATCACCACGGCATCGCCGTCCAGGCGATCAAACTCAGCCTGAATGGCTTTACCTGCTGCACTGGTCCATGTCATCGCACCGCCAGCGGCAGGTGCTGCTGCTGGAGCTGCACCTCCGGCTTCAAAGCTCGCGCCTTCTGTGATCCAGGCCTTGAGGATGCCCACCTCAGCGGGTGTGAGACGGTTCTTGCCCTTGGGCGGCATCACGTCTTCATCATCGTCAGGAAGCGTGACCGAGATGACGAGGCTGCTGGCGTCGGGTGAACCGGCCTTCACCTGCTTCTTCATGTCATCCATGCGGTCGATGGCGAAGTCTCCCTTGGTCTTGCCCTTCTTCTCGCTGTGACACTCAGCGCACTTCTGATTGAGGATGGGCAGGACCTGCCGTGCGTAATCAGTGGCATGAGCGCTGGCGGTGAAGGCGATGGCAGCGATGGCGAGCAAGGGGGTGCGTGGAATGGTCATGGAGAGGATGGAGTGAATTTCCGGGCGCGATTCTATGGGGCGCGACGGGAAAGCGCAAGCCTGACGGAAGATGATCCCGCTTTCGATGGCCGGGCGTTGTCTCGATCTCCTTCGGGCGGCGTGAAACTACATCCCACGGAAACGCGACGAATACGTGGCGCTGATCGGTAGCAAGTCCGCGCGCGCTTTGATCCGCGCTTGGAAGTGGCCGAGGGCATCCTTTTGCACTCGATCAATCGCGGAGGCGCGAACGATCACGCTGCGGTGAATCTGCCAGAAGGTCTCGGGGTCGAGTTGCTTCACCAGATCCTTGAGCGGTGTGCGGATCACGGCTTCATCCTCCCGCGTCACCACGCGCACATACTTGTCCTCGGCCTGGAAGAAGAGCACCTCGTCGATGGGAAACATCTTCACCGTGTCCCCGATGCTGGCCGTCACCCACTTGAGCGCACCACGGTTTTTGCGTTCGATCATTTGGGTGTCGAGCGCCGCCAGGAGACGCGTGAGATCCGTCGAAGCATGGGAGGCAAGTCGTGAACGCAGGCGCTGCACCATCTGAGCGAACCGTTCGGTGGTCACTGGCTTGAGCAAGTAGTCGGAGGCACCAGTGTCGAAGGCAGCGATGGCGTGATCGTCGTAGGCGGTGACGAAGACGACGTGAACCTTACCGGAGGCAGCGCGGGCCACCTCGATGCCACTGGTTCCGGGCATTCGGATGTCGAGGAAGGCCACGTCAGGCTTGTGCTCGTCGAGTGCCTCCAGAGCGGATAATCCATCCTCGCATTGGGCCGCGATGTGCAGCTCAGGCCAGTGCTCGCGCAGCAGACGAACGAGTTCGTTCATCTGCGCAGGTTCGTCTTCAGCGACAATGGCGGTGGTCATGCGAGGGAGGAGGGGCAGGGGATAACGATTTCGGCCACGGTGCCGCCTTCGACGCGGGCTGCAATGCTGAGACTGGCGCTGGAATCGTAGCGGAGAGCCAGTTGTTCCCGAATGTTTGCCAGCCCGATGCCTCCGCTCAGGCCGTCCTTCAATCCCACTCCATCATCTGCCACCTGGACGTGGAGGAGATGGTTTGTTCGGCTGACATTGACGATGAGGCTTCCAGGGCCGGGCTTGGGCTCAATGCCGTGCTTGATCGCGTTCTCCACCAGGGAAAGTATCATCATGGGAGGGAACGGGATGGCCTTGAGTTCCTCAGGAACGTGCAAGCTCACCTGCAAGCGATCACCCATGCGGATCTTCATCAGCTGAAGGTAGCTTTCACAAAGCTGCACCTGACGTCCCACGGTGGAAGAGGTCTCCCGCATCTGGGGCATGACCGCACGAAAATGTTCGGCCAGAGTTTCCAGGGCGGACTCAGCAAGAGCCGCGTCTTGTCGGATCAGGGGCCGAATGGCAGCCAGGGTGTTGAAGAGGAAGTGGGGTTCGATTTGTGCCTGGAGCACCGTGAGCCGCATATCGGACTCCAGTTGGGCCAAGTTCATCGCGCGAGCCTTCAACCGGCGACGCTCGGAGAAGTAGGCAAGCGATGCCACACCCCCACCGATGGCGAAGTAGAGGTAGCCCGCGAACACATCGAACATCATGATCACCGCTTTCTCCCTGTCGCCCACACGCACCTCGGATGGCGGCACCTTGGTGGGTTGAAGGGATTGCTCGATGCCCGCGGATGCCCAGAAATCGAAGGCTGCGGCGCTGCCGAAGCCCACGATCACCGCGATCACGATCATCCCCGCCTCCATGGTGGGCGACCACCGGCGATGCCTGATCCATGTGGCCAGGGCAGGTCCCGTGGAGACCATCAACAAGGCACCCAGGACGAAGTAGCTGCATGTGAGGGCCGCCTGGGTTCCGGTGGCGCGAGAGGCAGCCTGGGCAGCCGCTGCCACCAGACCGTAGAGCGCGATGACGATGAAGGCGGCCACGGTTCTTGCCCTCCACCATCGCCAGCTAAACACCGGATACTTGCGATACCGAAATGGCCCCCACGTCATGCCCGTGATGGTGTCGGGAGGGAGAGGTAGATCGAGGTTCGGAGTCATGGCTTGACCTTGGTGGCGTTGATTTCGAGACCCTGCTGAAACAAGGTGGTCGATGTGACCTTGCCTGCCTTTCGAGTGAACTGAATCTCTGCCTTCACCGGGTCGAAGGTGAAGCGGTCTTTCTTCGTGGGATGGCGCTCCAGAGCGAGGGGAGGCTGGCCAGTGATTTGCATCCAGAGATCCGATCCTCGGCCTTCAAAGTGGTAGTAGATCGTCCGTCCCTGAGCCTTCACACCGGTATCGTAGTCGCCTTCATACTCAGCAAGGTCGGGAGATGGGGGCTTGGTCGATGCGCCACTGATGATCGACTCCGGTGAGAGCGCGTTGTTGTTGATGAGCATCACCACGATTCGATTCAGCTCCGGCCTCACGGAGATCCATGAGCTGAAGCCGCCTGTGCCGCCCGCATACCAGTAGCCGGGCTTACCTTTGAATTTCAGGATGGGAAGCCCAAGGCCATACGCTCCATCGCCGCGTGGCTGCTCGATCAACTCGATGGCCGCTTTTAATGGAGAGCCTGCCGGACGCCCCAGAGCCTGGGTGAACTTCAGCATGTCCGCCGCTGTCGAGTGCAGCGCCCCAGAGCCTGCGAGAGCGAGGTGATGCCAGGGCTTGGTGCGCACATCGCCTGAGTAGGGTGGCGCGAGGCGAGTTTGCTGCTCCTTGCTCAAGGTCATGCATGTGTCTGCTAGGCCCAGTGGCTTCGTGATTTGATCGATCACCATCTGCTCCCAGGTTCTGCCCGCTTGTCTGGCCAGGAGGTCGCCGAGCAGACCGAAGGCCAGATTCGAATAGCTCGTGGGGAAAGGCGGCGCGTGTGCCAGCTTTGCCTTGGAGATCAAGGCATCGACGCGTGCCCGATCATAGCGTGCATACGGATCGGCGGGGTCGTCGTCGTCGGTGAGATCATAGGGCACGCGCGGCAGTCCGCTGGTGTGTGTAGCAAGTTGTTCGACGGTGATGGCTGCCACGTTGGGATCAGCAAAGGTTTGCATGGGTCCCATCAGCTCGCGCAGGGTGGTATCGAGCGTGATCTTTTTCTCGATCACCGCCTGGGCCAGGAGCAATCCCGTGAAGACCTTCGAGATCGAACCCACTTCGAAGATCATCTTTTCCGGTGGAACGCCCGAGGGTTCGGCCTTGCCCGCGATGGCAAATACGGGCGCTGCATTGCCGGATTGTTCGGCAATCACGATGCAGCCGTGCGGCAGGGACTCGGCAGCTTTTCGGGCGCGGGTGCTCAGCAGGCTTTCGGCTGCGAGGCTGAAGGTGGGACCGACCATCAAGGTGACAAACAAGAGCGATGCGGCTTTCAAGATCATGAGAGGAGTGGGCTGGTGATCGCCCTCCGATGCCAAGGGACCATGGTTTTCATCGGAAGGCACGCTTGCATTGTGGAGGTGAATCTCTTGGTCCGCTGGTGCTTGTGATGAAGGCAGGGTTTCGCGTGGTGGAGGGGCTTGTGGGGCGGATGAACGTCGGCACCGGACACAAAAACGCCGCCTGGCTGCGTGGGGCAGCGAGGCGGCGGGTCAGGGCGGCTAGCCCATGGCGTTGAGGCCTGGGACGATGCGCTTCAAACCTGAACCAAGGTGGGAAGGTGGTTCGCTGACTTCATCATGTCATCATTTCCATCACGACTCGCTAACATGCAGCACGGGCAAATGACATGAGGGGCGTTTGACATGGGGTGTATTGCCCGCTGGGTGTATGTCCTTGATCCCAAAAAATCAAGAAGCGATCAGCAACGAAAGAGGTGCCAGTGATCCACCAGTCACCTCCCGCGAGCGTGCCCCAGCACGCTTACTCGATACGCTCCCGCAACAGATCGGCGAGGGAAAAGCCGAGGCCGAGCTGGGCGTCCAGTTCCGCTGCCCGCGCCGTTAGACTGGCTTGATCCGGCATTGCCCCACTGCGCTGCGCGATGATGACCTGATTGCCCGAGTTCGGCACGGCGAAGCGAGCCATCCCTGGGAACACCTCCCGGATCGAGGCAAGATCCTCCTCCGTTTCTGGATCGGCTGGAATGATATTGAAAGCGACAACCCCGCCCGGAGCGATGCGATCCCGCACCTGTGTGAGAAACGCACGGGTCTTCAGCCTTCGCGTTTTCTCGCCTAAACCGGAAGCCTCCGGTGCCCGGAGAAATGCGTCGAAGTAGATCGAATCAAAGCTGCCCGTGCTCGTCGGGATGAAGTCGAAAGCATCCGCTGTGTGGAACCGCGTCTTGGGACCCTCTTTCAGCCCGAAGTGAGAGAGCGCGATTTTCACCACCTCTGGATCGATCTCCACGGCCTCGACCGTCGTTGCCGGCAGATGGTGATTCAGGAACCTCACCATGCCGCCACCACCCAGGCCAATGATGAGCGCCCGGTCCTGCGGATGGCGCACCAGCAAAGATAGAAATATCCCCCGCGAGTAAGCGAGTTTGAGTGTCGCTGGAGCAGCGAGGTCAATGGAGGACTGGCACCGCTCGATGTTCGCCTCATCCACGAAAAGGAGACTGCGCACGGTCCCTTGTTCTCTGACACGGATGAGCGAAAAGGGCGAGCGGACCTCATGGATCACCGGTCCGAACCTCGCCTCTGCCGTAGGCGGGGCGAACCACCACAACACCGCGATGACGGCACCCAAAAATGAGACGACGAGCGCGGCGAGTGACGATGGTTTCATGCGATAAGAATAGAGGATTTAGGCTCTGCATTCATCCTGCGATTGGCTTGGCACCTCTTCATGTGGTGGCCGGTTTCCATTACTTCCGGCAGAAGGTGTAAAGATACAGGTCTTCGACCTTCTGGCGTGCCCATGGGGTGCGGCGGAGGAACTTGAGGCTCGATTTCACGCTGGGGTCGAAGTTGAAGCAGTTGATGCGGATCATGCTGCCCAGTTCTTCCCAGCCATAGTGCGCTTGCAATTGGGTCACCATCATTTCGAGGGTGATGCCATGGAGAGGATTGTTGGGACCGGCAGCGTGCATGTCCTTTGTTTGTGCTCCTATTCGTCAGCAATGCAAGTCCGGGGAATGAAATCGCTGTTGCTAGGAGCGGCGCGGGGTTTCATGGGTTCGTGATGAAGAGGTCCTCACGGTTTTGTCTGGCTGCGCGACGTGCATGAGTCTGGCGCGACAGATTCTTCGTGGGTCGATGCTGAGCGTGGCTGAGCAGGGCGTGAAGGCGGTGGCGGCGCTGGTGATGACGCCGCTGATGGTGCGCTGCCTCGGCGTGGCGGACTTTGGTTTGTGGGGACTCGTGACAGCGTTTTTCGCGCAGTTCGCAGCGCTGGATCTGGGGCTGCAATCGTCGATGCCCAAGTATCTGCTCCGCCGTGATGATGAGCGGCGGGGGCTGGCGAGCACGGCGATGGGGCTGTATGGCGGGGTTGCAGTCGTGGGTTTGCTGCTCACTGGGATCGCGTGGTTGGTGGTGCCGTGGTTTGTTCATGAGCCGTCGAGAATCGTGACGGTGCGGTGGTTGCTCTTGGTTCTGGGAGCATCGAATGCATTGGCCACCGGAGTGCGACTGCTGGTCATTCAGGTGCAATGCCTCATGAGGCAGGATCTGATCTCGAGCGTGGCCATCATGCGTGTGGTGACGTGCAGTGCGGTGCTATGGTGGTGGCTCACGGAGGGAGATGGTGGGCTGCTGGAGGTGGGGCTGGTGCAAGCCGGTGGTGCGATGGCCGAAGCGCTGGCGCTGGCATGGTTGGGACGCTCGTTGCTCAAAGATCTGGCCGGACGATGGTCGAGCAAGGCGGCGGCGCGGCAGCTCCTGGGGTTTGCGGGTTGGTCGTATCTTTATGTGACGAGCGAGCGGCTGCGCTCAGGCCTGGATGGGTTTGTGCTCGGCTGGTTGCGCGGCAGTTCGGCGGCTGGGATCTATGGGCTCGGACTGCGACCCGTGATGATGGCGTTTGATACAGTGTATGCGGGGATCGGTATGCAATTGCTGCCCACGTTCGGGAAGGTCCATGAGACTCAGGGTCACGAGCGCTTGAATGAGGTGTTCATTGTGGTGACTCGCCTCGCCTCGCGAGTCGCGATCACGGCAGCGGTGCTTGTCCTTGCGCTGGGCTTCGGCTTTCTCCAATGCTGGGTGCCAGACCATGCGAGGGAGGCGTGGCCTGTCCTCGCGTGTCTGGCTCTGCCGCTGGCTCTTCAGTCGGCACAGGTGCCGGTGGTGCATTTGCTGTTTGCCCTGGCAAGGCACCGCCCTCTGGCCATTGCCCAAGCCGTGGCTGTGGTGCTGAACCTGGCCCTGAGCTGGATGCTGGCGAAGCACATGGGCATCATCGGCGCAGCCCTGGGCACGGCGATTGAGATCGCTATCATGCACGGGCTCGTGGTGCCTTTGATGGTGCGAAGGCTGGCGGGCATTCCTTTGGGGGAGTTGGTTGGCCGAGGTATTTTGTTACCCATGCTGTCAACTACTGCGGGCCTATTACCGGCGGCCTTGCTGAGCTGGCGGTGGGCGTCCGCGCTCAATTCATGGGGTCCCTTTCTGCTGGTATCTGTGATCCTCACGCTCTGGGCGGGGGGCTGCCTGGTGCTCGGCGGCGGCAGACGCGACTGGAGGGAGCTAAAGGACCTCATCCGCCCACACGGCGAGGAAGAGCATCTGCCACTGCCGGTGCAGCTCTGAGGAGTGTAGAACGCTGCGCAGCGTGCCCGCATCGAACCACTGGCGCAAAGGGCTGGCCGTGCTCTCCAGAGCGCTGCGCAGACGTTCGTGGGTTGCTTTGTCATGCACCAGCCACTGCTCGAGCGGAGCAGTGAAGCCCTGCTTTCGGCGGTGCGTGAGTTCCGGTGGCATCTGTCGCGCGATCCAGTTTTTCAACGGCTTCTTGCCCACCCAGCTTGCGGCGTTGCCAGGATCGCCACTGGCCAGGATTGATGATGGAATCGTGGCGGCGAACTCGGCCAGGCGCACGTCCACCAGCGGCGTGCGTGCCTCCAGACTGTGCGCCATGCTGGCCGCATCCACCTTGGGCAGAATGTCGCCGGGAAGATAGACGGCGAGATCGCACGACTGAGGGCGCGTGATGCCACGCAGGCCGGGATGATCAGCGAAGCAGCGCTGCAGGGCCTCGGGGGCTGAGGCGGCGAAGGCTTCCTGCCATCGGTCTTCGCGCCACAACGAGCGCCGAAACTCGGGCGTGCCGTATTCGACACATTGCGCCCACAAGGAGGCATCGGGATCTCCAGCGGAGAGGGCGGGGAAGCGCAGTGGGCGAAGCCGATGGAGCACCGGCTGGAGCAGTTTTTTCCAGGTCGAGTGCGGTCCAGTGCTCCACTCGGATCGGCGCTGCCATTCGCGATACAAAGGGTAGCCACCGAACAACTCATCGCACCCATCGCCCGTGAGCACCACATCGACGTGTTCCTTCGCGAAGCGGCAGACCTCCCATGCACAGAGCAGCGAGCTATCGGCAAATGGCTCGCCACAAGCGCGCGCAGCGGCTGGAAGTAAATCGCTGATCGAGGCGGGCACCATCGTCTCGTGATGTTCGGTGCCTAGCGTCCTGGCCACTTGCGATGCGTAGGCGCGTTCGTCGCGCCCCGATTGATCTGAGAAGCCGGTGGTGAAGGTTTTCAGTTCGCTGCCGAGGCGTTGCATCTCCATCGCCACGAGTGTGCTGTCCACACCGCCGGAGAGCAGGGCACCCACTTTGACATCGGCCGCAGTGTGCAGGCGGATGCTCTCGCGAATCGCCTCCTCAGTGGCCTCCTGCCACTCAGCGGCTGAGCGTTTTTCATCGGGCTGATAGCGAGGCTGCCAGAAGCACTGCAACGAACGTCTGCCGGTCTGCCATTCGATGGTCAGTGTGTGTCCGGGAGGCAGCTTGCGAATGCGCTGGAAGATGGTTCGCGGTGCCGGGATGTAGAGCAGGCGAAGGTAGTCATCGAGGGCGACGAGGTCGATCTCACTCGCATCGCGAACGGCCCGCAGATGTCGCAGAGCCTGAATCTCGGAGGCAAAGGCGAAGAGCTGGGGCGAATCGAAATAGACCAGGGGCTTGATGCCGAGAGGGTCGCGGGCGAGCAGGAGTTCGTGCTTGGTCCAGTCGGCGAGAGCGAGGGCGAACATGCCGCGCAGTCGAGGAATGCAGGCGGTGCCCCAGGCCTGATAGGCGGCGAGCACCACCTCGGTATCGGTTCGCGTGGTGAAGTGATATCCCTGGGCTTCGAGTTCACGACGGAGGTCGGGTGCATTGTAGATCTCGCCATTGAAGACGAGGGACAGCGCATCGCCGCGATGCATCGGCTGGAGTCCGTGACCAGGGTCCATGATGGGCAGGTAGCGATGGCCGAGCCACACCCGCTCACGCTGATACAAGCCCTCGCCGCCAGGCCCTCGATGGGCGAGGGAAGCCGTGGCTGCCCTGACTTCATCGTCAATGCCTGCGCTGGTCTGGTCGAAGGCTATGACTCCCGCTATTCCGCACATGTGGTTTGTTGATCAATGGCCGGAGCGATCTGTATCGCAACCGCGTTGTTTTCCAAGGGGGGTGCCTTTCGTGCCTTCACATAGAGGAAGGCGCTCATCGCACCAAAGCGACGGCCCTCAGCCAGCGTTTCAATCTCAAGTCCGTTCGCCCGGACGAGGCTGGCGAGTTGATTCGCCGAGAGCGCGAGTGTGTCACCCAGCCATCCGGGCAATCGTCGGGCAAAGAGCCGAAACACCAGCGCATTGGCCAGCATCCGAAGGCCAAACAGTCGTCCGATCCCCGAACGCTCGATCACGGTGTAAAGCGCGTAGCCAGCGCCTGCGCTAGCGATCAATGCGATGCCACGGGGCTTCAGCACGCGCTGAACTTCATGCAGCGCCTTTGGCACGTCGGTGAATTGGATCACCTGATCGAGCACGCAGCCATCGAGGCTTTCATCGTCAGCAGGCAGCGCCTCAGCTCGACCCACATTGGCCGCGAGCCCGAGGTGGCGGCAATACTCGACGGCCGTGGGATCAGGATCGATCCCGGTAGCGTGAATGCCTTTTTGCACCAGCGTGCTGAGGTTTTTCCCGCAGCCGCATCCGATGTCGAGCACGCGGGCTCCGGGCGGGAAGTCGGTCAGATTGAAGTCCGCCCGCATGTGCTCGGACACCCATGCATTGGGCTGGGCGAACGTGATGGCGGACGGATGGTGCATGAACGGTGAGAGAGGCTTGTTCATGTGTAGCGTCATGATCCACGGTGGCAACAACTGCGGAAAATGGTTCTCGCTCGCGGAGTCTGGCTCTACAGTTTTCGAATTCGCCTCCCGATTGCGACCATGTCCCTGCGCCTTGCCTTTGTTTCCAATCTCTTCCCCGACCGTGCCGCGCCCTACTTCGGTCTCGACAATGCAACGGTGCTGCACTGGCTGGCCCGCGAGCATGGATGGGACATCCGAGTGATCTGTCCGCGTCCGTCGTTGTCGCTGAATCGGCATTTGAAGCCCGGTGGCGGATGGACGGCACGCGAAGGCGATGAGCAATTCAAGCCCGAGTTCGTGCCCGTCCCATACGTGCCCAAGCTCGGCAGCATCGCGAATCGACCGCTCATGGCAGCGACGCTGCGTTCGCGACTGAAGAAGCTCAAGGCCGAGTTCGCATTCGATGTGATCCTCGCCTCGTGGTTGTTCCCCGATGGTTGTGCCGTGGCTCAGCTGGCTGCCGAAGTGAAGAGCCCGTGCGCGCTGATCACGCAGGGCAGTGACACGCATCAATACCTCGCGATGCCTGCCCGGCGACGGCAGATCCTTCACGCTATCGAGCAAGCTCAAGGCGTCATCGCACGCAGCGGCGATCTGGCTCGAAGGCTCGGCAGCGCAGGCGCAGAGGCTTCGAAGCTGCACGCCATCTACAATGGGGTGGACCCGCTCGTCTTCCATCCTCGCGATCAAGCCGAGGCTAGGCGAGCACTCGGACTCGATCCCACCGCGAGGGTGCTGCTTTTTGTGGGCAACTTCCTGCCGGTCAAAAATCCCGCGCTCCTCATTCGTGCCTTCGCTCAGTATCGTGAGGCCGCAGGTGATGCATCGTCCGTGCTGCTCATGGCTGGCAAGGGACCGATGCAGGGCGAGATGCGCGAACTCGCCACGTCGCTCGGCCTTGCTGACCATGTGCGGCAAACAGGACCGCTGAACTCCGGCCAAATCACGCAGCACATGGCCGCTGCGGATCTGCTTTGCCTCAGCAGCGTGAACGAAGGTCTGCCCAATGTGATCCTGGAGGCCATGGCCTGTGGACTGCCTGTGCTGAGCACGCGAGTCGGTGGCATTGCCGAAGTCGTGGACGAATCGCGAGGACTGCTCACGGAGGAGGGGAACCTGGCATCGTATGCCAAAGCGATGCAGCAGATGCTGGCACAGCCTTGTGATCGCTCGGCGATTGCCTCGTATGGTTCGCATTTCACCTGGGCGCGCGCGGCATCCGAATACGATGCCTTGCTGCGCCAGATCACGGCGAAACCTGTCGCGTGAAGCACGCTCGTGGCGGCGTTGAGGGAACTCGATGAACCCGCGTGTCTTTCTTGTTCTCGGCCTGCTGACAGCATTTCTCAGTCCCGCCTTCGCCGCGCCTCCGAACGTGGTCTTCATCCTCTGCGACAATCTCGGCAACGGCGACATCGCGTGCTTCAATCCTGCTACGAAGCATCGCACGCCGAACCTTGATCGAATGGCCGCCGAGGGACGGAGGTTCACCAGCTTCTACTCCGCCAGCGGCGTTTGCACACCGAGCCGAGCGGCCTTGATGACGGGTTGTTACCCACGGCGTGTCGGCTTGCACACCAACTGGGAAGGCAGCGCGGTGCTGCGTCCTTTGGATAAGAAAGGGCTGCATCCGAAGGAGCAGACGATGGCCGAAGTGCTCAAAGCGGCAGGCTATGCGACCAGGTGCATCGGCAAGTGGCACCTCGGTGATCAGCCTGAGTTTTTGCCCACGCGCCAAGGCTTCGATGCCTACTTCGGCATTCCCTACAGCGAGGACATGGAACGAGGGAAAGTGCCGGGCAAGGACTGGCCCGAGCTGCCACTGATGCGCGATGAGCAGGTGATCGAGGCCCCCGTGGCGGCAGAGACCCTGACCAAGCGCTTCACCGAGGAGGCGGTGCGCTTCATCGCGGAGCACAAGGACAAGCCCTTCTTCCTCTACTTCCCTGAGGCGGGTCCGGGCAGTCGCAAGGAGTGCTACCCCGGCGAGGCCTTTCGCGGCAAGTCCGCCAACGGGCTCTACGGCGACTCCATCGAGGAACTTGATTGGTCCGCAGGCGAGATCCTGAAAGCCCTCAAAGCCAATGGCGTCGATGACAACACACTTGTCATCTGGACCAACGACAACGGCGCGGTGAATCGTAATCCAGCGCAAGGCAGCAACGCACCCTACAAAGGCATGGGCTACAGCACGAGCGAGGGCGCGATGCGCATGCCGTGCATCGTCCGCTGGCCGGGCAAGGTGCCTGCGGGGACCGTGTGCGATGAGTTGTGCAGCATGATGGACTTCGTGCCCACACTGGCAGCCATCGCTGGCACATCGCCCCCTGCCCAACAGATTGATGGACACAACATCAAGCCCCTTATCCTCGGCGAAGCGGGTGCGGTCTCGCCTTATGATGACCACGGATTCTTCTTCTACAGCCTCTCCCAGCTCCAGGCGGTGCGTGCCGGATCATGGAAGCTCTACCTCCCGCTCACGACGAAGAAAGGACTCGGGGCCAATGCCAAGAAGCCGCCCACGCAATCGCTCGCCCTCTACGATGTGCGCCACGATGTGGGCGAGGCGAATGAGGTGTCCGCACAGCATCCCGAGGTGGTGAAGCGTTTACTCGGATTCGCAGATCAAGCGCGTGCCACTTTGGGCGATGGGGATCAACGTGGCAGCGGACAGCGCGATCCAGGCTGGGTGGAGCATCCGCAGCCGCGAGTGATGCAGTGATCACTTGCTCACGCTGGCATACGCGGGCTTCAAGATGAAGCGGTGCATTGCCCCACCCAGAATGCCACCGAGCAGCGGAGCCACCACATACACCGTGAGCCAGCCATGGCCATTGGTGCTGAACGGCACGCTTCCCCAGCCTGCGAGCGATGAGAACAAGCGCGGTGCTAGATCGCGGGCAGGATTCAAGCAGCAGCCGGTGAGAGGACCGAGCAGCGAGATCAACAGTGTGACCGTGAGGCCGATCATCGCCGCTGTGAGGAGTTGAGGACGCGAGTGGTTGCGCTCGTCTGTGGCTCCGCATACCACGATCAGCAGCATCGCGGTGCCGATCACCTCCGCACCAAACGCAGGCCACCATGTCATCACCGTGCGCGCCGTCGCATCGAAGGGCTTGCCGCCCGGTGAAGGAAAGAACTCGCCGAAGATCATCGCCGTCGCTTCTCCGCCAGCCTGGGAGCGAATGATTTGGTTCTTTAGCTCATAGGCCTGGAGGGCGTCACCGAAGATAAAGAACACCACCACGGCGGCGAGGAAGGCACCCACCATCTGCGCAGCGAGGTAGGGCAGCACCTTGGACTTCGGGAAGTCGGACCACGTAGCCATGCAGACCGTCACCGCCGGATTGAGGTGCGCACCGCTGAGGGAGCCGGTCAGATAGATCGCTGTCGCCACGGCCAGACCCCAAACAATCGCCACCTGAAACACGCCCACCTGGGCACCTGTCAGCACAGCCGCTGCGACGGCACCGCAGCCAAAGAACACAATGATGAAGGTGCCGAGGATTTCGCCGACGAGCCAGGGAGAGAGTTTCATGAGAAAATGATGAACGAGCTTGCAGGCTGAACCTAGTTGGCCATTTTGCCAAGCATAATGTCTGCCGCAAAGCAAGCTCGTGCCGCCAAACGTGCCACAGTGATCAAAGCCATGGCCCATCCCTCCCGGCTTCTCTGCCTGGAGGCTCTGATGGCTGGCGAGCTTTGCGTGGCGGATCTCACCAGCCTCGTGGGAGCCGATATTTCCACCGTCTCCAAGCACCTCGCCCTCCTGCGTTCGGTCGGCCTCGTCACCATCGAGAAACGCGGGCTGCAAGTGTTCTATCAAATCGCCTGTCCATGCCTCGGCACCTTCTTCGAGTGCATGGATGATCTGGCCTCATCGGCGCGCAGTTCGAAGCGCCGTGCGGCGGCTCGTTGCCAATGTTAACCCCCCACCTACCCATGACTCTTCGCGATCTTCAAACCAGCCTGCTCCAGCGCCCCGAGGCCCTCGTTCGTTTCGTCCTGCCCGATGGCGGGCTCATCCCCGTTCATGCCCATGTCACCGAAGTGGGTCGCGTGGACAAGCGCTTCATCGACTGCGGTGGCACTCGTCGCAATGACAGCCATTGCCTCCTTCAGACCTGGGTGGCGGATGACGTTCATCATCGTCTGAATGCCGCCACGCTCGCAGGCATCATCGGCAAAGGACTGGAAGTGGTGGAAGACGATTCCCTGCCCGTGCAGGTGGAGTATGAAGAAGGGCTCGTCTCCCAGTTCCCCATCGCCAGCGTGTCTGAGGATGAAGACGCCCTTTACATCCACACCGGCCTTCGCCACACCGACTGCCTGGCAAAGGAACTCTGCACGCCTGCCACCGGCTGCTGCGGCTCGAACGATTGCTGCAACTAAACGCTGATGTCCGACCAAGCCCCTCTCGTTTTGATTCTTTGCACCGGCAACTCATGCCGCAGCCATCTGGCCGAAGGCATCCTCCGCGCTGCTGCGGACGGCGTTGTCCGCGTCGCCAGCGCCGGGTCGAAGCCTGCTGGCTACGTCCACCCACTGGCGATCGCTGCCATGCAGGAGATCGGCATCGACATCGCCGCGCATCACTCGAAGCATCTCGATGAGTTCCTCAGCCAGGACGTCGAGACCGTCATCACCGTCTGCGGCAATGCGGATCAGGTGTGCCCCATGTTCCCCGGTCAGGTCAATCGTCATCACTGGGGCTTCGACGACCCCGCTCACGCCGAAGGCAGCGACGAGGAAAAGATGGCTGTCTTCCGCCGTGTCCGCGACGAAATCCGCCGCGTCTTCGAAGCCTACGCCGCAGGCCGGAAGGATGGGCGGCGGTAGCACACGGCAGCCATCACACGATTGGGGTTCAGCGGGCGCTACACGCGATAGGTGACCGCGCCTTTGTCATCCACGCACAGGTGGCCGGCCTTTTTCAGCTTTTCGATCAGACTAGCCACTGCGGACGTCGTTCCGGTTTTGCCTGCAAAGGCGAGGAGATGGCTCGTCAGCGTCTTCTGGCGCTTGGGCCGATTGTTGCGGTGCTTGCGCAGGTGCTCCAAGGCGCGCTCAAACAAGTCATCCTTAGCCAGGGGCACAGGCGGCGCAGGCGTCTGGGGCGAAGCCTTGGGCAGGGGGCCGAACGTCAGAGTTGAGAAGTCATCGTGACGCCGCACATGCACATGTCTGCTGCGCAGATGCTCGATGAGCGGGTCATAACCCTTGTCTTTTGAGATGAGGTGAAAGTAAGCCGTGGGATCAGAAAGCACCGCGCGCCCCAGATAATACGCCAGCGCGAAATCGACCGCGTTCTTGCCTCCGGTGGTGAGCCTGACCAGTTGGGTGGAAGCCGAGTGCTGAATCAGCTTCTCCACCACAGCGACATCGAGCTTCTTTTGATTCGCGCCGAGCATCAGCGTGAAGTTCACAGCTTTGCTGCCAATGAGCGACGCATCCACCTCCGGCACATTCTCATAGTCCACGAAGACGTGGTTCATCGGTGGGGAAACTTCAGCAGTGGTAGCCATGGTAGATGTTGTTCTTTGGGAAACGTCACTAACAACCCGGCCAAACACAAGCGGAGAAGCTCGCCAACCAACTGTATGAACTGGCGAAGTGCTCGTGTCTTCAACATTCCAAAGTGATGAAACCCACGAAACAGGTGATACATGGTGTCTTACCCCCACGAAGCAAAAGAGACCAGCCTGTTCGCAGTGTCAGCAGCCATAACCATGCCTGTGGCTACAGCAAGGTTGCCACTTCCAGATGTTAGTTCACGCTTCGTTGAAGATGGCTGTCAGATTTACAATGTCGTTCTGATCAGTGTATGAAAGTTCGAAGCTCACATGCTTCCCATCATGATCTTTCGAATCGGTCAACAAGCTCCAGCCGCAGGTGATGGGGTCAGCAGGCTTACCGTTCCGAACGTCAATCGCTAACTGCGCAATTTTCTGACTCAAGTTGTGAGGGCGTCGATCTCGGTCTTCGCGTAACACCCAATTCAGGTAGCAGCTAAGAAAACCCTCTTTGTGCACTGCGCTCACGTCACGAAGCACTAGCTTGATAACCTTCTTTTCTTTGATGGAGCAGTCAACGAAAGGAACAACTTCACCAGCAGGATTCAGCCACCAAAACGTCGCAGAACTGGTTCCGTGGTGCATGTGCAATTTTGGTATATCCGGACAATCGGAATGTAGTCTTTGCGCTGCTTGAGCAAGGTTTTCGCCGCCTTTGGGACCGAAGCCGTCAATAGATTCGAGTGAGATGGTGTTGTTAGGGGTCATGAAATGATATTGGTGAAGGGTAAATGTTTGATCTCAGTTCCGTCGTGCGCGGTAGAACTTCCGGTTCACACCTTCGATGGAGTAAAGGCGCACGATAGTGGTTCCAGTTCCGGTGATGTTGTTTTCGACCGTAGTCCAGGCGGACAGGTCAGGCGATGACTCGATGCGATAGGAGACCCCGTTGGCGGCATTGAAGCGGAACTCCACAGCGGTGAGCATCGCACTCAGCGCCTCGGGGGTGCTCGATGACGATGTGGGATTGAAGCCGGTGAAGACTTCGAAGCCGTCTTCAAAACCATCACCGTCGGAGTCTTTGATATTGGGATTGGAGGCGTAAGTGTTGACCTCCTGGCCGTCGGTGAGGCCGTCACCATCGGTATCGCTTTGCGTTGGGCTGGTGCCCGTATCGGTTGGGGACACATAAATGCCCGTGCCAGTCTCGAACCGGTCCAGAATCCCGTCGCCATCAGTATCAGCGTCCGCTTCGTAAGCACCACGGTCAGGCCCGGCGCCGAGGGGGCGGATGGCGTTTGTAACATCAGTGGATGGCGCGTAAGCCGTGGAAGCGTTATTTACTCCAGGAGAGGTCAAGGTCAGCATGAACCCATCATCCCGTGTCCCGAAGATACCATCGGTGCCCAATGGTGAGCCAGAGTTTTCGAAGGTGGGAGTGCCGACCACATTGCTTGTTCCGGCGATAGTCTGGTCAGACAGCACGAACGCGATGGTTGGGAATGACACCGGATTGCTGCCCGATCCGATCACGATGCTGTTCGCGAATATCGAGTTGCCATCGGAAGGAGGCGATGCGCTTACCGCCCCTGCTGTGCCACGAGTATTGGTATTCCCAGAAAAGGTGCAGTTGGTGATCCAAAAGCGACCCGGGGCACTTGTGAATGCTCGAATAGCCCCAGATGCATTGGCTGATTGCAATCCACCGCCAGACGAGTTGGAGACAAAGACCGAGTTGTCCACATACGAAGTCAAGTCGCCATAGAGAAGCAATCCACCCGAACCCGAACCGCTGTTGTTTGCAAACAGTGACCTTCTCACGATGCAATGAGGAGTAGGTTGATACCCAAACCCATAGGCGATCATTCCACCGCCGCCGTTGGAGGGTGCTGCGTTGTCATGAAAATAGCAGTCTTCAACTGTCAAAGCGGCCATCGAGAGCCCGCCTATCCCGCCGCCATAAGACACGGCATGGTTCCAATAAACGTGCAGTTGCGGACAGTGGCAATTCGTCCAGTGCCCACAAAAATCCCGGCTCCAGTGTCTGGTTGTTGCCCCGCCGTCGGGCAGTTCCCACCAGTGATTCGGAAGCCATCCACCACGGCGTTGCCATTGCCCTCAAATACCATCACCTGCTTGGAGTTATCACCTTGGTTGCCACCTGGACCGGTGTCATTGCCAGAGAGGTCACCGGAAAGAATGGTGACGTTGGTGTTCCAGTTGCGAGCATCGGCATTGTTTTCGGTGCCTGCGAATCCCCCCAAGATCGTCAGCACTTTGGTAACTGAGAAATAGGCGTTTCGATCCGAGGTGGTCGATGGCTTGTAGGTGCCTGCGGCCACCCAAATTTCGTCACCGTCCAAAGCGGCGCTGAGCGCGCTGCTGAGCGTGGTATAGGCGTTGGCCCAACTGCTGCCATTGTTGGAGCCTCCGGCATTCGCCTTCACGTAGAGGATGTGTTTGGTGCCGACGACGAGAACGGCGGGAGCGCTGATCTGGTTGCCCGTCCCATTGGTGATCGTCACCGTGTAGGCGGCAGCATCCGCGGCCTGGGCCGATGCGATGGCATAGGTGCTTTCTGTGGCAGTAGGAATATCGACTCCGCCCTTCTTCCATTGATAAGTCAGAGGAGCATCGCCGATCACGCTCACACTGAACGAGGCTGGTTGTCCTGAAGCGACGGTGATGGATGTAGGCTGCTGAGTGATGAGCGGAGCGGTGGCTGCGAGTGCAACCGAACCGGAGAGGCAGAGAGCGAGAAACAGACGTTGAATGAGCGACGAGGATGAAAACGAACGAGGTAGGATGGGAGGCATGAGAAAAAGATGGGGTCTTTTGGTAAACGGAGAAAAAGAGGGAGACCAACAAGATATTGGTCTCCCCGAGGTCGTGGCGTCCCGCTTATCCACCCACCACCACGCTCACCTCCGCGCTCCAGAGGCCGACTTGGGAGTCATCGACGCGGTAGATGGCTTTGTATTTCCACTTCGTGGGTGAGGCGGGATGGGGGGCGGTGTCGGTGTAGTTGGGGGTGCTGTCGTAGGTGAGCAGGGTGTAGCCGGAGCCACGGTCCACCTGGATCTCGCACTGGTCGAGGAAGCGGCCCAGGCCGCCCCAGCCCCAGCCGAGGAGCACGGTGCTGCCGACGATGGTGGCGGTGATCTCGGGCTTAACGGTATTGAGGTCGGGAGCGGTTTGTTCGGCACCGATGACGCCGAGGTCGCTGCCGATGGCCTCGGTGAAGGCACCGTGATCTTTGAGCGTCTGCACGACGGTGAAGATGCGATTGAGCGCACCGGTATTCACGGGAACGACGGCGGGCAGACCACCCACGGCGGCGGGCAGGGGTGGGGGAGTAAAGGCGGGCAGGACCATGAGCCCGAGGCCGTCGCCGCCCTGGGCTTCCTTGGCGGCATCGGTGCAGGCGAGAGCCCAGGCCTTGGCAGCAGGCTGCCAGGAGCCGAGCACGTAGATGAGCCAGAGTGCATCGGCGATGGCGGCGGCGCACTCGGCGGCGGTGAGGCCGAGCGTGGGAGCGTGCCCGGTGAGTTTGTTGGTGAAGTTGGTCAGCCAAACAATCTGTTCGGCGACACGACTGGGATAGTAGGGTTGGCGTTTCATGGATTTGGATTTCGGTTTAGCAGGGTTGGGGGCAGGGGTGGTGTAGGGCACGAAACCGGGATCACCGGGCTCCAGGTAGTAGCTGGGGTCGCCCCAGCGCAGGTTCGGATCGCCCCAGGTAAAAGGGGTGCCGGTGAGCGGGTTGATGGCGTTCCAGTGGAGTGGTTTCATGGTGGGGAAGGGTAAAATGGGTGTCGTAGAGGGCCATTTCGGCGTCGCGGTGAGGCATTTCGGTGTCGTGGCGGGGCGTTTCGGCGTCGTGGCGGGGCATTTCGGCGTCGTGGCGTGGCATTTCGGCGTCGTGGCGGGGCGTTTCGGCGTCGCGGTGAGGCATTTCGGCGTCGCGGTGAGGTATTTCGGCGTCGAGGTGGGGCATTTCGGCGTCGTGGTGGGGTGTTTCGGCGTCGTGGTGGGGTGTTTCGGCGTCGTGGCGGGGCATTTCGGCGTCGAGGTGGGGCGTTTTGGCGGCGTGGCGTGGCGTTTTGGTGTCGGAATAGGGCGGTGCGACTCCGAAATGAGGCGCTCCGATGCCGTCGAGGCCGGTATCTCGATGAGTGAGGAAGTCCCTCGTTTCGATGCCTGGGAGCGGCTGAGGGGGTCGGTAAATGGCGTAGCCGGAGAGGCTGGGGGATCGAGCGCCTCTGCCCCGTCTTCCAAGCTCGCCTTTTGAATGGCTTGCGGCGGCGAGCGCATGATTTGCCAGCAGAGCAAGCAGGGGACGGCGGCGGCAGGGGCTGGTCACGCGTTTGATCTTCAGCAAAATGCCTCAGGATGGCAAGCCGAAATCGAGTGAAAGAGCTATAGGGCTTTTCGGAGCATGATTGAATGAACAAGTGGGCGCTTCACTCATGGCGACCATCATGGAGCATCGGAATGCGCCTGCGTGGGCGCACCGCATCGAGCTGAGGCCCTCAATGGATGGCCGTCGCCAGCACCATGGCCCGTGGCTTGCAGTCAAGAAGTCCCGTCACGTCACGGAGCCGCAAGCCTTGAACGACCTGAAGATGACTCACGCCAAGGCGCAAAGACGCCAAGGTTTCCCGAGGCTGTCAGGACTTGGCAGGCTGCTGGAAATCGCATGTGCCGCATCTTCGGGCGGGGCGGCACGATCTGCTCCGTGGGCTGGTTTGCCATTATATCAAGGATAGCGGCTGCACCATTCGCCTCGCAGCTCGCGCCGCTGCGTCCGAGTCTGCTATCACTGCCACTTTTCAGCAGCCTGTTAGCGGCTTTGCGCCTGGGCGTGAGACTCTTTCCGGCTTTCACCAAACCTGATGAGGCGAGCCATGACGCCGCCCCTAGCTCACCACATTGATCGGGCGTCCGGCCTGCCAGTGGCGCAGGTTGTCGGCGGCGATGGTGATGAGGCGGGCGCGGGAGGCGCGGGAGGCCCAGGCGGTGTGGGGGGTGATGAGGCAGTTCTTGGCGGTGAAGAGGGGATTGCCTCGGGAAGGGGGTTCCACGCTGAGGACATCGAGTCCGGCTCCGGCGATCTGGCCTGCGTTGAGGGCGGTGGCGAGGGCGGGCTCGTCGATGAGGGGGCCGCGGGCGGTGTTGATGAGCAGGGCGGTGGGCTTCATCTGCGCGAGGGAGTCGGCATTGATGAGGTGCTTGGTCTCATCGGTGAGCGGGCAGTGCAGGCTGATGACGTCGCTCTCGCGCAGCACTTTATCGAGCGGGGCGGGCGTGATGCCTTCGGGTGGGGGCACGGCCCAGGTGCGGCGGGTGGCGATCACCTTCATGCCGAAGGCCAGCGCGATGCGAGCGACGGAGGCACCGATGTCGCCCAGGCCCACAAGGCCGAGCGTGAGGCCGTGGAGTTCGATGATGGGCTTGTCCCAGAAGCAGAAGTCCGGGCAGGCAGCCCAGCGCCCCTTGCTCACGTCTTGCGTCTGCTGGCCGGTGTGGTTGGTGAGTTCCAGCAGGAGCGCGAAGACTGCCTGCGCGACGCTGGGTGATCCGTAGCCGGGCACATTGGCAACGATGATCCCGCGCTCGCGTGCGGCGGCGATGTCCACCACATTGTAGCCGGTGGCGATGACGCCGATGTAGCGGAGCTTGGGCAGGGACTCGATGACTGCGCGGGAGAGCACCGCTTTGTTCGTGATCACCACCTCGGCGTCCTTGGCGCGATCGATGGTCTGATCGGCGGGCGTGCGATCATGGATCGTGCAGCGGCCGAGTGATTCGAATTCAGCCCACGAGAGGTCGCCGGGGTTGGCGGTGAAGGCGTCGAGAAAAACAATGTTCATCGCCGCGCATGATGCGCGGGCGGTCAGGCGTGGCAAGGCGCAGGATGCTCAGGGCTGAGGGGACAGACGGCACTGCCGTTCTCCAGTGCCTTCACCCTTGATTCAGCGGCGCGCACTCGGCATTCCTTCGCCGTGCCTGACCTTCCCATCTTCGAACTCCAGTCCTCGCTCACCGAAGCTCTGCGCGATCCCGCGACTCCGAACCTGCTGATCAAAGCGCCCACCGGCTCCGGCAAGTCCACTCAGGTGCCGAAGTTCGTGCTCGACGCAGGCGTGCTGGCGGAAGGCCAGCGCGTGTATGTGCTACAACCGCGCCGCATCGCCGCGCGCATGTTGGCACAACGCGTGGCCAAGGAGCGCAACGGACGTCTCGGCGAAGAGGTGGGCTACCAGGTGCGCTTCGAGAACGTGAGCAGCAAGGACACGCGCCTGCTCTATGTGACCGAGGGTGTGTTCCTGCGCCTCTTGCTCGAGGACCCGGACTTGAAGAAGGTGGGCTGCCTGATCATCGACGAGTTCCACGAGCGCCACATCGACGGCGATCTCTGCCTCGCGTGGGCTCATGCCTTGCAGAAGGCGCGCCGGCCTGATTTGAAGATCATCGTCATGTCCGCCACGCTGGTGCCGGGGCCGCTGGTGGAGTTCTTGAAGCCCTCGAAGATGTTCGAGTCCGCAGGCCGCACCTTTCCGGTGGAGATTCGTTATCAGACGCCGGGGAAGAACAAGGCGGGCTACACTGAAGACGTGTGGGATCAGGCCGCGCGTGCGTGTGAGGACCTCGCGCGCAGTCCGTCCTTCGATGGCGACATGCTGATCTTCATGCCCGGTGGGCACGAGATTCGCAAGACCATCTCTGCGATCAGCGGACGCAGCTTTGCCAAGAACTACAAGGTGCTGCCGCTGCATGGCGAACTCACGCCCGCGCAGCAAGACGAAGCCGTCACGCCGTCCTCGCAGCGCCGCATCATCGTCAGCACCAACGTCGCCGAAACCTCGCTCACCATCGAAGGGGTGAAGGCCGTCATCGACGCCGGGCTCGCACGCGTTGCGGCCTTCGATTCACGTCGCGGCATCAACACGCTCACGGTGCAAAAGATCAGCCGCGCGTCCGCCGAGCAGCGTGCCGGCCGCGCGGGTCGCCTGGGTCCCGGCATCGGCGTTCGTCTCTGGTCGCAGCACGACCATCTCAATCGTGCCGAGAGCGATGCCGCTGAAATCCATCGCCTGGAACTCAGCGAGACCGTGCTCGCCACTCGCGTCGCCTCGGGCAAGGCGGGGCTGAAGATCGACTGGTTCGAGCAGCCGCCCGAGCGCTCGCTCGCCCGCGCTGAACGCCTGCTGCACGACCTCGGGGCCATCGATCACGAGAACAACGTCACGCGCCTCGGCCTCAAGATGGCTGCCTTCCCGCTGGAGCCGCGCTTTGCGCGCATGTTGCTCGCCGCAGCCGAGCAAGGCTGCCTCGAAGACGCCGCCATCTGCGCGGCGATCGCACAGGGGCGCGAGATCTTGATGGTGTCATCGAAGCAATCGCATCGTGGCAACGAGGACTTTTGGGAGCGCGATGACATCAGCGAATTCCAGGCGCAGATCCGCGCCTTCCGCCGCGCGTATGAGCTGCACTTCGATGTCGGCCAGTGCCAGCCGCTGGGCATTCACGCTCGCGCTGCGTATGATGCGGCGCGTGCAGCCGAGCAGTTCCTCAAGCTCGCCCAACGCATCGGCTTGAAGGATGAGCGCGAGCCCGATGAAGCCTCGCTGGCGAAGACCTTGCTCGCTGCGTTCAGCGATCACGTCGGCTGCGAGACCAGCGAGGGCTCACGAGTCTATAACCTCACCGGCGGCAATCGCGGCCATCTCAAGGACCCGCATATCAAGGTGCCCAAGCTGCTCGTCGCCGCCGAGGCCATCGAGATTCAAGGCAAGGCGCTGCAAGTGCAGATCAACAACGTCACCCGCATCGAGGAAGCCTGGCTGCGCGAGCTGTATCCCGATGACCTGACAGTCTTCAAAGGCGCGACGTATGATGCGACGATGAAGCGCGTCTTTGCCCGCGAGGAGCTGCGCTTCCGCGATCTGGTGCTCACAGCGAAGGACCGCAGCGATGTCGATCCCGCGCTGGCCGCGCCTTTGCTCGCGCAGGAAGTGCTCGCCGGTCGCCTCAAGCTGGAAGGCTGGGGCGAGCGTGCAGATCAGTTCATCGCGCGTCTGAATTGCCTGTCGAAGTGGATGCCCGAACTCGAGCTGCCCCCGATCACCGAGGAAGACCGTCCGCTGATCATTGAGCAGGTCTGCCAGGGCTGCGTGAGTGCCAAGCAGCTTCAAGAGAAGTCCGTGGAACCCGCCTTGCATCAGTGGCTCAATCACATGCAGCGCGAGATGCTGGACAAGTATGCGCCCGAGCGCCTGACGCTGAAGAACGGCAAGACTGCGCGTATCACCTATGATGAGAAGCAGCAGCCCAGCGTCGGCGTGATTCTCCAGCATCTCTATGACGTGAACGAGAACCCGAAGGTCGCCGGTGGTCGCATCACCGTCGTGGTGCATCTGCTCTCCCCCGCGCAGCGCCCGATCCAGACGACGGGTGATCTCGGTCGCTTCTGGAAGGAAAGTTATCCCGCTGTGAAGGCGCAGCTCAAAGGCCGCTACCCGAAGCACGAGTGGCGCTGAGCATCAGCGTGCGGCCACGGCTTGCTTCCACGCTGCGGGGGCATCGGGAAGAGTGGCAGCGAGGATGGTCATGATGTTCTTCCGCTCGCGCTCGCCGAGGTAGTCGTAGCGGTTGAGCTTGGCCTTGCCTTCGAGGGCCTCGGTGAGGCGTTCGAAGACGGTCTTCTTCAACTGCGGCATCAGGTTCTGGAAGGTGATGCCGTAGATCGTGTAGCTGCACCGGTATTTGAAGAGGCGGGTGAGCAACTGCATGTCTTTGAGCGAGCGGCCTTCGGCGGTGCGTGGCGCATTCTTTTCGAAGGCGGCCTGGAATTCGCCGTGCCCTTCGATGCCGCCTTCGGGCAGTGCGGCTTCGTCCTTGAAAAGCAAGGCATCCACCACGTCCTCGGCGCAGTGGTCAATGATGCGGCGCGCGGTGCCAGTGGGCTCATCGGAGACGGTTTCGCCGAGTTCCTTCTGGAGGCTCTTCTGCATGTGCATCGCCCGGATGGAGGCGTGGTTGGCCTTGGTCAGGATGTTCTGCGTGCTGGTCTGGTGCTCCAGGACCATGAGGGCGACGATGTCACTGGTCTTGCGAGGGTAGGGCTCGATGTCGAAGAACTTGCCGAGGTCCGAGATGTTCTGGCCGGGCAGGAGGTCGAGCTTGACGCTTTCGCCATTCTCCTCGGCGGTGACGTTGCCTTTGTGGACCGCCTTGCCGTGCTTCCCGGTCACATACCAGCCGCCCCAGCGCTCTTCGAAAGGGGTGGTGGTGTCCACCACGGTGCTGCCCTGGCTCATGATCGGATGGCCTTCGGGGCCTGGGCACACGCTGCGCACGATCACGCCTGGGACTTCTGGTGAGAAGGGGCCGCCGTGGCAGCTCAGGCAGCTCTGATCGCGGGTGAAGCGGATGGGCTCAGTCTTTTCAACGTGGGGATCAGCGAGGTAGAAAATGGGGCCGAGCTTGGGGTCGATGACGCTGATTTCCAGCAGGCCGCCGTAGCTGTAGCCCACGTAAGCATCGTCACCGAAATAGACGACGCGTGGAGTGGCGGGACTGATGCGGTCGTTCTGCTTGCTGGTCTTGCTGAAGACCATGACCTGCGACTCCTGAGGGATGTTGAATTGCTTGAGCACACCATGGAGCACGGCCCAGTCGTCTGTGCGATCAATGGACACCTTGCCCTGCTCCTGCGCCTTCTCGAGGGCCATCGCCATGTCATTCGGCGTGCTGGCGGAGTAGTTGATGGGCGGGTTCTCGTATTCGTTTTCCGCCCACAGGACGGGCGAAGCCAGCAGCGTGAGAAGGGTGACGAGCGATGGTGTTTTCATGCGACAGGAGAATGGAGGAGCAGATTGGCCATGCGTTTGCGGGCAGGCCCGGAGACGAGATCGTGAAGCGTGTAGCGATCCAGGGTGGCGTAGTAGGCCTGAACGGCTTCGCCGAGAACGCCTTTGAGCCGACACATGCCGTTGACTGGGCAGCGGTTGGTCTTGGGATCGAAGCACTCGACGATGAAGGGAGAGTTCTCGGTGCGTCGGATGAGCATGCCCACCTTGATCTGTTCTGGCTGCATCCCGAGGACGATGCCGCCATTGCGGCCCCGCTTGGTCTCGAGATAGCCGAGCTTGGCGAGGAAGTTCACCACCTTGACCAAGTGGTTGCGCGAGACGCCGTAAGCCTCCGAGACCTCGCTCAGCGAGAAGACAGTGCCATCCTTTAGCGCGCCAAACATCAGCACGCGGAGGGCGAAATCGGTGAACAAGCTCAAGCGCATGAGGCAAACTACGGGAGGGTGGGCTTAAAATTGCACGAGCGATGCAACAATGCTTGTGCTCCACCATGCACGGATTGTGATGCGCGTTGGCGCATCCGTTGCCTGATAGGCGATGCTAGATAATATCAGGTCAGTGTTTTCCCGCCTTTTCGCTCTCTGTCTCAGACGCTGGTCCTTACTGCGGATATGCGTTTATGCAGTGCTGGTCGCATTGGTGGGCAGCGCCATCGCATTGATGCTGATGGATCGGGCGGAGCAACGGGAGTTCGAGGCGCTGGTCAGAGACGCCCGAGGAGCCGATGCTGCCGTCAGGGGCGAGACGGATGTGCTTACGATCATGAGCGTGGTGAACCAGCGGCTCAAAGGTATCCAACTTCCACCTCAACCGGAAGCTGAAGCTCCGCTTCCCGTCCCTATTCGATCAAGCCATGATCATCTGCAATCCCCCACCGGAGCGTGTGCGAGCTACTCCCATGTGCTGGCGAAGGCCCTGATGACGGCTGGCTACGACGTGCGGAAAGTGGGCCTGGGCAAGGACGGAGCCCTGGCGATCCACCATGTGATCGAGGCCCGCATTGGTTCCTCATGGGTGCTTCTGGATGCCTTCTACAATCAGGCCTTTCGCGCGCGGGCAGGTCATCTGGTGGATGCGGCGGCGGTGCATTCGGATTGGGCCTGGTTCCGCCAGCAGGTGCCTGCGGATTATGATTCCCGATTCGACTACAGCACCTACTACTACACGAACTGGTCGCGGATTCCCATGGTCGGAAGGGTGGTAATGTCCAGTCCACGCCTCCACGGGTGGCTGCACGAGCACCGGGTGTCCGTGAGGTTTTGGTTTTTCAATACTTACCGCTGGATGGCCTTCCTCTCCGTGATGGTGGCGCTCGGAGCGGTGCTGGCGCTATGGCTCCTGAAGCGGGTTCGTGCCTCGCATCTAGCGAGGTGAAGACCGAGTGTGATCGACGAAAAGATTGCATGTGGCCGCCCGTTCAGGTTAGGCTCCGAATTCCTCAACCCTGAGCCTCATTCATTCCCATGCAAAACACACTCCAATCCAATCGCCGCCAGTTCATCGGCGGTGCCCTCGGCGCCGCTGGTCTGGTCGCCATGCCCACCTGGGCCAAAGCCATCGGTGCCAATGACGACTTTCGCGTCGCGGTCATCGGTTTTAACGGTCGTGGCGGTGGCCACATCAGCAGTCTCCTCGCTATCAAGGGCGTGCGCATCACCGCCCTCTGCGACGTGGACCAGAAGGTGATGGACAAGAAGGTGGCCGACTTCAAAAAGAAGGGCATCGAGGTGAAGCAATACAGCGACTACCGGAAGCTCCTGGAAGACAAAGACATCGACGCCGTGACCATTGCGACGCCGAACCACAGCCACACGCTGATCGCCCTCGCCGCCCTCGCTGCTGGCAAGCACGTTTATGTCGAGAAGCCCGTCTGCCACAACCCCATGGAAGGCCGCAAGCTGGTCGAAGCCAGCGCCATCGTCCTCGCCCGCGGGCAGATCCTTCAGCACGGTATGCAGCGCCGCTCGTCCCCTGGTTGGGCCGAGGCCGTAGCCTTCGCGCAGAGCGGCCAGATCGGTAAAGTGACCCTCTCCCGAGGCATCAACTACAAGGCACGCAAGAGCATCGGAAAAACCGCCGCTCCTGCCCAGCCTGACGCGAATGGCCGCATCGCCGGCACCTTCCGCGATACCGGTGGCAAGCCCCAGATCGTGGATGTGGACTACAAGCTCTGGTCCGCTCCACGTTCGCCCGCACCCATGCAGCGCGAACAGTTCCACTATGACTGGCACTGGCAGTGGAATTACGGCAATGGTGACATCGGCAACCAGGGACCCCATCAGCTCGACGTGGCCCGCTGGGCGCTCGGCAATCCTACCGTGCTGCCCAAGCGCGTCATGAGCTTCGGCGGACGCTGGGGCTACCAGGATGACGGCCAGACCGCCAATAACCAAATGGCGTTCTACAACTACGAGCCCGCCCCGCTGCTGTTTGACAACCGTGGCCTGCCCAGCAAGGACATGAACTGGAAGGCCGGCTATGAGCCCGTCTATCTCGTCAATGGCAAGGCTGCGGCTGCCCGTATCGGCAATGTGATCCATTGCGAAGGCGGCTTCGTCGCGGAAGGCAAGGCCTACGACAACGACGGCAAGAGCATCAAGAAGTTCGACAACTTCAATGACGGTGCCGATCACATGAAGAACTTCATCGACTCGATCCGCGCCGGCAAGCTGGTGAACGACAACCTCCATGTCTCCCATGGTTATCATGCCGCCTGCCTCGCCCACATCGCGAACATCTCCTTCCGCCTTGGCAAGCAACTGTCCAACGATGAGATCCGCGAGCGCCTGAGCAATGACAAGGCCGGTCAGGAAACCTTCGATCACTTCGTCAAGAACCTCGAAGCCAACCAGATCAATCTGGCCACTGACAAGATCGTGGTCGGCCCATGGCTCGACTTTGATCCGCAGACTGAGAAGTTCACTGGCGAGTTCGCCGCTGATGCCAATCAGATGCTCACAGGCGAGTATGCTCCTGGGTTTGAATTGCCCACGGTTTCCTGATCGAAACTGAAAGCCCTGTTTTTGAGCGCGCGGTCGAGAGGCCGCGCGCTTTTTTGTGCCGCGAAAAAGAAATTTTCAGAAACCGAGAAACCTTTGCGCAAGCTTGAGCCTATACCCTCACTGAAGACTGGAACGGCGGTTAGGAATGCCAAGCCCCCCATTTCGTCGGACGACACACCACACTGAAGACTCACCAACGACAGAGCGGTAAGAGCAAACAAACGCGCGGAGGTATTGGGCTGCCTCCGCGCGTTTTCTTTTGCCCATTGATGGTGACGCAGAAGGCGGGTCCGGGCAGGAGGCGATAAGAAAAATTCTGTGTTGATCGAAGCTCTCGCCGCTACAATAGTGTCGAGCGCGAGTTGATAAGCAGTGTCTGCCTATCCTCGCCATCCACCATCCCCCCCACCTTTCGATGTATTCGTTTAGCCGCCGCTGGCCTCTTTCAAGCTCCGCATTGATCTCTTCTCTCACGGTTTTTCAGGCATCGGTGATGATGGCCCAGTTTGCGGTGCCAGAACTTGATTCGCCAGTCGCTGTTTCGCAGAATCCGGTGCTGATCAGTCAATTGGCGACAGGAAACGCACAGGCACCTGATTCGGTGCCGAAGAAGAGCGAGCGGTTGGCAATCTCTTCTCCTGGTCCATGGGGGCAGATATCCAGTTACCCGATCTTTCTCGAAGCTCCTTCGTTCTTGATTGATAGGTTCCCCCTTCCCAACTCGCGTCCGCGCTGGGCCTTCCCCACTTCGCGCGTGGAAGAGCTGGAGGACCTGTTCAAGGTGGCAGAGCTTGATCCTGAGCTGCGGCAGGTCGTCCTCACTCCGACCGCCATGGTGACCGAGGGCGAGTGGACTTACCTGTTCCCGCCGCTCCCGATGCTGGAGGCGATGACCAGCTTGCAACGTGAGATCGTGTATGCCGAACTCAGGAAGTATCAGGTGAATGAGTATCATTTCGAGCCAGTGCTCATCACCAGCGGAGATGCGGACGAATGGTTTCATTCCAGCCAGCTCCGTCCCGAATTGATCGCCAAAATCAAAGGCTTCGTCTATCGGCGGGGCGACGCCCTGGCCATTAGCGATCTGCCCGCCTTGATGAACTATGTGAACGGGGAGGCTGAAGGTCGGGAGATGCTCAAGGCTTTCACTCGCACCCGCAGCCTGATTGCGCGTTTGATTGTGAATGAAAAGTCTGACATCTCCGCGATCATCAACTACTGGACGACGGGCCTCAATCTTCGCCGCAAGGACGTGGAGCCCCTGCTGCAATCAGTGCTGAACACCGAGGGCATTGATTCCATTGACGTTGTCCACATGCTGCCGGCTCTCCCGCGCAAGCTCCTGCTCACCTATCCAGACATGGGCCTCGCGAAGGATGGCATCTTCCCCGACTGCCACTGGACCTCGCTCAACTTCTTCAATTACAACCCTCAGGGCTACTTGCTGGACTCTCGCCTCGCCACCACTGCCGTGCTTGAGCGCTTCAATGCTGTCGAGCCCCCTTATAAGTTCGGAGACATTCTGTTCTTCCTCGATAGCAAGAATGGCGATGCCTTCCATTCGTGCGTGTATGTCGCCGACGATATTGTATTCACCAAGAACGGTCGCAACGTGCTGTCCCCGTGGATTCTGAGCCGCCTGGATGATGTGAAGAAGGTGTATCTGTTCGACAACAACGGACGCGTGCAGGGTTTCCGAAACAAGCAGGCTCCTACGCTGCCCTCGAACTAACAGGCATTGGGCGAGGCGCAGTGGTGATCTGCTATATTTCGCACGTCACCTCGATCTCAATCAGCGCACCGAGGGGCAGACCTGCCACCTGCACAGTCGAGCGTGCGGGCTTGTGGCCTGAGAATGCTGCTTCGTAAATCGGATTCACCTTGGGGAAGTCCGTCATGTGCTGGAGAAACACCGTGGCTTTCACCACACTCGCTAGCGACAGTCCTTGGGAGTCCAGCACGGCTTGGATGTTGGCCAGGACTTGGTGAGTCTGCCCCTCTACATCCTGGGCCTCGATTCTTCCAGAGGCCGGATTGATGGGGATCTGGCCTGAGCAAAACAGAAAGCCCTGGGATTTCACCGCTTGGGAGTAGGGGCCTACAGCCTTCGGAGCGTTCGCGACATCATTGATCAAGGTCATGATCGCCAGATGCATTCAGAACACCGGGAGGTCAAAGGCGAAAGATTCCTCTTTTCATCTCTGATCCTTCATCCTTCATCTGCACCCCAATGCCTCTCAACTTTGTCCGCTACAAGCACGCCCGCTTCTCTGCCCGCTTTCCCGACTCGTTTCGTTACTCGCCCAGCCACTACTGGATGGCACAGGTCGAGGGCGAGACAGGATTGTGGCGGGTAGGATTCACCAAGTTCGCCACGCGTATGCTGGGCGAGTTGGTCGATTGTGAATGGCAGGTGCCCCAAGGAGGACCGGTGGAGCCCGGACAGGTCGTTGGGTGGGTCGAAGGCTTCAAGGCGGCGAGCGACGTCTTTTGCGTAATGAACGGCTCCTTTGAATCGGGCAATCCTTACCTCAAGCAGGACGCCTGCATCGTTCGCAGTGATCCTTACGAGCAGGGCTGGCTCTACAGCGTGCGAGGCGAGCCTGAGCCTGAGAGCTTAGATGTGCATGGCTACATCGAGCTTCTCGATGCTACCATCAAGCGCATGGCCGAGACGACTCATGCCGAGGACGCACCTCCCGTAGTTGACGAAGACTAGCCATCACGCGAGACTTCGCGTCTTATGTCAGCACGCAAAGGAATCGTTCTCGCCGGAGGCTCGGGCACCCGTCTCTATCCACTCACCATCGCCGTGAGCAAGCAGCTCATGCCCGTCTATGACAAGCCGATGGTGTATTACCCGATCTCGTGCCTCATGCTGGCAGACATCCGCGAGATCCTCATCATCTCCACACCGCACGATTTGCCTCAATTCCGCAAACTCCTCGGTGATGGTTCCCAATGGGGTGTCCGTTTCGAGTATGCTGAGCAACCCAAGCCCGAAGGCCTCGCCCAGGCCTTCTTGATTGGCGAAGAATTCCTCGCAGGGTCGAAGGCAGCCCTCGTGCTCGGCGACAATCTTTTCTACGGCTCGCAGTTCCGCAAGGCGGTCGAGAATGCAGCCCATCAGGAGCACGGAGCCACCATCTTTGGCTACTACACCGCGACGCCCGAAGCCTATGGCGTGGTCGAGTTTGACCCGACAGGCAAAGCCATCAGCCTGGAGGAAAAGCCCAAGCAGCCCAAGAGCAACTACGCCGTGCCAGGCATCTACTTCTACGACGAGCAGGTGGTCGAGATCGCCAAGGCGCTCAAGCCGAGCCCTCGTGGTGAACTCGAGATCACCGACCTGAATCGCGTGTATCTCGAAAAGGGCGAGTTGAACGTCGAAGTCCTCGGACGCGGCACCGCCTGGCTGGACACCGGCTCACCCGATGCCCTCGCCGAGGCCACCACCTTCGTGAAGGTCATCCAGCATCGCCAGGGACTCAAGATCGCCTGCCTCGAAGAAATCGCCGTTAGCAAAGGCTGGATCAGCAAAGCCGAGCTTCTCGCGACCGCCGAAAAACTCGGCAAGACCGAGTATGCTGACTACCTCAAGAAGCTGGCGCAGTAAGTCACTTCACCTCGACAAACCTCACGGCATCAATGATCACATGGCCGTCAGTGCCTTGGTTGCTGATCTCGACGTAGCCTGACTTGCCGGCGGTGAACTTGAATTTGCCGAGCGGGTAGATGAAACTTTTCTCGGGCGCGCGCTTCTTTTGGTTCACAGTGACTTGTTGGGTGCCATCAGCGCTGGAGATGATGACGGGGACGTTGGTCGCGCGATTGCTCAGGGCCGTGTAGGTGATGGAGACCTCATACACGCCAGTCTTCGGGAGGGTGGGGCGGAAGATGGCTTTCTGTTCGCCCTTCCGATCATGGCCGTCGTGTGCGTAGCCTTCGCCGATGAAGGGTGAGGTGGTGTGTCCGACGGACTCGAAGCCCGTCAGTTCGGCTTCACGATCATCAACGACGATGCCGCCGAGCTGTTCCTTGGTCATGCTGACGTGATCGGGGGCCGGTGGAGATTCGAAGTCAAGCATCTGGCCGTCCTTGAGCATCTGCTCCTTCAGCTTTGCGTAATCGATGCCTTGGACGGTGGTGTTTTGGTCAATGGCATGGACGGCAGCGGTGGCGGCGCTCTGGCCCATGACCATGAAGACTGGTTCCATGCGGATGCTGCCATACGCGATGTGACTCGCAGCGAGGCAGACGGGCACGAGGAGGTTGGTGCATTGCTCGGCTTTTGGGCGGATGCTGCGATAGCTGATCGGGTAAGGCCGCGTGCCGATCTGGATGTCGCCTTCGTTGCGGGCGAAGCCTTCCTTCGTCACGTAACGCTGCGTGTGGTGCGAGTCCATGTTGTAGGCACCCATGCCCACGCTGTCTTCGACGATCTCCTTCCGTTTGCAGTTCTTCTCGCTCATCACGTAGTCGCTCACCATGCGGCGTGCCTCGCGCACATACATCTGGCGCGGCCAGTTACCATTCTCGGTGAACTCATCCTTGGCGAGGCCCCATTGAGCATAGAATCCACGAATCTTCTCCGGCACCCGAGGATGATTGGCCAGGGTCCACATCAGGCCTTTCTGATAGTCCTCATGTGCCTGCCAAATTTTCGCGCGGGTCGCGTAGTCGCCATCAGGGTAGTCGTAGTTCATGCCGATCATGTCGGTGCTGAAGGCAAAGTTGTTATTGGTGTCTGTCTTCCTGTTAGGCATTGGCGTGGGTGCCCAGGGCTTGCGTTCATCGCCAGCTTCGAAGTTGCGCAGCAGCAGCTCGAACATCTTCTCGTCGTAGTTCGCTGGCTTGGCGAAGGGGATGCGGATGCGGTCGTCGTCGGTGTTGCACATACGGAAGTTGTAGGCCTGGATGTTCTTGTCACCGTCGCCATCCTTGCCTTGTGGCATCGGCGTGACGCCCCAGAGCAGGCCGCTTGATGGATCACCGGGCTTCACATACGGATCGACGTTCTTCACGAACTGATGATGCTTCGCGCCCGCTAGCTGCAGGCCGTTGATCGTCTCTCCATACTGCGCGTTTGACTCGCGTCCGACGTGATAGCTCACGCCTGCTTTGGCCATGACATCGCCTTCATAAGTGGCGTCGATGAACACCTTGCCTTCAAAGGATCGGCCGCTTTCCATCACGAGCTTGATGATCCGCTGGCCGTCCTTCACCACGCCATTCTTCAAATCCAACCGCTCACTGAAGACGACCGGGACTTTGGCCTCGCGGATCATGTCATCGAAGACCTTCGTCGCCACATGAGGCTCAAAGGTCCACATGGTGTCTTCTGTCGCGCTGTTGCCATGCGGACGCTTCGCATAGTATTCCTCGCGCGTCTGCTGCGTCCACGACTTCGGGTCCGAGTAGTGCTGCCAGATGCGATGATAAAACTCACGCGACATCCCGCCGATGGCTTTTTTGTTGCCGATGTCCGTGGCACCGAGACCACCTGTGGTGAGGCCGCCGAGGAACTTCGTGGGTTCGATGAGAACCACACTTTTGCCCAGCCGTGAGGCCTGGACGGCGGCGGTGACACCACCCGAGGTGCCGCCGTAAACGACCACATCAAAGGTATCCGCAGCCGGTGCTGCGAGGGCAAGTGCGAGGAATGCGAGAAGCGACTTCATGGACCATCCTTAGCGGGCGCTGGATGATCGAACTTTCAGCGTCCCGCACTTCAGAACAGGTTCACTCCTCGTCACGAGTAACAAAGCGGTGGCGATGCCAGAGCAGCCAGCACGCAGCCAGAATCGCCCAGGTGAGGCTGGCATAGATGTGATGCGAGACAGTGGTGGATGGCACCCAGGCGGGCGTGGCCCGTGTGGTGGCTGCCAGCACTCCGAGGAAGATCAGGAACCGCACCCATTTGCTCTTCGCGAAGAAGCCCTCAAGGTCACCGCTATGGCCGAAGAGCACACGGCTGCCGACGATGAGCATCAGCATCCCAAAGCCTCCGATGTAGAGCAGGTGCTCGATGGAGACGTGCTGAGTGTAATGCAAAGGAGCGAGCACCAAGCCCAGCCAGCCCGTGATCAAGGCCCAAAACAATCCTGTGGTGAGGGAGCCGCGAGGTGCATCCTCGGGAGACTTGCGCCACTGCACTTCGATCAACAAATACGCAGCCGAGACGATGGCCCGGAGGGTAAAGCCGATGCCCGGATGCCCCTGAACTTCGAGGAAGAAACTGCCCACCAGCAGCACGGCCGCCGTGATCGCACGCAGACGCTTCACCTTGCTCTGGGCTGCTGATTTGGGGTCACCAAAATCGCCCCCTAACATGCGCGGGAAAACGAAGGAGCCAATGCCTAGCACGGGCGGCAGAAGCAGTCCTTGATAGAGCAGGAGCGAGGCAAGGCGGTGCTGCTGCGGATCAGTGTAGGTCGATCCATTCATCATCATTGCCGCACCTGAGATACCGCATCCGATACCGGTGAGGGCCAGCAAAAGCTGGGGAGGAGGAGCTTCCTTGCGGAATCGAATCACGCGAATCACCAGGCATAGCAGGAGCGTTCCGAGCAAAGCGATGAACAAGGCATCGCCACTCATCGGACGCTGCCAGAGATGGCTGAGACCACAGCCGAAATGCAGTGTCAGCAGCCCGATGAGTTCGGCGGGCGTCAGCTTGGGCGCTGAGGCCATGCGCGGCCCTGCTGTGCCGAGGAAACCAACGACGAAGGCACCGCCGAAGGCTTCAATCATGAGCCGGGCGTGAACGAAGTTGGGGTAGAAGTGGATCGTCTGGGCATAAAACAAGGGCCAGAGCACCACGCCGATGATGCTCCACAGAGCACCGACGAAGAAGAACAGCCGATAGGGCTCTGAGGCCAGCCACTTCAAACCGAACCGGCGGGGGCCACGGGCCTTGTGCTTCTTGTGTTTGCAGGCAGGGAATTCGCTCATGGGGTCGCGGGAGTCTCTTGCTTGTAACGAGCGTAGCGTTCCCGCTGCTCGGGAGTCAATCGGGCGGGATCAAAACGCGCGTCTGGCACCTGATTGATTCGCGCGTGGATCACATTCGCCATGTCTTCCGCGCAGCGTTTGATGTGCTCCGCATGTTCACCGGCAAAGAGATCATCCACCGTGCCGCAGAAAAGCCGGAGCCAGTGGTCGAACTTGTCGCGGCCCATGTCCGTGAGCGGCACGAGTTTCGCGTGAGCCACGAGAGGATTGCCCACGAATCCGCCGCTGCGGAACATCACCGTCTCCCAGAAGGCATACATCTTGGGCAGATGAGTCTCCCAGTTCGTCTTCGCCACCTGATCAAAGATGAAACCCAGCGTCTCATCGGAGCGAACGCGGTCGTAGAACGTATTCACGAGCCTCTCAATCTCGGGGCGGCCATTCAGATCGCCCTTGTGGGTGTCAGTTGTTTTAAACATGCATGTTTCATACAACTTTAACTCTCCCTGTCATTCCGCCGATGCTGCCATGGAGTGCGCAGAGATTGAGAGAGAACCGGCCATGCATGGCGAAACGTCACCTTGATGCCGAATACGGGTTCGAATGGGTGCGTCGCAAGATGTCCAGCGAGGGGCTCAGTTCAGTGCCACGAAAAAGGCTCGTTCCGGTCAATGCGGTGACCTGGAACGAGCCTGAATCAAAATGCCTGACGGACTACGGTTTGGCCTTCGAGCGAGCTTCCAGCTTCTCTTTGAACTTCTTGATCTTCGGCCCCACCACGGCGCTGCAATACGGCTGGTTGGGGTTGTTCTTGAAGTAGTCCTGATGGTAGTCCTCGGCGGGATAGAACTTCTTGAGCTGCACGATCTCAGTGACGATAGGGTCGGCGAACTTGGGCTTGGCATCCGCCTTGGCCTGTTCGGCGATCTTTTTCTGCGCCTCGGTTTCGTAGATGATGATCGACCGGTATTGCGTGCCGTAGTCGTGGCCCTGGTGCGGCGTGCCCTTGGGCATGAATTTGCCATGAATGATGGCGTCTTCCTTCGTGACCGTGGTGGGGTCGTGCAGGTCGAAGAAAAGATCGAGCACGTCCTTGTAGCTCAGCTTGTTCGCATCGTAGGTCACTTGAACCACTTCGGCATGTCCGGTGGTGCCGGTGCAGATGTCCTCATACGTGGGGTTCTCCTTCTGGCCAGCCGAGTAGCCGCTGACCACCTTGAGCACGCCGGGCACGATTTTGTAAGCGCCCTCAGTGCACCAGAAGCAGCCACCGCCTACGATGGCGATTTCGGGCTTGGCGGGCTTGTCATCGGCGGCAGTTGCGGGGAGGGTGGACATGAGGGCAAGGATCAGGGTGGAGAGAGTGGGCAGTTTCATCGCTGGTGAGAAGAGTTACGAATGAGGATATTCCAGAGGATCGTGCCAATTGCGCCCGGCCTTTCGTGTTTTCCACTTCCGGGGCAACCTTTGCCGCTAGACTTCCGGTTTCGATTCGCTCCAATCCACGTCCGATGAATCCCAGGGATATCCGCCTCGCCGCCGCAGCACTGCTGCTTGCCACTGCCCCCGTGCTACCTGCTCAGGAGCCTGCACCGGACTCCCGTGGCAAGCCCGCCAGCTTCGAGTTCAAGAACGAGGACAGCATTGTCTTCCTCGGCAGCACCGTCATCGAGCGGGAGCAGCGCTATGGCTGGTTGGAGACCGGACTGCGCCTCGCCCTTGCGGAAAAAAAAGTCTCGGTGCGCAATCTCGGCTGGAGTGGCGATACCGTGTTCGGCCACGCCCGATCCTACTTCGGCCCGCCTGAGGAAGGAATTCAGCGCCTCAGCGCTCACCTGGAAATGCTCAAGCCCGATGTGGTCGTCCTCTGCTACGGCACTGAACTCGCACACGAAGGCCTCAGCGGGCTGCCAGCCTTCCTCTCCGGTTATCGTTCGCTGCTGGATTTGGTCAGAGAAAAATCACCCGATGTGCGTTTCGTCATCGTTGCGCCTCCCCCGCTCGAAACGCTCGCTCCACCCCTCCCCGATCAGGCTCCGGCGAACAAGAACCTCGCCTCTCTGCGCGATGCCCTGGGCAAATTCGCAGGCAGCCAGAATGCCTTCTTTGTCGATACCTTCCAGGCCATGGGCGGCATGCCCAAGCCGGGCCGCACGGAAAAGCCGCTCACTGAAAACGGCATCCATTACACCGAGGCAGGCTACCAGAAGCTCGCCTCCGAAGTGGTGAAATCCCTCGGCCTGAAAACCCCTGACGTGTCGCCCCCCGCCATCGACTCCCTGCGGAAGGCGATCATTGCCAAGGACTTCCTCTTCTTCAATCGCTGGCGTCCGCAGAACGAGACCTACCTCTTCGGCTTCCGCAAACATGAGCAAGGGCAGAACGCGAAGGAGATTCCGATGTTCGATCCTCTCATCGCCGACGCGGACAAGAAGATCGACGATCTCAAGACTGCCGCCCTGGCCGCTGCAAAGCGCCCTTGAGACGCTTTGAAACGGATGGGAGATCAAATCTCTTCTCCCCGCAGGTCGATCACTTCCTCCGCCTGCGCAGGATGAAGGAGAATGCACCTGCCAGCAGAAGGATCCCACGCGAGGGCTCTGGGGTGAGCGCGAAGAGGACCACGTTGTTCGTGCCGAACATGCTGCTGGCACCATACCACACTTCGAAGAGGTGATGATGGTCGAAATCCCAGATCTGTGAGCCGCTGGCTACGTTGCTGAACATCGATTGGACAGGAGCGTTCGAGGTGACGATCTCAAAGATGCTGCCCATGGTCAGCGCCGTCTCATAGCCGCCGAAGAACTTGATCATCAGAGCGCCGTCGAGCGTCAGGGTGCCATTCACCGTGATCAGGTCATGCTCGATGCCAGGAGTGAGTCCGCCGATCTCCATGGCCAAGGTGTTGCCCGCGCCCAGGATCGTATTGCCATTGATGACGAGTGCTCCCGGAGATGCACCCGGTCCGATGATGGTGCTGCCGCTGGTGGTCAGCGGTGCATCAATGGTGCCATTGCCACTGAGTGTGCCGCCGTTGAGGTTGAAGGCAGAAGCATCAATCATCGCGCCATTCACCAGCACCGTGTTGCCAGCCGTCTGGGTGTAGGATGCGCTCCCGCCCGCACCGATGGTCATCGTGGTGGTGCTGTCCTGCACCGTCACCGTGCCGGAGTTGGTGAAGGCACCCGCCGTGGTGAGGTCGCGGTTGTTCTTGAGGGTGAAGTTGCCCTGGTTGTTGTTCAGCGCAGTGGTGACTTTCGCAAAGGACGAGCCTGCCCCGTCGAGTGTGACGCTCGCCGCGCTGCCGATGGTGGTGATGTTGCTGCCGGTGGCGATGTTGATGGAGGCGCCGTTGCTGACGTTCCAGGTGCCGCCAGTCAGCGTGGTGCCGACGTGCTGGGTGACGACGCTGGTGCTGGAGAACGACAGCGTGCCGCTGTCCACGCTGATCGTGCCGGTGTTGTTGGCGGTGATGGCGATGGTGGTGGTGCCTGTGCCGCCACTCTTGGTGAAGGTGCCTGCGTTGTTGAAGGTGCCCTCCGCGCTGCCACCGGACAACGAGCCATTGAAGTTGGTGGTCAGCGTGGCTCCCGCTTGATTGGTGAGAACGGAGTTGTCGGAAAACTGGATGACACCCGCAGTCCAGTCAGTGCTGCCGCCGAGGTTGAGGGTTCTTCCGCCACTCAGATTCCTGTTGCCGCCGCTGAAAGTCGCGTTGCCATTGGCTTGCACCGTGCTCACCCCGTCCATCGAGCCGCCGGTCCAGTTCAGCGGACCATTCAAGGTGAGGGCACCAGGACCGTTCAAGGTGCCTGCGCTCAAGGTGAAAGTGGTGTCGGAGGCGGAGGAGACCGCCGAGTTCAGCGTCAACGTGCCGGCGCTGAGCTGAACCGTGCCGGAGCCGGTCAAGGAGGTGCCCGCCTCCAGAATGTGCGTGCCGCCGCCGAAGCGCAGCGTGGCCCCCGTGCCGGGGGAGAAGAATCCGCTGTGTGTGCCGCTGGCGTTGAGAGTGACCGTGCCGCTTTCCACGCTGATCGTGCCGGTGTTGTTGGCGGTGACAAGGATGGTGGTGAGGGTGCCGGCGCTTTTGGTGAAGGTGCCCGCGTTGTTGAAAGTGCCCCCCGCGCTGCCACCGGACATCCCGCTATCCTGGCTGGTGGTGAACGTGACGCCAGCTTGATTGTTGAGAACGGAGTTGTCGGAGAACTGGATGGTGCCCC
>CAUJJC010000146.1 GCA_963204975.1 Verrucomicrobiota bacterium | reverse complement strand
TTGGAGAGGCCTACGGCGTTGCTCGTATCAAAGAGGGTGTGCAAGCGCGGGCGACGCAAGTCAGCATCAATGAGCAAAACATTGTATCCGCCCTGCGCACACACGAAGGCGAGGTTCGTGAGAGTGGTAGATTTTCCTTCTCCTGCGCCACCAGAGACAACGGTGATGCAATTCGCGTTCGCGTTGCGGCGGTTAAACTCAATGTTCGTCCGCAAGATCCGATACGCCTCAGCATCAGGTGTGAATCCGCTGCTGCGATGGAGCACGCCAACATCTTTAGGTATCACGGCAAGCACCGGCACACCGAGAAGGCGCTCAACGTCGTCAAGGCTCTTCACGCTGGTGTCCATGTATTCGAGAGCAAAGGCGAGGCCGAATCCAAACATGAGACCAACGATGGCACCCAGAGTCAGATTGAGCATGACACGGGGTTTGGCAGGTGTGGTCTCGACTTGGGCTTCCTGCCAAATGGTGGCTGGAGACTTCGATACCTCCAGACTGGACTCCTCATTGCTAAGGGTTTCGCGCTTTTTGAGCAACATTCCCTCAAGTTGCTCCACATCGCGCTTGGCGATCAGGTAAACGGTGGTCGAAGACTGCTTGTCGATGGCGTTGTTGTTCTGCTTCTTGTTCATCTCCTCAAGGCTCATTTTGTTCGCTTCGAGGCCTGCAAGTTTGTCTTTGAGTCCTGAGATATGATCGACCGCAGCTTTCGAGATCAGCTCCTTGTTCTTGGCGATCTGAGCCTGAAGACTGAGCACGGTCGGATGGCGGCGACCAAGGCCACCATTGATCGCCCCTTCGATGGAAATCTGGGCTTTCTGCATCTCGGCTAGAAGTATGGGAATACTCTGGTTCTCAAGTTTGAGTGCAGAAGCTCGTTCGACTAATTCATCAGGAGAAAGCGAACTGAGTCTTTCGATGTCAGACTTGAGCGTGAGGATGTCGGAATCAATTTTGTATTGTTGCTGCTCTCGCGTGATAGCCATCGAGCCTTCAGCCGTCTGCACCTGATAGCCGGGAAGTCGAGCCATGGACCCACCGCCCACCTCTTCGACGATGCCGGCGTCTTTCTGGGCCTGCTGCATCTTGGTTCGGGCGGCTGTGGCCTGGAGTTCAATATCGGTGACCTGTTTTCGGAGCACACTGAGCGCGCGTTCCTTTTGCTCACGTTCTACTTCGATACGCTGCTGCATGTAGCTTTTCGCCACGGCGTTGGCGATGTCGGCTGCGAGTTGTGCATTTTCATCGAAGGCTTCGATCACCACGAAGTCTGAGCGAATGCCTGCCTGTGGATCCAGGTTTCCCGCCAGCTTGGCAAGGGCATCACGAGCATTGGGGAGATTCCATTGCTTGGTGAGATTGAGTTCCTCGACTACCGGAGACAGTGTTCTCGACATGGTGAGCGTCTCAAACTCCGTCTTCAGTGCGTTCTCGGTCATCATGGTGGGATCATTGATTCCCATGCTCTGTTCTTTGACCTTGTTCGGATCGCGCTCGATCTTCATCTTTACCTGCCCGCGATACTTGCGGGGCATGATGTAAGTGATGATCGAGGCAACTGCGAAGATCAGAAGAAAGGACAAGATAATCGGACCAAGCCGATTCTTGATGATCTGCCACGAGTCCACCGCGTGGCGCTGCATTTCCATGCTCATCTCGTTCATAACTTTCGGAGTGTATTAAAGGTCAGAGTTTATTAACAATTTTAATCTGAAAAGAACCCTCGAGCGTGATCAATGAATGAGCGGCCTCGAGGGTGTGCTTGGGCTGGGCAGAGACGATCTTGGAGGGACTAGAACTGAGCGCTAAGCCCGAGTGATACACGATTGCGATCATAGTCGCGAAGGTTGTCGTCCGATTTCAGGACGGTGTAACTGTAGTTGGCATCAAGGCTGACGTTGTTCCAGACTTGGTAGCCAAGACCGGCTGTAGCACTGAGTTCGTGTTCATTCACGTCAGGTGCGACTCCGATGCCGTCAAAGGTGCTGTAAGCGTAATTCACTCCTCCGTTCACCCGCAGACGCTTGGAAATCTGGTGGGCGGCGCTTGCGCCTAGACGATAGGAATAGCGGGAGCCGTAATTGCCAATCTCAGAGCCATCAAAACCAACTGCCGTAAAGACTTGGAGTGTGGTTTTCTCGCTGGTGGCGTGGTTGAGAGAGGCCTCAAAGTAGGGAGCGGTCTCTTTGCTGCGATTGGAGCTATACATCTCAGCCCCCGCGCGGAACGATCCCGAAGTGCGTTCGCTCCAGGCTTTATCGACACCTGCGAGAATGTAGTGAGACGAGAAATCATTGTCTGCGGAGCGATAATCGACAGTGCGATAACGATATTCACCCACCAACTTGAGTGTCTTTGTCCAAGCCCAGGAGAACTGCTGGGAAACGAGGTGCGAGTAGCGATCTTCGAAGCGCCCGATCTCACCATCCTCATACTTGATCCCATCGAAGGTGTAGGATGTGGTGGTGCTGAAGCGCTCCGACCAGGCGTAGGCAGCAGCAAAACTGTTGTAGCCGTAGAAATACTGCCCGTTGCGCAGGGCTGTGGAAGCCCCCAGCCCGAAATTTGGTTCTACTTCATAAGTAAGGTAGAAGTTATTCGTGAATTTGAGCCTTTCCGACGCTGCGTGAGCAATGTTGAAGACCACACGGGCGCTGTAATCCGTGTCTTGACTGCGACTGGTGCTATCCAGGTAATTGATGACACCAAAATCGACGCCCAGGTCATACGGGCTGATTTGGTCCGCATCGGAATAGTTTAATCCCAGCCCTCCTTGAATGAACAACGAATCAATATCCGCGCTGTCGCTAGCTTTGTAATTCAGGGAATCATAGCCCATGCCTACACCAGCCGTGACGGTCGTAGGCATCGGCTTCTTAAACTCGGAGCGATGCTGGAGTGAAAGCAACCCTTGCGCGGAGGCGGGAGCGGCAACTGCCATCATGGCTCCGATGGCAAGCGCTGTAAATTTAGGACTCATGGTTATTTCAGAGAGGAGAGGGATTAGTGTGCGCAATCGTGCGAACTAGACGTCAAGAAGCTCGATCAGGGAGCCCAACCAGCCATCGAGGGCGACAATGGCTCTTGCACAATTTTCCGCCTCGGATGATGCGGCTTGTCCGATCGACGCTTGGGCGTTTCGGTCTTGGGCTTGTCCTCTTCAATTGGAAGGAATCCGCCCACAGCTGGAGCCATGAGATACACGCCGCGAATTCCGGTAAAGCTCTGCGAGAAATCGGTGCCCTTGTCTTTTGGTGGCTGAATGGCTTCAGAGGGGACCACGCTTTTCGCACTTTTGCCAGATTTGGCGGAGACAGTTTGAGCCTCGCCGCTGCCCTCAACGGCTCCTGGAGAAACCGAGTTGGCACACTCCATAATGACCGGAGTCATCTTGGGAGCTACTGCTACCGCCGTTTGGACGATTTGCTTCACCATCGGCTGATCCGCATTAGAGGCTGTGATCGCAGCTCTGACGATTTCACAGGCGCAGGTCTCGTTGATGACCAATGCATCTTCGACGATCATGAGGACCTTGGTAGGTTCTTTAGTGACCGATTCTCGAACGTCCTGGGCGATTTTATCGCAGTTAGAAGGGGCCCCTGCAATAGCGCCAGTGGTAAGACTGGATACGGCAAGCGTTAACCCGAAGGCTCGAATGCTTGTTGAGAAGGACATAAGTCAGATCGGTTGATATTGTGTGTCTGGAGCGGGTAGCGGGAATCGAACCCGCGTGGCCAGCTTGGAAGGCTGGCGCTTTACCATTAAGCTATACCCGCAATTGACACTATATTAACACACAAAAACGATCTGCTGCAACAAGTTTTTTGAAAAGCTATAATTACTGCAAATTGTTAGCATCGTCTGACTCTTCGCTTTGGACACTGTTTGACCTGTGCTGAAGCCCTTCTTCCGCTAACAATTCGGAGTCATAATCAAGTTTCGGTCGAGGGCAAGTCCGGGATTCAATTTCTCATCCTCTGGAGGGAAATCGAACGAACACCGCCGGCTAAGAAAGTTCGCGAGCCCTGACAATCTATTGGACTTCGCCGCATGTTTTTCATTCTTAATGCCCGACCTTGAATTGACTCGTTTCAACCGATGAACTACTTCGGATTCAACTCTCGGTCAGCCTTCACTCTATCACGCCGTCCTACCTCTCAGTTGGGATTGGGCATACCAATACCTCAGGTAGTGCAATGCTCACCGTAACGATTCGCCTGTCACATGAGATTCGCCCGGAACAATCCACTGGCATGGATCGCTGCCACCGCAGGTCTCGGAATTGTTTTGTCGAACTTCACAACCAATACCGCAGCGTGGTGGTGCTTGAGCGCACTGGGACTGTCGTTGCTGGCGATTTGGAAACCCAAAGCATGGATCTTGGGACTCACGATCACCTCAGGTTTCGGCTTTCTGCACCAGGTTCGTCTCCAAGAATCGCGCGACCATCCCCTTCGATCACTTTTATCGCCCGGTGCCCGGACTTCAGTAACGATTACAGGGCGATTCGTGCGAGTGCCCATGCTATCGGAGATAGCGGATGGAGATAGACACGTCGCCATCTTTGAGACAGCGCAAACCGAGCTACGCACAAGGAGGCTTCGGATCGACGGACGAACCTTGATTCGAGTGTGGCTCTCGCCTGATGCCGGAACCATTCATGCGGGAACTTATCGTCTCAGCGGTCTATTTTCGCTGACGGCAAAGCCAAAAAATCGAAGCCTCTTTGACCCCGAATCGACAGCCCTTCGTCAGGGCATCATTGGCGAACTATCACCCCACAAGATCGAGCCACTTACCCCGCCCGAATCAAGCCTGCGATTTGATATGCTTTCCCTGGCTGAACGCTGCCGAGGCTGGGTTTCAGCCCAAGTCTCTGCTGGAATCGAAGACGATGAAATGGCGACCACGCTGATCACAACCATGGCGCTCGGCACCTCAGGCGGGGTCGATCCCGAACTAGAAAAGCCGTTCAGAGATAGTGGCACCCTTCATATCTTTGCCGTGAGTGGTCTGCACATTGGTCTGCTCGCCATCATTGGATGGGCACTTTTGGGATTGATCAGGATCAACCATGGCAAAGCTGCTCTGATCCTCATCCCACTGGTCTTCGGATATGCATTCATAACGGGCTGGGTGCCATCAGCGGCACGGGCCGCATTGATGTCGGGCACGATGCTTGTAGCTCCGCTGCTGGACCGGACCTCTCGCATGGGTAACAGCCTTGGCTTTGCAGCCCTTGTATTACTGGCAACAGACACCCTTCAGTTATTCCAGGCTGGCTTCCAACTGTCCTTCGGAGTTCTCGCCGCAATCGCCATCATGGCACGCCCAATCGCCCAGCCATTCCAGCCCCTCACAGAGCTAGATCCATTCCTCCCGCCAAGTCTCGCCACCAGCCTTCAACTCGCATGGGTATGGATCAAACGACACTTCCTCAGCACCACCAGCACCTCTGTCGCCGCATGGATTGGCAGCTTGCCACTACTGCTCTACCACTTTCAAACCTGCACACCGGTTTCAATCATCGCAAATGTGGTGCTGGTTCCGCTGTCATTCGCCGCTCTCTTCACTGTTTCGCTGAGCCTAGTGGCAGGAGTTTGTCATCTAGGTTTTGCGAGCGTCTGGCTGAACAATGCCAATTGGGCCATCGCGCACCTGATGCTCATTTCGGCACACGGATTCGCAGCCATTCCTGGCGGACATTTCTCACTGAGTTCTGATACCTTTCGGGCCAAACCAACGGCTAGGCTTTCAATCCTCAGCATGCCACCTGGCGAATCCGCCCAGCTTCTTCGAAGCGACGACAAGACATGGATGCTGGACTGCGGCAGCGGCCCAAGCATACGAAGGCATGTGTCCCCATTCTTGCGCACCGAAAACGTTGAACGTTTAGACGGCCTCGTGCTGAGCCATTCCGATGTGGGCCACCTCGGTGGAGCGAAAAGCATCATAAACAATTACGGCCCCATGCACGCTTGGGTCGGGCTCCACGAACCGTGGAGGTTTGACTCACGAGCCACCTACATGTGGCAACTTGCGACCAGCGATGGCGACAAAATCAAAAGACTCAGAGCGGGTGATCGCCTGCAAATCGGCCAAGCGACTCTCCACGTCCTCTTTCCATCGCCCGATGACAAGCATGACAAGGCCGATGACCGTGCGCTCGTGATTCGTCTCGAGGTTGGGCAAATGAAGGTCCTTTGGTGTAACGACGCCGGCTTCGATACAGAAAAGGCATTGTTGGAGCGTCTGTCACCTAGGGAACTCCAAAGTCATGTTCTGATTCGTTCGCAGCACGCCACAGACTGGTCAGCACTTCCGGAATTTATCATGACTGTGGCTCCTCAACTTGTGATCAGTTCAAACACACCTGGAATCGAAGAAGAACGCATTCCCGAACATCTCCGCCAAACGTGCCAAAGGTTGGGAATTCACCTCCTCGACACGAATCAAACCGGAATGATTGACCTAGATTTGGAACCAGACCATCTGAGCACCCATTCCTGGCTCACGAAGGAGACCTATAATATTGTTGCAAAAAGCCCTGGAGCGCTTGTGCCAAGGCCGTTGCAGCTTGTAGCACCCACCCCCATATCGAGTGATTGAGGGACTTTGTGAAAAATTTCACAAATAGGGCTTGCCCTGAGTTTGACCGCCCGCTAAAAATCTTCGCCCTTTTCCCGGCACTTCCCACACAGCCATGTCAGACCTGTTATCTTTGCCTGCGTTTCTTCCGCCGATGCTCGCCGTGAGCCCGAAGGCACTTGGTCTGCCCATTTTGGAGAACGTGAGCTTTCTCCAGTTTTTCACCAACTCGGTGCTCGTTGCGCTGATCGTCCTTGGCGTCATCCTTTGGGTTTCCCGAAAGGCGACGGCCAACATGTCTCTCGTGCCTCACAAATGGCAGAACTTCTTCGAGTTAATCGTCGAGTTTCTTTACAACCAGGTCGAATCTATCGTGGGCAAGAAAATGGCCCCCAAGGCCTTCCCCCTCCTTGGCACGCTCTTCATCTTCATTTTGATTTCCAACTGGTTTGGTCTGCTCCCAGGCGTAGGCACCATTGGCTGGGGCGAGGGCACCGGACCACTATCTGTGAGTGAAGTTCACGAGCCACTTCTCCGCCCTGCTACGGCAGACTTGAACATGACCTTTGGTCTCTCCGTCACCGCCTTCCTGGTGTGGATCTATCTCACGATCAGTGAAGTCGGCGTCTGGGGCTTCATTGTTCACACCTTCGGCCCCAAAGGCGGTCTCAAGGGGCTGATGGGTTTCGTCGTCGCCCTGGTATTCGTTTTTGTCGGTGTGATCGAAGTCGTATCCATCTTCTTCCGTCCCGTTACCCTCTCCTTCCGTCTTTTCGGCAACGTCTATGCGGGTGAAAATGTGCTCCACACGATGAGCGGCATGGGCGGGAAAATCGGCAGCATCCTCGCTCCCTTCCCCTTCTACTTCATGGAGCTTCTGGTCGGCCTTCTCCAGGCGATCGTCTTCACGCTTCTTTGCACGGTTTATATCCAGCTCTCTACTACCCACGACGACCACGGGCACGACGAGGAGCACCATTGACCCCTTTGCTCGCGGGACCATGCGCAACGTGTGGACGTGAGTGAAACAACAAGACACACAACTCAAATACTGACATGATCACACAACTCATGACCACCGCCGCTGAAGGCGCAGCTCATGCCGCCGCTACGGGCGTCACCGGTAACCTTACCATGGGCCTTGGTGCCGCTGGTGCAGCCATCGCCGTGGGCCTCATTGGTTCCAAGGCAGTGGAAGCCACAGGCCGCAATCCAGGTGCCTTCGGCAACATCCTGACCCTCGGCATTATCGCCATGGCCCTTGCAGAAGGCCTCGGCATTCTCTCCTTCATTCTCGGCAAGTAAGCCGAAACCTTGGAGGCGAACTGAAAGCCAGTTCGCCTCCAAACTTCTCTTTCACTCACTCTTTAAATCATGGACCAGATTGCAGGAATCGCAGACCAAATCGCCACCCAGTTCGGCTTGGATTGGTGGAAGTTCATCGCTCAGGTGATCATCTTCCTGGCGGTCTATGGCATCCTCAAAGCCAAGGCTTTTGGTCCCATTCTTTCCATGCTGGAGCAGCGCAAGCAGCGCATCGCCGATGGCGAAGCCAAGCTGGAAAAAATCGCCAAGGATCTCGCTGATGCCGAGACCAACGCAAAATCGATCATCGACAAGGCCAACAGCGAAGCTGACCGCCTGATCAAAGACGCTGGCGAAAGCGCCAAGTCTCTCGCCGATAAGAAGCAGCAGGACGCCATCCACGAAGCAGGTCAAATCATGGCCAAAGCTCGTGAGGCAGCTCAGCTCGAGCACGAGCAGCTCATGTCCCAGCTCAAGCGTGAATTCGGACGCATGGTTGCCGACGCCACCAGCCGCGTCACTGGCAAGGTCCTCAGCGCAGACGATCAGGCTCGTCTCAGCAAAGAAACCGCCGCTCAGGTGTCGGCCTAATTTTCAGGCACTGGAGAAACCCACGAAATGAAGATCAGCAAAGAAGCCCGCCGCGTCTCACGTTCGCTCTACCGAATCTGTGTGGTCGATGGGAAGCTCGATGAGACACGCGTGCGACAGGTGGTGAGCAAGCTCACAGCCTCTCGCCCTCGTGGTGCGCTCGGCATCCTCCAGAATTTCAGAAATCTCGTTGCCACTGAACTCCAGCGCAGCGTCGCCGTGGTGGAAAGCGCCACCGAACTAGATTCCGCCGCGCGCTCCCAGTTACAGTCGGGCCTCAGCACCAAGTATGGTCGCCCCCTGGCCCTCGAATTCAAAACCGATCCCGAACTCCTCGGCGGCATTCGCGTCAAAGTCGGCTCCGATGTTTGGGACGGCAGCGTGAAAGCCCGTCTCGAAGCCCTCAAAAACGCCCTCGCCTAATCCTTGGGCCTCGCATCCAAATTTAGCATCCAGTATCCAGCATCTAGCATCCAGTTATGAGCAACATCCTGCAAGAGATCGAATCCCAGATCGCCGGCCTCAAGACCGCCGTCACCAAGTCCAACGTGGGCGTCGTGCGCGAAATCGGCGACGGTGCCGCCAAAGTTGAAGGCCTCAGCGACGTGATGCTCAACGAAATGATCGAGTTCCCAGGCGGTGTCTATGGTCTCGCTCTGAACCTCGAAGAAACCGAAGTCGGCTGCGTTTTGCTCGGTTCTGGTGAGAACATCAAAGCAGGCGATGAAGTCAAGACCACAGGTCGTCTTCTCTCCGTGCCCGTCGGCAAGAGCCTTCTCGGCCGTGTCGTCAACGCCCTCGGTCAGGCCATCGACGGCAAGGGCGACATCAAAGGCGAAGCCCAGTATCCCGTTGAGAAGCTGGCACCCGGCATCATCGCCCGTAAATCCGTGTCCGTCCCCGTGCAGACCGGCATCATGAGCATCGACGCCATGATCCCCATCGGTCGCGGTCAGCGTGAGTTGATCATCGGTGACCGCTCCACTGGCAAGACCACCATCGCCGTGGACACCATCATCTCGCAGGCCCAGCAAAACAAGGCAGCTGAGCAAGGCAAGCTCGCGGGCCACAAGCCCCTCTATTGCATCTACGTCGCCATCGGCCAGAAGCAGTCCAACATCGCCCGTGTAGTGAAGACCCTCGAAGACGCTGGCGCGATGGAATACACCACCATCGTCTCCGCTTCCGCCTCCGATTCCGCCGTGAATCAATACCTCGCGCCGTATGCCGGTTGCGCCATCGGTGAGTGGTTCATGGATCAGGGCCAGGACGCCCTCATCGTGTTCGATGACCTTTCCAAGCAGGCCGTCGCATATCGCCAAGTCTCCCTCATCTTGAAGCGCCCTTCGGGTCGTGAAGCCTATCCGGGTGACGTCTTCTATCTCCACAGCCGTCTCCTTGAGCGCGCCTGCCGCGTCGGTGAAGCCTACGGTGGTGGCTCGATGACCGCTCTACCGATCATCGAAACGCAAGCCGGTGACGTGTCCGCCTACATCCCGACCAACGTGATCTCCATCACCGACGGTCAGATCTTCCTTGAAACCGACTTGTTCTACCAAGGCATCCGCCCTGCTATCTCGGTGGGTCTCTCGGTGTCGCGTGTGGGTTCAGCCGCTCAGACCAAGGCCATCAAGAAAGTGTCCGGCACGACGAAGCTCGACCTCGCGCAGTTCCGCGAACTTGCAGCGTTCGCTCAGTTCGGTTCCGATCTCGACGCCGCTACCAAGGCCAAGCTCGACCGCGGTGCGCGCATCGTGGAACTCTTCAAGCAGCAGCAGTATCAGCCGAAGAGCCTGCCCATCATGGTCATTAGCCTCTACGCCATGCAGAAGGGCTACTTCGACAACGTCGCTGTGGACCGCATCAAGGAGTGCCAGGCCAAGCTCGAAGACTATCTCACGAACCGCAAAGCTGCCCTCCTCGAGAAGCTCGCCAACGAAAAGGCCCTCGACAACGTCGAAGCCGACATCAAGAGCGCCATCGAAGACTTCAAGTCGAGCTGGAAGTGAATCTGATCTGAGATCTAAAATTTCAAATTTCAAATCATGCCAAGCACCCGCGACATCCGCCGCCGAATCAAATCGGTCAAAAGCACGGCCCAGATCACCAAGGCCATGCAGCTCGTCGCGGCTGCGAAGATGAAGAAAGCGCAGGACCAGGCCACCAATGGCCGTGCCTACGCCGAGACGATGAACAAGATCCTCGTCGCTCTGCGTGATGCCGCCGAGGAAGGCTCGCATTCTTACTTCGACGAAGGCAAGGGCACCAAGACCCTCGTGCTCGTCATCGCCAGCGACAAAGGCTTGTGCGGTGCGCTCAACACCAACCTCTTCAAGAAGCTGGTCAACACCAAGATCGAAGGCGATTGCGACTTCGTCACCATCGGGCGCAAAGCTAGCCAAGCACTTAGCCGTCTGCGCAAGACACTGATCGCCGACTTCCCCATCAAGGACCCAGCCAAATTCACGGACCTCCGCACGGCTGGCAACTTCATCCAGGAGAAGTTCCGCAGCGGCGACTACAAGAAGGTGCTCATCGCCTTCAACAACTTCGTCAACACCGTCACCGTCGTTCCCACCATCGAGCAACTCCTTCCCGTGGACAAAGTGACGCTCGGTGGCAAGCGCAGCTTCGAAGGCATGGGCTCCGCCTTGGAAGTGAAGGAGACAGACCACAATGTCCCCGAATACACGTTCGAGCCCAATGCAGCAGCCGTCTTCGAGTCCATCCTGCCGCAATACGTGAACAACACGTTGTATCAGATGCTTCTCGAAGCCCGCGCCTCCGAGCACAGCAGCCGTATGGTCGCCATGAAGAACGCGACCGACAACGCCAAGCAAATGCTCAAGGACCTCAGCCTCGAATACAACAAGCTGCGTCAGGCTGCGATCACCAACGAACTCCTCGAAATCACGACCGCCAAGATGGCCCTGGAGTAAGGAACTTTTCCCTTATCCCTTCCCCCTTATCCCTTTTTCAACACTATGAGCAACATCGGCAAAATCGTCCAAGTCATCGGTCCCGTGGTGGACGTAGATTTCTCCGCCTCCGGCAAGCTGCCTGAGATCTACAACGCCCTTGAAATCACCCTCGACTTCGGTGGCAAGACTCAGCGTCTCGTCTGCGAAGTGCAGAGCCACTTGGGCGACGGTTGGGTGCGTTCCATCTCGATGATCTCCACCGACGGCCTCAAGCGCGGCATGGATGTCACCGACACCGGCGGCCCGATCACAGTTCCTGTTGGTGAAGAAGTTCTCGGTCGTATCTTCAACGTCACCGGCGACGCCGTGGATGATCAGCCCTCGCCGAAGACCGCCAAGCGCTATGGCATTCATCGCAAGGCTCCTGCCTTGACCGATCAGAACCCGTCCGCTCAGATCCTCGAAACCGGCATCAAGGTCATCGACCTCATCTGCCCGTTCACCAAGGGTGGTAAAGTCGGTGCGTTCGGTGGTGCGGGCGTCGGCAAGACCGTCGTCATCATGGAACTCATCAATAACATCGCGAAGGGCCACGGTGGTTACTCCGTGTTCGCCGGTGTGGGTGAGAGAACTCGTGAAGGAAACGACCTTTACTGGGAAATGATCGAGTCCTCCGTTATCGCGACGGAGAAGGACGAACATGGTCATCCGAAGAAGGACAAGGAAGGACGCCCCGTCCTCGCTCCTGGCTCCAAGGTTGCCCTCGTTTACGGCCAGATGAATGAGCCTCCAGGTGCACGTCTCCGTGTTGCTCTCTCGGCTCTCTCGATGGCCGAATACTTCCGCGATGAGAAGAACCAGGACGTGCTGTTCTTCGTCGATAACGTCTTCCGTTTCTCCCAGGCAGGTTCCGAAGTGTCCGCCCTTTTGGGCCGCACGCCTTCCGCCGTGGGTTACCAGCCCACCCTCGCCGCCGAAATGGGCGCGATGCAAGAACGAATCACCTCCACCAAGACGGGTTCCATCACTTCCTTCCAGGCCGTCTATGTGCCTGCGGATGACTTGACTGACCCTGCTCCGGCCAACACCTTCGCTCACCTTGACTCCACTGTCGTGCTTGAGCGTTCCCTGGCCGAGCTGGGTATCTATCCTGCCGTGGATCCTCTCGCTTCCGTGTCCAAGGCTCTCGCGCCTGAAATCGTCGGCGAAGAACACTACCGCGTCGCTCGCGGTGTGCAGCGCGTCCTTCAGCGCTACAAGGACCTTCAGGACATCATCGCCATCTTGGGCATGGATGAACTTTCCGACGAAGACAAGCTCACCGTGTTCCGCGCACGTAAGCTCCAGCGCTTCCTGAGCCAGCCCTTCACCGTGGCCGAAATCTTCACCGGCACCAAGGGCGAGTATGTGTCCGTCAAAGACACCGTCCGCGGCTTCGCTGAGATCCTCGACGGCAAGTGGGACAGCGTCCCCGAAGCCAACTTCTACATGAAGGGCGGCATCGACTCCGTGAAGAAGGACTAACATCTTGTTCTCGGTTCACCGTTCACGGTTCTCAGTTTCACGCTGCTGAACCAACAACGGAGAACTGGGAACGGAGAACCGAGAACTGTTCCCGCCATGCCCCTCAAACTCGAAATCGTCACCCCCGAAGCCCGCATCTTTTCTGATGAGGTGGATAGTGTTGTGCTCCCAGGTGTCGAAGGTGAAATGGGCGTTCTGCCCGCTCACGCAAATCTGGTCACCACCTTGACTCATGGCGAACTCGTTTATACGAAGGGCGGCAAGAGCACGCACTTCGCTGTTGGCGAAGGTTTGGTGGAAGTGACCGGCTCGACCACGCGCATCCTCACGGACATGGCGGTCGGAGTCGAGGAGATCGACGAAAAGGCCGTTCAAGAAGCTCTTGATCGCGCCAAGCACGCGCTGGAGAATATCAAGCCAGGCACCGACAACGAAGAAGTTGCCGCCGTCATGGCCATGATCCAGCGCAGTTCCGCTCAGCTGCATGTGAAGCGCAAGCGCCACAGCCTATAAGTTGTTGGAGCAAGCGCCCAGATCAGCGCTTAGTCGCCACTGTTGAGCGTTGGAACAATCCAGGATTTGTTGCACGGCTTGCAGTGAAATTCCTGCCAGGACCTTTGTGTATCTTCGGTGTCTTGCACCGTGCTGCCCATGAGCATCTGCAAGCCGCATTCAGGACAATTGGAACGATTGATCCTCCACAACGGCCACGCGATGAAACCCAGGATCATTCCAGTTCCCATCACCACACCTGGCCAGGTTCGCTCTTGATCGCCATGTGACAGCCACCACGCTGCCAGGACATGCGGGCCCACGATGGCAATAATGCCAAAGAATGTGTTTCGGTGATGAGTGGGATGTTCCGGGCTCAAATCTGGGCGAGAATACCCGGTGCTTTCCATCCTGTCGAGATCAGCAACGAACGCAGCGGCCCACCGAAACCGAAAGTCTTCATCGACTTGGTCCTGTGTTAAGCCGGGATGGAATGTCTTCCATCTGGCTTGTGGGATCATTTTGATTTTCTATCTGAATCGCCCTTTCCCTTGTCGGCCTCGCGTCGGACGAATAGCCTCGCACGCATGAATTCACTCGTGCCTTTGCTGGGACTCGTTGTGTTTGTCGGGATCGCTTGGCTGCTGTCGGCAGACCGGAGGCAGTTCCCCTGGCGAACGGTCATGGGCGGGCTTTCGCTTCAGTTGTTGGTCGCAGTTTTCACGTTACGCACAGGCACGGGGCACGCATTGTTTCAGGGGCTGGACAAGGCTTTCAACAAGGTGCTGGGGTTCGCGAATGAAGGCTGTGCGATGGTCTTTGGCCCCTTGGCGAATCAGACGCTGCTGACGGAGAAGTGGGGGCCTGGGAATGGGTTTCTTTTCGCCGTGACGGTGACGGGCACGATCATTCTCGTCTCGGCGCTGAGTTCATTGCTCTACCACTATGGGGTCTTGCAGGTGATCGTGCGCGCCGTGGCCTGGGTGATGCAGAAGTTGATGCGGACGAGCGGCAGTGAGAGCCTAGCAGCGGCGGCCAATATCTTCATGGGACAAACCGAAGCTCCGCTGGTGGTGAAGCCCTACCTCAAAGGGATGACGCGCAGCGAGCTGCTCGCATTGATGGTGCCGGGCATGGCGAGCATCGCGGGCGGCGTGCTGGCGGCGTATGTGTCCTTCGGCATCAATGCGGGGCACTTGCTCACGGCTTCCATCATGAGCGCACCGGCGGCTCTGATGATGGCGAAGATTCTGCTGCCAGAGCGCGAGCGCAGTGAGACGAGTGAGGGTGCCAGTGCGGAGATCGAGAGGGAAACAGTCAATGGCGTGGATGCAATCTGCCATGGTGCCAGTGACGGCATGAAGCTGGCGATCAATGTGATGGCGATGCTGGTGGCCTTCGTGGCCGTGGTGGCGCTCGCGAACTATCTGCTGTCGCTCGGCTTGCGCACCGTGGGTGTCCACGAGGCGCGTCCGATGCAGCTGGTGCTGGGCTGGCTGAATGCGCCCTTCGCCTGGCTGATGGGCATCCCGTGGAAGGACTGCATGGCCGCAGGCAGCATCCTGGGCGAGCGCATCGTCTTGAATGAGTTCATCAGCTACCTCTCGCTTTCGAAGGCAAACCTGGAACCTCGCAGTGCCATGCTGACCACGTATGCGCTGTGCGGCTTCGCCAACTTCAGCAGCATCGCGATCCAGATCGGCGGCATCAGTGCCCTGGCTCCTGAGCGACGCAACGATCTCGCGCAGTTGGGATTCATCTCGATGATTGGCGGATTGCTCTCCTGCTACTGCACGGCTGCCGTGGTTGCGCTCGTGGGATGAGATTGCGCCATGGCGCGAATGTGATCTGGAGTGGTCCGGCAGCACCCGCCGACTATCTGGGCTCCGGCTTGCCACCAGCGTCTGGATTCCTGAGCGAAGGCTTCGGGGTCCAGCAGGTCGGCTGACTCACGCGTGGTGAGGTCCCAGACATTGCTCGCATTCGGATAGACGATGATCGGCGCGGAGGCGTAGTGCAGCAGGGTTTCCAGCAATGGCATGGCAAGCTGAGGCGCGATGCAATTCACACCGATGGCACAGAGATTCGGCACATCCTGGGCGGCGATCAGTGCCTCGCGCAAGTCATTGCCATCGGCCAGATGGGTGGCATCGCGACAAGTGAAACTGATCCACGCTGGTGCATGAGGTAAGGCAGCGAGGAGGTCCATCAAGACCAGGGCCTCAGGCAAGGATGGGATAGTCTCACAGGCGATGAAGTCGGCCTCAGTCTCGGAGAGCACTCGCAAGCGCTCGACGTGATGGGAGATGAGTTGTGCACGGGAGACATCGTAATCGCCCGTGTATTCGGCTCCATTCATCAGCGATGCTCCAAAAGGTCCCACACTGGCGGCAATCAGTGGAGCCTTCGCGTGCGGGTGCCGCCGCATGAACTGCGTGCGCTCCAGAGCGGCAATGGCAACGGCATCGCGCAGTAGATCTTCGGCTTCGGCGCGATGCAGCCCCGTCGAGCGAAGCGTGGGCAAGGCGGCCTGGAACGTGGCCGTGCTGATCACATTGGCTCCGGCCTCCAGATAGTCGTGATGCACAGCGCGAATCGCATGTTCATTGGTTCGCACGAGCGCCGCCGACCACAACACGCCAAGCTGCCGATACCCGCGCCGCTCCAGCTCGGTGCCAAGTCCGCCGTCCAGCAATACCGGCTCGCCAGCATTGAGCCAAGGGGCGAAGGGACTGCTCATGGGATGGGATTATGCACGACTGTCTGCGAAAATCCATGCCCAGCTCGCACTGGCATCGCGTGGCGCTCTCCGCTATTCATGGAGGCATGAGTCTCGATCTTCTGCGCGCCGCGAATCCACGATTTGCCATGGTTTTGGGTTCAGGCCTCGGCGCTGTCGCTGATGCGCTCGGCATCGAAGCTGAAGTGCCTTACCAACAAGTGCCTGGTCTGCTGGCTTCGACGGTGCCCGGACACGCAGGACGCCTTGTGCTCGTTCGACCGGAAGGCATTTCGATGCTGATCGCTCAAGGTCGCAGCCATCTTTACGAAGGCTTGAGCGCGGCACAGGTGACAGCTCAGGTCAGAGTGTTGCACGATCTTGGCGTGCGCACGCTGATGCTGACCAACGCTGCGGGTGCCGTGAACACGAGCTTTGGTGTGGGCGAACTCATGGCCATCAGCGACCACATCAATCTCACTGGCGCCACTCCCTTGCTCGGCGGTCCGCATTTCAAAGACATGACCGAGGTGTATTCCAAACGCTGGCGCGAGGCGATGAAGGCGATCGCCACACACGCAGGATTCCCCTTACATGAGGGCGTCTATGCAGGCCTGCTGGGTCCTCAATATGAGACCCCGGCCGAGGTTCGGATGCTCCGCGTGCTGGGCGCGGACGCCGTTGGCATGTCCACGGTGCTGGAGGCCATTCAGGCCCGGGCGCTGGACATGGAAGTCATCGGCGTTTCAACACTCACCAACTGGGCCGCCGGGATCACGCAGGACGCGCTCAGCCACGAGGAGGTGATGGTCGCCGGACGAAGTGTGGTCGGACAAATGACCACTCTGGTGCGCGGCATCGCGAGCAGACTTGCGGCAGGTGATTGATCGATGATTACCCGCCGAAAGCGTGACCAATGCAACGCACACCACTGGCTGATCACATGGTCTGAGGCACGCTTTCCTTGTTGGCCAGCAGGTGGGCAAAGGGATGCGTGGCCGCGAGGTTGTATTGCTTGATCGCCAGGGACCAGAAGGGTGCGAGTTCTTCTTCGCCCGCTGCCCACAAACGGTGATGAAGCGCGGTCACCGTGTCGGCATCGTTCATGATCGCATTGATCTCGACCGGCTTCATGCCTTGAGGACCGGTCTTCACCAGGCGCTCGGCGATCTCATCGAGATACTCGCGCGTGTCCTTCACATTGCGGCGACGCAGCAGGCTGACGTGCAAACCGTTCACATACGGATCGAGGCACACCTGCATCAGTCCATAGCTCTTCTCGATCTCAGGAGGCATCTGGAGGCGGCCCTTCACTTCGGCGAGGTTGTCCTGCAAATCGCTGAGCACGGAGGGCGGTTCCAGCTCCTCCGGGGTAAGGAACAAGCCCCAGCTCAAGCCGCTCTGGCCGCTGCCTAGCCAGATGGCGATGGGGATGGCGAGCACCATGGAGACCACGATGGGTGCCATCCACAGCATGAAGGTGGAGCCTACCCACCAGGAGATCGCTCCCCACGCGAGCCCCAGCAGCGTGACCTCGCCAAAGGTGAGGATCGCCTCGCGCCAGTCCACGCCTTCCAGCTTGCGCCGCTGCGCCACCCACTTCACGCCCTGGCCCAGCACGATTTTGAAGACGAACTTCGAATGGAACCACATCATCACCGGGGCCATCAGTGTGAAGATGAAGGTGTCCATCACACTGCCGATGAAGGTCATGAAGCGCAGCTTCATGGGCTTGAACAAGCGGCCGGTGAACAGCTCATCAATCAAGATGATCGTCTTCGGCATGAAGATCAGCACGCCCGTCAGCACGAGCAATAACTGGCCCGCATTCACCGCTGGCGACAGGCGGTCAAGGTCAGGGAACTTCGCCAGCACGGTCGAGAAAATCAGGAACAGCAACCACAATGGTGAACTCACGTAGCTGAGCACGCCGTGGCCGAAATTGAACCGGCTCATTGGGTGCCATCCCTTGGCAAAGAGCAGCCAGAAGTGCTGCATGTTCCCCTGGCACCAGCGGCGGTCGCGCTTCAGCGTGTCGATCAGAGAGGGCGGCCCTTCCTCGTAGCTGCCGCGGTTGGTATTGAGCAGGCGCACCGCGTAGCCTGCCTTGCGCATGAGTGCGGCCTCCACGAAGTCGTGGCTTAGAATGTGTCCACCGAAGGGCACTGTCTTGGGCAAGGGCGGCAGCGCACAGTGATTGATGAACGGCTCGAGACGAATGATGGCATTGTGCCCCCAGAAGTTGGCCTCGCCATTCTGCCAGTAGTTCAATCCAGCCATGAAGGCTGGGCCATAAAGCGACTGGGCGAACTGCATCAGGCGACCAAGCAAGGTCTCGCTGGCGACTTGCTTGGGGAAAGTCTGAAGAATGCCCACGCGCGGGTTGTTCTCCATGATGCGCGTCATCGCGACCATGAGCGAGCCCGACATCAGGCTGTCCGCATCGAACACGATCATGTAGCGGTAGCGCTTGCCCCAGCGGCGGCAGAAGTCGGAGACATTGCCCGACTTGCGGTTGATCGGCTTGCGACGCTTGCGGTAGAAGATTTTGCCGAAGGCACCGAGCTGGCGCGACAGCTCGAGCCACGCGGTTTCCTCCTCGATCCACTTGTTGGTATCATCGCTGTCACTAAGAACGAAGAAGTCGAAGTGCTGAATCTGGCCCGTCTTCACCAGGGACTGATACGTCACGCGCAATCCTTCCCACACGCGGGTGACGTCCTCATTGTAAACGGGGATCACGATGGCCGTGCTCGCCGTCAACGGAGCATCGGGCGGCTCGTGACTGATCGTCTGCCAGAGGTCCGTGGGATCAGACTTTGCCTGGTTCTGCAGCCACACACCAATCAGCGCGGTCCAGAAGCCGCAGTTCAACTGATAGTAGAGCGGCACAAAAGTGAGCAGTAGTCCGATCTCGGCCCAGCGCCACTTTCCATCCGCCGCCACAAAAGTGCTCATCAACCAGGTGCCGAGGCCGGTGCCCAAAAGCACCAACACGAAGAACGTGGCACGCCGTGCTGAAGCCAGGCGCGGCGGCGGGAAGCCATTCGTCGAAGGGGTAGTCTTGGCAGGAGGGATCATCGCAACAGGTGATAAACGTAACCCACCACCGCCACCACGAAGACGGCCAGAATGACGTAGCGCGCCCACGGCTGCTTGCCGAAACGGTCCACAGCATCCTCCACTGTATGCGTGAGTCCGAGGTCCATCGAACGGGGAGTCATCTTGGAGATTTGCAGACGCGGACCCGAGGTCCGAATCGCGAGCTGCATAGCCTCGACCATCTCCGGCGGACACTCCTTGGTGGACATGAAATGCTGCGGCCAGCGAGTGGGACCACCAGCGAGATAAAAGCCCAACCGACCAGAAGCCTCCACCTGCGGTTCGGTCATGCTCAGATTGCTGTAGATGCCATTGAGCCACTCACGCTGCATCGCACGCGCATGCTCCAGTGCGTAGAAGACTGGCTTCTTCGAAGGATCTTTGGCGTGAGTTTCTGCGGCACGCCGCAGGGCTTCCAACACCAGTTCCGTGCGTCGCAAACGATTGTGCAAGCGGTAGGCACGGAAGTAGTCGGCCAAACGGCCATAGGCTTCGTTCCACTCCTGATCGGTTCCGGTGGCTGGAGCGAACTTTACATCGACTGCATCCATGATTGAGGGCGTGGGTTATCACCTGTAGCAACGGGAAGTCAATCAGGGCCTTGCACAATTTGGCATTCGATCACGAGACCGCTTGAGAACCGTTTTCCCGCTTGCGGCTGTGGGCGTCCGCTCGCATCATCCCGCCCCTTGTTCCAGCCCGTCGCGCGGCTGTTTCTCTCATGCCATCCCGCCCCTCATCTGCTCCCGAGCCTTCCTTTGAAGAGGCCATGGAACGACTCGAAGAAATCGTGTCGGCCATGGAGGGTGAGCGCATGCCGCTGGAGGATATGGTGCAGAGCTACGCTGAAGGCGCGCAACTGCTGAAGGTCTGCCGCCAGCGCATCGAAGTCGCTCGTCAGCGCGTGGAACTCATCACCGCTGACCTCGACGGCACCGGCAAAGCCAGCCTGTCCACCTTTGACGCTGACAGCGCCGAGGCAACCCCCGAATCTCCTAACAAGCAGCGTAGCACCAACGCGCGCCGCCCTTCTCCCGCCAAGCCAACTTCCGACGATGACGAAGACATCCGACTCTTCTAGCGCAGCTCCCATGCCTCCGATCAAATCTCCCCAGGATCTCAAAGCGCTGCCTGTCGAACAACTGCCCGCCCTCGCGGAAAGCATTCGCCGCACCCTGATCGAAACCCTCAGTGAGACCGGCGGGCACCTCGGACCGAACCTCGGCGTCGTGGAACTCAGCATCGCGATGCATCGCGTGTTCAACACGCCACAGGACAAGTTCGTCTGGGACGTGGCGCATCAGGCTTACGTTCACAAGATGATCACAGGCCGCTGGGATCGCATCCACACCATCCGTCAGTATGAAGGCCTCAACGGCTTCGCATTGCGCACGGAGAGCGAGCACGACTGCTACGGCGCAGGTCACGCGGGCACGGCGCTCGGTGCCGCGCTCGGCATGGCCGCTGGCCGTGACTTGAAGGGCAGCGATGATCACGTCGTCTGCGTCGCTGGCGATGCGGCCTTCACCTGTGGTCCTACCTTTGAAGCACTGAACAATGTCGCGTCGCACACCAAGCGCCTCATCATCGTGCTCAACGACAACGAGTGGTCCATCGACCGCAACGTGGGAGCCATCGCGAAATACTTCAACCACGTCGCCACGCATCCAGCGTATGCCTCGCTGCATCAGAAGGCCGCCGACTTCGTCGAGAAGCTGGCTGGCAAAGGCGTGCGGCACCTCGCTGGCAAGATGGAAGAGAGCGCCAAGGGCCTCGTCCTTGCCGCGTCGAAGCAACCGGCTCCGACTTCGTCGATGATCTTCGAGGAGTTCGGCATCCGCTACTACGGCCCCATCGACGGCCACGACGTCAACCTCCTAATCAAGACCTTCGAGTTCCTCAAGAACAGCAACGAGCCCGTGCTCCTGCACATCATCACGGAGAAAGGCCGCGGCTATAAACCCGCGCTCGAAGATCCAGGCAAGTTCCACGGCCTGGGCAAATACAACATCGAGACCGGCGAGACCGCTGGCACTAGCACGCCCACGTATTCGCAGGTCTATGCACGCAGCGTGACCGACTTTGCCAAGGCCGATGAAAAGATCGTCGCCATTACCGCCGCGATGCCCGGCGGCACCGGCCTCAGCGTCTTCAAGAAGGAACTCCCGCAGCGCTACTATGATGTCGGCATCGCCGAGGAGCACGCCGCCCTATTCGCCTGCGGCCTCGCCGTGCAGGGATTGAAGCCCTTCCTTACGATCTACTCGACTTTCATGCAGCGCGCGATCGACATGATCATTCACGACATGGCGATCCAGAACCTGCCCGTGCGCCTGTGCATGGACCGCGGCGGCCTCAGCGGTGACGACGGCCCGACGCATCACGGTCTGTTCGACATTGCCTACCTGCGCGGCATCCCCGGCCTTGTCCACATGCAGCCCAAGGACGAAGACGAGTTCGTCGATATGCTCTGGACCATGGCGCATTACGAGAAGGGACCCATCGCCATCCGTTACCCGCGCGGCTCCGGCCCCGGCGTGCGCCCGAAGGATCAGCCGCAACAGCTCGAGATCGGCAAGGCCGAAGTCCTCGCCGACGGCGCTGACGTTGCCCTGATCGCCATCGGCGACATCATCGAGACCGCCAAGGCCGCCAAGCAACAGCTCGAAGCCCAAGGCAAGTCCGTTGCGCTCATCAACGCCCGCTGGATCAAGCCGCTCGACGCTTCCACCATCACCGAGATCGCGAAGAAGGTGAAAGTCGTCTGCACCTTCGAGGACCACGTCCTCATGAACGGCTTCGGCTGCTCCATCATGGAACTCCTGTCCAGCGCCGGCATCTCGACTCCCGTCGTCCGCATCGGCTGGCCCGACGAGTTCATTGAGCACGGCACCATCCCCATCCTCCGCACCAAACACGGCCTCACCGCCGAGCACGCGGTGGAGCTGGTGAATGGAAAGCTCTGATGAGCCTCACGACGAGGGCCGCTGGCGAACTCCGCAGCGGCTTGTTGGATCACTGAGCGACAGGCTCGGGGCTTCCGTCAAATCCAAGCTCCTTGCGAGCTTGCACCAGGGCTTGTCCAAATAGGGCTTGCTGCCATTCGAGGAGTTCACTGACTCCCTCAGGAGAACCCACGACCTGCTCAAGCGTTCCCCTCGCTCCCACCAATGAAGGCTCAATATCAAGACCCTTCGCGACAGCCTCGCGCGCCTGACACAGTTTCTCGAGATGATCACGAGCGAGATCAGACAGACGTGTGCCCTTAGGCCGAAGCCTCTCTGGCCAAGCGTGGAGATTCACCCCGTCTCGAACAGACTGGAGAATGGTTTCGAAGTCCTTTTTCCATTTTGGCCTCCACCCAGCCGGAGGATTGACCTCCTGATCTGCTTCAAGGGAAATGGCGGAGTCAATCAACTGCTTGTTGGAGATGATTCGGAAACAAGGCACATCACGTTCGCGAGCAATGGCGTCTCGCCAGTGCCACAGGTCCCGCAGAAACGCGAGCCCCTTGCGATGGAGCTTCCCCGAACCCTGAACACGCCAAGGGTCTTCCTTGGGTTGAGTAGAACGCCCCAACACTGTTGCGCGAAGACTGGCACAACTCTCCACAAACCAAGGTCTGCGCTTCTTTTCATCGAGAGCAGACTGGAGTATGTCAGCGAGCTTCAGCAGATACCGGACGTCATCCACAGCGTAGTGCAGCATGACAGATGGAAGTGGGCGCTTGCTCCAGTCCGCCTTCTGCGATGCCTTGGACAAGGTTTTGCCAAAGTAGTTCTCGATCAATGCGGCAAGGCCGAACTGCCGACTGCCAACCAAGCGAGCCGCGATCTGAGTATCGCGCACAACCTGTGGAGTCCATCCATAAGTGCGCCGCAAGAGCGTCAAATCATAGTCTGCTCCATGGAACCAGACTTCCCCTGCATCAAGCACCTCAATCAAAGGTGCGACATCGGGAACAGCCAAAGGATCAATCAGAACCAGCTCATCACCAAAGGCGAGCTGTATCAGACAAAGCTTCTCTTGATAATGGTGCAAGCTGTCTGCTTCGGTGTCCAGACAGCACCGGAAATTACCGACCGCTGCCTGCACCGCTTTGATACGCTCCACCAGCGCTGACATCTGGGTATCGCTATCAACATAACAGACACCTTCAGGTAACGAAGTATGGTTGTGACCATGATCCCGGCCATGTCCTGCTGTAGCCATGATCACTTCAATCCTGAAAGCAAGAGTTCGGCATTGCTTTTGGTGCGGTGGAGATTCTTGATCAAAGTCTCGAGCGCTTCAATAGCCGGAACAGCAGCTAGCTGTCGGCGAATCATGCCAATACGTTTGAACTCGTCGGGGTGATAGAGCAGGTCGTCTTTTCGAGTGCCTGACCTAGTGACATGAATGGCGGGATATATCCGCCGCTCGGCCATTTCCCGATCAAGGCTGATCTCCATGTTTCCAGTGCCCTTGAATTCTTCAAAGATCAGATCGTCCATCTTGCTCTCTGTCTCGACGAGAGCGGTAGCGATGATAGTCAAACTGCCGCCTTCCTCGACGTTACGCGCTGCACCGAAAAATTTCTTCGGCTTCATTAAAGCCTTGGCATCCATGCCTCCCGACATCGTCCGGCCTTTGCCTCCCTGAAGAGCATTGTAACCACGAGCAAGCCTCGTGATACTGTCCAGAAGGATCACCACATCCTTGCCCATTTCCACAAGCCGCCGTGCCCGTTCGGACACCAACTCCGCCACCTGGGTGTGGCGCTTGGGACTCTCGTCAAATGTCGAACTGTAAATGTCGCAGTTGGCGACGCTTTCCTCGAAATCTGTCACTTCCTCAGGGCGCTCATCGAGCAGCAAAACAATCAGCGAAATCTCGGGATGATTGATCTTGATCGACTTTGCGACGTCTTTGAGAAGGATGGTTTTCCCTGACCTCGGTGATGCCATGATCAAACCACGCTGACCTTTGCCAAGAGGAGCAACCAGATCGACTACACGCGAACTAACTGTAGGCTCTTTCGGCGTCTCCAAGATGATACGTTCTGACGGGAATAAAGGGGTGAGTTTGTCGAAAGGAGTTGGTTGCGTCCAATTTTCCACCGGAACTCCCTCTATCGCTACAACTCGTTCGATCGCCGCGTATTTCTCACGGTCTTTATGCTCTTTTTCACGAGAGGCCCGAGCGTAGCCGGAGATCATCTGGCCAGGACGTAGCCCTAGCTTTCGGACTACAAACGATGGAACGAAAACATCTTCGGGCAGCGGAGCAAAGCTGTATTTGGGATACCGAATCACACCAAAACCTTCGGCACCGATTTCAATGACTCCTTCCACTTTTAGCCGAGTTCGATGCGCGCCCATCCACGACACCAAATCATAGATCAACTGATGCTTGTTTCTGCTGGCATTTGTCCGCCATCCGATAGTGTCGGCGAGGGTTTGCAAGTCTGCAGGTGACATCTCTTGCAAGGCGTTGATAGAAACCTCCTCGGGAAAAGGTGCTTCCGCTTTGTGATAAGATGAATGCCCCGAGTCACCAGCAACATTTGCAGCAGTGTCCACCCGTGCGACACCTTCGCTTTTTGAAATATCTTGTTCTGGCCCTTGAGTAGCCTCAGTGACCGAATCGTTTGCTTGTCCCATAATTATTCTCTTATTTACTGACCGCCTGATGCAGTATCAACAACTCCGCTTTTAGCGCATCGAGACTGCCATCATTCCAAATCACAAAATTCGCCTTCTGGACTTTCTCTTCCATTGGCATCTGCATTAGCAACATTTTCTCTGCCGTCTCTCGATCAAACGAGCGATAAATTTGAAGCCTGTGCAATTGAGTAGATCGGCTGGCAGCCACGACCAAAACCACATCCCCGTCAAATGCTGTGCCAGTTTCATAGTAGAGAGGGATTTCCGCAACCAAAAGGTTTAACCCTTCCGCTTCGGTCTTTTGTCTTGTTTCCGTAAAGTCACGCCTCACTAACGGGTGGAGAACTTGCTCGATTGCCTTCTTCAGATGTTCATCAGCCATAACTTTCTGACGCACCAAACTTCTGAATTCTGGTGCTTCAGTATGGGCAGCACTGCTGTCAATGCCAACAGCGCTCGCAATCCGCTCCCGCACGCTCGGGCTCTCGTAGGCTAGATGAACCGCCTCATCGGCTGAAAAGCGGAATGCGCCGCCACTCTCAATAAACGAGCACAAGGCCTTGGACACCATCGTTTTCCCGCATCCAATCCCCCCGGTTACAATTATCGTTCTCATTAAATACAAAGGGCAGGCGAGGATTACCCGCCTGCCCAAATAGAGATCTTAATATCTCAGCCGCTATTGCCCTCCAGCAGGAGCAGGGAACAGAGAGCCGCCAACTGCACCAGCACCATCCACCGGAACAACTGGAGCAGTAACTTGCTTGATCGGCTGTCCAGAAGGATCGATGAGCTTAGCTGTCACAAAGATCATAAGGTTACGCTTAAAGTGATCCTCTGCCTTGGTCTGGAAAAGGCGTCCAATGAAAGGAATGTCCCCAAGCAGAGGAACCTTGTCCTCAACATCCTGGACATCTTCGCGGATCAAGCCGCCCATCGCAACTGTCTGCCCGTCCCAAACAGTTACTGCGGTCTGAACCTTACGAGTTGAGAACACAGGCTGAGGAATGCGGTTTTCGGTAAGCACAAGAGTCACAGGGTTACCCAGTGCATCGGAACTAGAAGTCTGAATTGGGCTGCCGTAATTGATGAATCCTTCAAACTCATTCACTTCAGGTGCCAAGTTCAAGTCAATGGAATATCCGTCGGGTCCCACCACTGGATCGACTTCCATTCTAACACCAACGGGCTTCATTTCGAATGCAGTTGGCGTTGTAGGTGTAACTGGGAAGGAACCGCCTGATCCACCACCACCGCCACCACCAAGGTTAACATTGCCTCCCTGGCCTCCGAATTGTTGAGGAATCTGGGGTGGATCGAACTCTGTTGGATACATGAATTCACGAACCACTTCGACCGATGCACGCTGGCCGCTCTTCGTGGTTACACTTGGCGCACTCATGAGATCGACACCCTTACGCTGATTGAGCGCACGAATAACGACCTGAAATTGAGGATCAGTCATCACGCCCGAAAGAGCGAATAAACCTGGGCTGACGCTTGAAACTGTTTTAGTTGCGGTCAGCAATCCGTCGATTGAGTCAGGAATAATAGCCTGAGAACCAAATCTCATGCCACGTGAAATCGGGTTGCTTCCAATCGGAGTCCCGCCAACGCCTGGAGACAGGAATGGGAAGTCAACATAAGCTCCAGCTTGATCAGTCAGAGAGCCATTCGCGGAATTGCCCACTGTGCCTCCTGTTCCAAACGCACGATCACTGCCTGGAATATTGAATGGCCCAAGGAGCCAATCAAAACCAAGTTCGTCCGTGTTTTTTTGGCTCACTTCAACAAACTTAGTTGTGATATAAATGAGCTTCGGTGCTTTGTCCTTCAAAGAATCAACGAAGGTTTCCACGAGATCGAGGTTCGGAGCCGTGTTTTTCACGATCAGTTGTGATGTCACAGGATTGAAAACGGCTGATGCACCATCAGGGAATGGAATACCTTGCCCCATCAGAATGTCTCTCGCACCCTTTCTTGTAGCAAGAGTCGAAGTCGGAGCACCACCGCCAGCTGGAGCAAAGGGGTCAGCAGGTGCCGTAGGTGCCGCCGATGAATTATCACCACCGATCGAAGTGAAATCAGGCGGAACCTTATAAACACGAGTGTATTGCTCAGTTGTGCTTTCAGTTACCGGAACAACCAAAACAGCATGAGGCTCAACTTTGAACTTCATACCAGCAAGCTCAGTGACGTAACGCAGAGCCTCTTCCATCGGAACATCTTTGAGATCCAAAGTAATAGCTGCCGTCGAAGGCGTCTCACCAGCTTTGAGAATGATGTTAACACCTTTACGCGCAGGATCACGCTCCGATTCATCGAGATCGCGACTCTTCATGCGCAAGAACTCCACCGCTTCGTCGATGCTAGCTCCGGCGAATGTCACTGTCGGAAAACGAATCGTCTTCATCTTCTCAACGTAATACGTAGTTGCATCAACTCCGCTGAGGCCAATGCCAGTATCGATGTTCACCGCTGCGACAGGAACTTTGTCCTCCCATGCTTCGGAAACCAAGTTCAGCATCCGTGCGCGCTGGTGATCTCGCGCCGCATCGAAGTATTCGGATTTGTGTTGTTCTAAGCGCTCCATCCCACGACGTGCTGACACATTATAGGGGTCGCTGCGGAGTGCGTCTTGGAATTCCTTGTTGGCATTATCGTAGTCACCGAGGTCAATGTAGCTGTTGGCTTTTTGCAAAGCTCTTTGGACAGTCTCAACCTTCTGCACATGCTCTGGTGTCAATGCTGGAGGGAAACGGTCAGGGTCAGCAAGTTGCTTCTTCAGCGTATTCGCTCCTTTGTGTTCTGGATTGATGACGAGGGCACCATCCAAAAGTTCATTTGCTTCCTTATACCTTCCATTCTTTGCACGCTCTCTTGCCAGCGCCACGCAGGCGTCTGCGTAACGTGCTTGAGCCATGCTGCGCCACTCTTGGGTGGTAGGTGCATTGGGGATAGATTCAACAGCGGATTTATAGAGCCCAAGAGCCGCTTCGTAATCGCCTTCAGCATACAGCTTGTCGCCTTTCTCGATAGCTTGACGGGCATCTTCCATTCGTGCCATGCGCCGGGCAATTTCACGTTCTGCTATTCCAGAGAGTCCCCCTGGGCCTCCGTCGCCAGCAAAGGTGTTGGTGGGTGATGTAGTTGCCGCTAGGGCAGCCACAAGTAGGGTTCGAGTGCAGAGCACGAGTCCGTTATTTCGAGTCATAGAATGTGCGGGAGAAATTGCGTGGCGGAAGGGGAACTTAAATAGCCGAAAATGAGATCACTTGGCGAGATTATTTTTGGGCAAAGACATAGTTTTTTATCATGGGCGTTTGCTCACAACAAAGGGTGTGCCTGGAGTGCCATCCTTGATCTCGGCAATTGTAGCCGAATCCTCGGCAACATCGATCACCTTGTAAGTATTGGGCACTTCAGGGAGTCTGAATGTCTCACCTTTCTTCAAAGCGGGTAGCTCCGTAACCACCTTTAGCCTGAATTCCAGTTTGACCTGGAACTCAGCCAGATTGAATGGAGTCTTATAAACTAGGGTAAACTTCTGGTTGGTCGCCACATCCTCCACCTCCAACTCTGAGACATCTTTGCCCTCAGGTGTTGTTTTCTTGTGGAAAGCGAGTGCTTTGAAACGGGGGGGGGCTCCTTTATCGAATCCAAAATCTCCTGGCACTGCGGGAATAAGGACGGAACCTCGGGTCGGCTCTGTGCGCTGGACCAGCAGTGGCAGATCAGGTGTAGCTAAAGATAAAATGTAACTATTCTGAATGCGCTCTTTGAAAAATAGCTTATCTGTTTCTGGAGGATGACTTTCGGAACTCTTGGGGTTTGTTTGCTTATTGAACTCCTCAAGATTGTTGAAGCCATCGCCATCAGGATCTAGGTCCCCGACATTTGCTGAGAGATATTCAAGGTCGTTATCCCTCAAATACTTGTTCGTCATGGGGTCTCTCAAAGGAGGTGTCTCAACAAACATGTCAAACAATTGCCCGTCCTTCAAAATGATGGGAATGGACTTATTCAATGGGACTGGCTTATTTCCCTTCACCGGTGAGACCCAGTTAAAGACAGTCTTCAGGTTTCCAATCGCCGAATCAACATTCTCAATGGGAATCTCTCCAAATTCCGCCTTCGGTGTAGAACGGGTCTCAACCATCTTTTCACCGAAGCCAGCCTTCAGTGTGTAAAGATAGCCAGCAACCGCCAGCGCTAGGAGCGCAGCACTGCCAAGAATGATTTTATCGTAGTTTGCCTCGCGATTGGCCATGATTCGTTGCGGGAAAGGTTTTTGAGTTCGCTCAAGCTAGTGTGAAGACTATTCTGAAGATTCAGGGGCTGGTGCGACGAATTTGACTATGTCCACTTCTAAATAGACTTTCAGCTTCTCGCCTCCAATAACAGCTACAGCATCAGGCGGCAGTGGTTTTGGAGCGGAAATTACCTCGACCTTCGGCGCGGTTGCCGCTCCATCTCCATTTGGCTTCGCAGCATCGCTTGGCTCTGTTGTAGTGGCTGGCTCAGCGGAAGCTGTAGTCATTGGCATATTACGAAGTGGGCCATCCTGCTTCTCATTCTCAACTCTGAGGTTCCGGACCACCGTGAAATAAGGCATTTTGGTCGGGCTCGCCAGAATGTTCATTAGAGCCTGTAGCGGGCGCTGATCGGTCGTCAGAGTCATGGTAACTTGGCGACGCTCAACGACTTTGGTGATTTCCTTGGCAGGCTTTGCTTGCTTGCCTCCCGCCTTGGGTTTGGATTTTGATTTCGCTTTTGACTCAGACCGAGTTGTCGTCTCTTCACTAGCAGCTGGCTCACCTTTCTCGATCTTTAGCTCCGACCTTTCAAAGGTGTCGATACCAACTACGCCATTATCGATAACTGCAGCGACAATCGAGTTCACCGAATCGAAGTAGTCTTTCAGTTCAGCAGCGGCAGCAGCAGCAGGAACTTGACGAGTGTATGCATCGAATCCAAAAGCGAAATCCTTGGGAAGCGTGCATTTGGCTTGATCTGCCTTTGCGCGGACCGCTGCAATTTCTTCTTTGAGCTTCGCCTGAAATTCAGTGTCCTTGATGTCTTCAGTCTTCGGCTGAAGTCTCAGAAGAACGTCACCCAACTTGCCAACCCCCTCCTCGTATGAGGAAACTTTCTGGGCAAGGGTGTCCACATTTTCTTGGCTGGGATATATTGAGGCTCGCTCTTGCGTAGCCACCTTACTGGTGAGGGCACTCAGCTTCTCAAGTGATTCGCCATAGCTGAAATGAGACATGAGTAGAATGGCACCAATGCCAATTGCCCCAGTCAAAAATACCCCAGCAATTGCAGCCAGCGTTTTGTTTTCTCGAATCCAGTCCATTATTTTTTGAATTGCATGGGGGCCTTTAAGGGAACCCTGATTTCGAAGCGGTAGGCATAGCGATCCTCGCCAACACCCGCCTCCGCTTTGCAGTAGTCGTTCAATTTCGTATCAATGTCAGGAGCATCGAAAAACTCTGACTTTGCTAGAGCCTTTGCGAAGCGATAAACCACCTCCTGACCTTCGTCATTCTTTCGATACAAGCCGAGCAATCGGAGTTCTGTCTTCGGCTGCGCGCCGTCTGCGGGAGCATCTGTGGCCATTGAAGCACCGGTAGGTGCAGGAACATTCGGAGGAATGAACAAGGAGCCAGAACCAGCACTTGGATCCACTGCCGACGACGAACCCGCCGTGTTCACGAGAGCTGTGCTCAGCGATGTGCCGTTCTTCAAAGGCTCAACGAGGGTGAGCCACAAAAAGTCATTGTCGAAACGATTGTTTAGGTCGGCCAGCATTCTGACCCAGTAAGAGCGGTCATTAACCGCTTCTTCGAGCTGCCCGCTCTGGGCTTTGAGATCTTCCAGTTTGTTATTCAGCTCTGCAATTGCAGCCGAGTGTCCGGAGAGTTTGTTATACTTGGTTTGGACTTGATCGATTTTTTTACTCACCGCCTCATCAGCTTTTTTGACATAGACGGTAGAAGCGCCAAGCATCCCCCACAGACAAAGACCTGCCATCACCAAGGCAGGCGCGCGTTTCGCGGCATCGCGAGAAATCTCAAGCGCATTAGGGACAAGCTCAACCTCCACAGGACAAGCACCTTTGGCTCGTAAGGCCAAACCCACAAGCTCACCCATGAGGTGTCCCTCTTGATTAGCAGAGGCTGCATTAACGCCAGGAGCGATCTGAACTCCTCTAAGTGCGTTGAAAGTTTCAACAGGCACTTTGAACTTTTCTTGGAAAAACTCCACGACGTAGCCCAACTGAGCACCCCCACCACAAAGGAAAATTCTCTGGGGTGCGGAGCCGCCTTGCTGGGCACGGTAATAATTGAAGGTTCTCAAAACCTCACCGTGAAGGCGGGTCATCGAGTTTCTGATCACTTTCGAAAGCTCGGCGAGCCCGGGGTCGGAATGATCAGCCACTGATCCGCCCAAGGCGATAAAGCCCTGCGACACTTTCTGCTGCTCGGCATCACCAAATCCCAGATTGAACTCTTTTCCAATAGCTCCAGTGACAGCTGCGCCACCTACCAAGATATTGCGAGTGAACATCTTTCCGCTTTCGACGAACACCAGATTCGTTGATCGCGCCCCCAGATCAATCAGAACACAAGGCTCATCGACTTCGGGATAGCTATAACGAAACGCGTTGAAGATGGCAGTAGGAGCGAGATCGACACCTTTCGTCTGAATGCCTGCCGCAACGACTTGATCATTGATTTCGTTGAGCGAATCGGACTTCATCGCCACGAGGACCACTTCACGCTCTCCATAGTCCGCAGGACTTACAAACTCATAATCCCACGACACTTCATTAATCGGAAACGGAACGTTTTGCCGGGCTTCAAACTCAACAATTTGATCCACCTTGTCGGCTGACACAGGCGGAAGTTTGACAAATCTTGTGAAGACCGAGTGTCCAGCCACGGCATACCAAGCCGAAGTGCCCTTCAACTTGAGTCGATCCGACAATTCCGAGAGCGCCACCTTCAATTGAGGCAACCGAGTCGCATCAACGGATGGGTCACCCATCATCTCAGAGAACTCATACTTTTTCAGCATGAGGTCACCACCAGATGTCTTACCAAACACTGCGGCTCCCACTCTCTGGGAACCAAGGTTGAGGACGACGAGATTCTTGCTGTCTGCCATGCGAAGTTACGTTGAGGCTTGACTAAACTATTCGGATTAATGCACCCAGGGTGTTAGCGGGATTGGGGTGTGACATCGTAGTCACCCCAGAATGGTGCAAAGGGAGTTTTGTCTTTTCCAAGGACTCCTCCATCTTCAAATGAAAAAGAATCGCTTGGCTGCTTGGTCGTTGCGTCGATCCACCATGCCCGTCCATTGCTAGACGCAAAGGTTAGCACTTCGCCGTTCACGCGAATCTCCACCCCGAAAGCACCGACATCTGCCTTGCCTCCGTTGTCTTTGAGGAGCACTCGCTTCAAAGTTGAGGGGGAAATGAATGCCAAGGCGTGCAGGTCACCATGGGCCGGGATGTTTTGGTAGGTGATGGTGCCGGTGAGGACGATGGTCTTGCGCTCTTTGCTCTGAGCGTTCACGCCAGCGTAGTATTTGAACTCCAAAGCCGGAAAGCTACCTTCCTCACCGCCGGCGGTGCGGGGCAGATCAATTTCAAACTCCGTATCAAACTCGATCCATGTTTTTGGCTTCCACCGTTTATCCACGATGTTCGATGCCTGAATCTGCGGTGTCTGCTGCTGCTCCATCGCGATCTTGGCTTTCTTGATTCGAATCTGGGACTTAGCATCTTGTGCATTACCAGAGAGCGTCATCAAGGCGAGCGCCGCAAGGCAGGTGAAGAATCGCATCATGAGATGAAGTAGGGTTGGGAGGGGTTGAGTTTTGGTTTATTCAGTTTGTAGCAGAAGCCGGTGCATTTCAGCAAGCCGGTATTGCAAGAAACTGACGAAAGTAATTCACAGTCTTCTCAATTCCTTCGTTGAAAGACACTTTCGGTTCCCACGCGAGCAATTTTCGCGCAAGCCCAATATCAGGTTGACGCACCTTGGGATCGTCCACGGGCAATGGTCGGAAGTCGATCTCGGATTTGCTGCCTGTCATCTCGAGGATTGCTTTGGCAAATTGCAGCACAGTCATCTCGCCGGGATTTCCAATGTTTACCGGCTCGTGATAATTGCTTTGGGAAAGTCTGAAAATGCCGTCGATCAAATCACTCACGTAGCAGAAGCTGCGTGTCTGCGAGCCATCACCGAAAACCGTCAGAGGCTGACCTTGAAGTGCTTGACCAATGAAGGCGGGAACCACGCGTCCATCTTCCAGCCTCATCCGCGGTCCATAGGTGTTAAAAATGCGCACGATCTTCGTGTCCACTTGATGAAAGCGATGATAGGCCATGGTCATCGCTTCCGCGAAGCGCTTGGCTTCATCATAGACACCTCTTGGGCCAATGGGATTGACATTCCCCCAATAATCTTCGCGCTGCGGATGGATCAATGGATCACCATAGCATTCGCTGGTGGAGGCGATGAGGAAGGTCGCTTGCTTCGCTTTGGCAAGACCCAAGGCATTGTGCGTTCCGAGTGATCCCACTTTCAGCGTTTGAATTGGCAACTGAAGATAATCGATCGGGCTGGCAGGTGATGCCATGTGGAAAACCAAATGGACCTCGCCTGGCACGTTGATGAAGTTCGTCACATCGTGCCTGATAAACTCGAAATCGGAGTTCCCGGTGAGATGCTCGATGTTCCGCAGGTTTCCGGTGAGCAAATTATCGATGCCAATCACTCGATACCCCTCAGACAATAAACGATCTGAAAGGTGCGAACCCAGGAAGCCAGCGGCTCCAGTGACGACTGCTGTTTTTTTGCTCATGCGTAGATGCTCAGCGCCTTGGCCAGAGCGGCGCGGATTGTCGGGAGAATCATGGTTCTTGCAAGCAAAAGCATGATTCCCGGAGCCTTCATTGCCTCTTTGACACGATCAAACCTACCAGAACAAGTCTCTCTTGAAGCTGTTCAGACCTGCGCCTTAGAAGCGCTGCGGGATACCATTGGCAACTTTGGGTGGATCACCAAACTGGAACTCCATCTGTGTGCCTTCGCCACTAGCGGGACACCAACGCGGCTGTTTGTCATCCAGTGCCACAGATGCTTTTTTGAGGATGCGCCTAACGCGGCCAAACCAGTTCTTGAGTTGCTCTGTATTTTGATTCATGGGCGACCAATATATGTTCTATTGAACATATATTGGTCAACTCATTTATTTCAGCTTTCTTTAGTTTTTCCTGTAGCACGCATTTCGCTCCATTGACTGCTCTTCAGAAGCTAAAACGAGCAGGCAAAAGTTCCCTCATTGTCATGGTTCTAATCTGGCCTCGGTCCATGAAACTGATGTCAGCATCTTCTCCGGCGAACTCCGCCATCACCTGCCGACAGGCACCACAAGGTGGGAACTCCAAACCGCGAGCGATGACCGCTAGGCGGGCAATCCGAAACCTTGCACCTTCAGCCGCCACGCCAGCAAAGATCGCGTTGCGCTCCGCACAGATCGTGAGGCCATACGATGCGTTTTCGACATTGCAGCCGCGATAAAGGTTGCCGACCTCCGAGACGAGCGCGCACCCCACCATTGCCTTTGAGTAGGGTGCATAGGCCTGACCTGCGGCGGCTTCCGCTGTTTCCATTAAAGCCTCTGCATCAAAGCGAATCTCTCCAGCGGTCATGCGTCGTGATAGCTCGCGGTTTAATTGCCTACAGCTCGCGGAACTTCACATGACGCCACTTCACAGTGAAGGGGCCGGTGCCTTTTTTGATGCCATGAACTTGGAAGCCGATGTGACCTTCAGGATCGCCAGGCTGCTTGAAATCAGCCGTCGGCACACCGTTCACCCAGCTCTGATAATGTTCACCCTTCACCACGATGCGGTAAGCGTTCCACTCACCCTTCTTGAAAGCAGCTTTGGCTGCATCGGTGCGCACGGACTCAGTCTCGGTCAAGATGCTCCACCAAGTGCCGCGTCGAGCTTCATCGTAAAAGTCACCCGCCGTGCCGTTGACGGCGATCTCGCATTGCGGTCCATAGAGACGACCCGCAGGCAAGGGCTTGCCATTTTTCGCCCCCTCGGGGGCTGGATCGCCTTCTTTGGCGAGATGGCTGCGCACCTGCACACCGGAGTTGAGTGCATCGTCCACCTGCACTTCGAACTGAAGCTCAAAGTCCTTCACTGGTTTCTCCGTGGCGAGGAAGGTATTGGGGCTGCCATCCACAGTCGTGCCGACGAGCACACCGTTCTCGACTTTGTAGCTCGCAGTTCCGCTCACAATCTGGAAGCCCTTCATCGTTCCATCAGCAAACCACTGCTGCACATTCGGTTCGGATTTCTTGTCCTCGGCGTGAAGGACGAGTGTGGCAGCGGTCAATAGCGCAGTGAATAATTGGAGTTTCATGAGGCATTGATTAACGAGGCGAAATATCCAGGCATTACGTCGCATTTTTGATCAGAAAATCGCGCGACATTCTGTGTTCGTTCGCCCATTCTGCGCTGCCAGCAACCCACACATGCGCCAACCCACCGATCCTCCTGAACCACTGCGATGGTTCACCATCGTCGCCTTTGAAGACAATACTCAACTCGACCGTCTCGCCTGCCAGCGCCGCACTGAAACGCGGCTGGAAGTCCTTGCCCACGAATTCGCTCTCTACATGCCCGAAGTCGCCATGCAGCTTGTGGAAGCAGGCACTGCAAGACTCGCCGCCGCCTGACAAGATACTCCTGCTTGTCATCCCGACTGCATTCGCGAAGATGGGCACTCAATCCAAACACGCCTTGATCGCCCATGCTGCAGTTGCTTGAAAAATCCCTGATCCTCAGTGTCGCCCTCGCAGCGCTGAGCAGTTGCACCATGATCGACAGTGCCGTGCGGTCCATTCCCACCCCTACGATTTCAGGCGTAGCCAACATGATTCCAGGCCTCGGATCGGGTGATTCGACAGGATCGGATGATCCAGAAGTCGCCTTTGCCTCCCATCTTCCGCTCAGTCCGGGCCACACGCTGCGCCTCAGTGTTTTTGATGGTTCACGCACCGCCAAGAAACTCTACGAAGGGCTCGTGATGGTCGATAGCGCGGGCGTCATCGTGTTTGAAGGCATCGGCTCGGCCAAGGTGGGAGGCCGGTCAGCAGCCGATGCTCGCAGTGCCATTGAATCCGTCTTCCGCGCCGCAGGCCGTGCTGGCTCTCGCGTGCATGTGCATCTGATTTCGGTCGAAGACATGCCCCTCGTCACGGTGGAAGGCGACGTCGCACGCCCGGTCGTTCTCGAGCTTCAGAAAGGCCTTACCGTCTCTCTCGCCGTTTCCTTTGCCGGTGGACGGTCGAGGAATTCCACCGCCCGCTCAGTGTATGTCTCCCATGAGGGCCAGCGCCGCTTCTTCGTCACCGAAGCCGCTGCCAATGACAAAGTGGATCTCGAACCTGGTGACATCATTCAGCTTTCGCCCGACCTGTGATGCTCCGCCCTCTATCCCCTCTTGACCTCGGCAGCCGCAGTTCCGGCGGCGGGAGCTTTCTGCAAGAGTTTCAAACCATCGCCGTCCTGCGCATCGGTGCCGGGCTGGTTTTGTTCCTCGCCTACGGGCTGGAGGCTACGCTGAAAGCCTGGCACTTCATCTGGAGCAAGACCCCCTTCCCGCTGGTGCAAACGCTGGAGCCCACCTTTCTGCCCTGGCCTCAGTTCATCGCGCCTACAGCAGCCTTCATCACCTGCACCGTCGCCATTGCCTGGATCGTCGGCTTTTACACGCGCCTGTTCGCTGCCTTGTTCCTCCCGCTCCCGCTGATCTCGCTCTTTGTCGCAGGCACGGTGAAGGCCACCGAGGCAGACTGCACTGTCGCCTGGCTCTTCCTCATCATCAGCGCCACGCTGCTTCTCTACGGATCGGGCAATCTCTCCGTGGATGCCCTCTTCAGGCTCGGCGGAGGTTCGAGGAAGAAGAAACTCTTCTGATCAAGATGGTGCCGCCCGCCTCACCTTCGCCAGAGCGCGTGCTGAGCATAGATCCAGCACTGCGGAACACTGGCTTCGCCGTGATTGAGCAACACGGACGAGATGTGCGCCTCGTCACGTATGGAGTGATTCGCAATGCGCCCAAGCTCCTGCCTTCAGGTTGCCTCGTGGCCATCCGCCAGCAACTGGCCGATGCCATCCGCCAGCACTCGCCCACCGTGTGCGCCATCGAGAGCACCATCTACGTGCAGAGCTTCAAGACAGCCATCGCCCTGGGCACGGCGCGCGGAGCTTGTCTCATTGCCGCTGCCGAGTTCGGCCTCCCGATCTACGAATATGCTCCGCGTGAGGTGAAACAAGCCGCCGTGGGCAAAGGCTCGGCACAGAAAGAGCAGGTCGCGTTCATGATCCGCTCCCAACTTCGCCTCCGCGAGACTCCCCCGCCCGATGCCGCAGATGCGATTGCCGTCGGGCTAGCACACTTCCAGGCGGCAGATTCCAGCCGCGTCCTGCAAATCGAACGCCGTCGCCTGTGACCGCCATGGATTTTCAATGGCTTGGACGTATCACCTGGGAGAAGGCCTATGCCTTGCAGGAGAGCTTGGTGGAGCAACGTCTCGCGGGCAAAATCGCAGACACCGTCCTGCTGCTGGAGCACGAGCCGGTCATCACCATTGGCCGCACACCTGATCGCTCCAGCCTGCTCCAAGCCGAAGCCTCCGGCCTTCCCGTGATCGAGACCAACCGCGGCGGACAGGCCACCTACCACGGCGCTGGACAACTCGTCGGCTACCTCGTGCTCGACCTTGCTCAGCACGGGCGGGACCTCCATGATTACCTCCGCCGCATCGAAGAGGCGCTGATCCTGACGTGCCAGCATTTTCAGGTCACAGCCAGCCGCCGAGATGGCCTCACGGGTGTGTGGGTAGCGAATCGCAAGCTCGCCTCCATCGGCGTTGGCGTCCGCAAATGGATCTCCATGCACGGCTTCGCGCTCAACGTGGAGCCCGAATCCCTGCGAGGTTTCCAGCCTATCGTTCCCTGCGGCATTCAGGACGTCACCATGACGTGCTTGAGCCAGGAAGCGGCCCGCGCGCTCAAGGTTCACGAAGTCGCCGAAGCTGTGCAGTCGCCGCTCAAGGCCTGCCTCACGGCGCAGCCGGTGCCTTGAAGACATCGGGCACCATCTCATGCACAGCGCCCACGATCTTGTCCTCCAGGCCGGGCGCGAACTTCGTCGGCTGGAGATAGTAAATCATCGCTCCACCGCCCTCGTAGCCACCTTCCTTCAGCACTCGCTCGCTTGGGATGTAGCAGGGCACATCATTGGAATAGCTGTTCACCCACATGCGGCTGCGATCAAACTCCCGCTTCAGTCGCAGGCTGTAATCGACCACTACCTCGCCATTCAGAAAGACCATCGCCAAATCATCAGAGAAACGCCACGCCTGCACCACATACGGCACAGCCGCCGGGAGTGCCTCGCCACGCGCCATCAGCCCGAGAAAATGCTTCGCGTGATATTTCTCATGAAGTGACTTGCCGCTCTCGGCTTTGTCCTTGAGTTCAGCCTCCGTCGGCAGCGTATCGAGCCCCAGCTTCAAATGCCGGGTTCCGCAATCCAAAGGCCCCTCCACAGGCGTCGTCTTGCCACACGCGGTCACCATGGCCTCGCGAGCCAGGGTATGCCCGTGAATCCTCACCAGATCCTCCTGGCGGCGCGGATACGGGTTCTGGTCAGCCCCGCAACCAATCGCCGTCAAGGCCACCGCCTTGGGGAACATCATCTCCAGGTGCAATTGCGCGACGCCAGCCCAATCGGGATGCACAAAGTTCCAGCCCAACGTCGTGCAGTGACAGGCATAACTCGTGAAAACCGCCTTCACCTCGCCTTTCGTATTGGTCGCCTTCAGCACCGGTAGATCATGATCCGTCGGTCCCTCCGGGTTGGGACTGTTGATCAAGCCATTGGGCGACTTGTAACGACGATTGCCTGCGAACTTCACCTGTCCCACACCTCGCGACAGCGTCACGGGCTCCATCTTCGCAATCGCCTCCCTCGCCGCCTGCACCATCCAGCCGCGCAGATCATTCGTGTAGCGATCCACTCGCTCCTGCTGATCGGCAGGCAAGTCGATGCCAAACATGTTCTTCAGCGTGCCATTCACCATCGGCGCGCAGTGTGTGTGCGACGAGCACACGGCCAGCCGATCATCCATCACCCCCTGGGCACCCAGTTCCGCCAGCACCTGAGCGCGCAGTGACGCCGGGACCCCGCAGTTATCCACGGTGATCACGACAGCAGGTGGACCACCATTCCAGGCAAAGGCCATCGCCTTGGCCCAGATGTCCACCTTCACGCCCTCGTGCTCTGTCGTCCGACTGCCATAACCACTGAGCCGCACCGGATACTTGGGCGTAATATTGACCTTAGACGCCCCAGCCTTCCACTCTCCCAAAGCTGACGCGCCCGAAACCATCCATGCCGTCAATGCGATGACCAAAAAGCGTGCCCAATCATTTCTGCCGTTCATGGCTGCGGATCATTACAAGTTTGTAATCCGATGCCAAGACTGAAATCACACTTCCAGCTTACCTGCATGAATGACCGCCAGAACAGGTCCGTTCTCTCGCCTTCGCAATTCATGGCCAGACCTCATTCAGCACTGGCCGCACTCGCTCTCGGTATCATGGCTCTCGCACCCCAAAGCAACGCCGCCGACGTGCGCGTCGGCATCATTGGCCTCGACACCTCCCATGGGGTCGAGTTCCCCCAGCGTCTCAACGATCCCGCCAGCACCAACTATGTGCCCGGAGCCCGCGTCGTTGCCGCCCTTCCGGCCTTCAGCGCCGACCTCCCCATGTCGAAGGATCGGGTAGAAGGCTTCACCGCTACCGTGCGCGACAAGTATGGCGTGCGCATCGTCAGCACCGTGGATGAACTCACCGCCGCCGTCGATGCCATCATGATCCTCAGCCTTGATGGACGCCCTCATTTGAAGCAGGTGCAGTCCGTGCTCAAGGCAGGCAAACCCGTCTTCCTCGATAAACCTGTCGCCGCCTCGCTCAAAGACGCCGTCGCCATTTTCGAGCAAGCCGAGGCCGCCAAGGTGCCGATTTTCAGCGCCTCCGCCGTTCGATGGTATTCCGGCGTCGTTGAAGTCGCAGCCGCACAGATCGACGGCGTCAGCGGAGCCATCTCGTATGGTCCAGCGCCCAGACAGCCGGAGCATCCCAGCCTGTTCTTCTACGGCATCCATCCCACCGAAGCCCTCTTCACCGTCCTCGGCCACGGATGCGCCAGCGTCTCCGCCGTCTCATCAGATCGTGCCACGGTCGTCACTGCCAAATGGAACGATGGTCGCCTCGGCACCCTCTACGCCATGCACACCTGGCCCGCCGACTACAAAGTGACTCTCTTCGGCAAGGACAAGATCATCGAACAAAAGACCGGCGGCGACTACACGCCGCTCGTCCGCGAGATCGTGAAATTCTTCCAAACCCTCACCCCACCCGTCACCGCCGCTCAAACCCTGGAGATTTATGCCTTCATGGAAGCTGCCGACGAGAGCCTCCGCAAAAGCGGTCGCCCCGTAAAGCTCAGCGAAGTCCTCGAAAAAGCCCAGTGCCCGAAGAAGTGGCTACCCGTCGCACCTCCAGCCTCGCCGTAAATCGAATCGAGCCTACCACCACAGCGCGTCGGTCAGAAACGCCGCCACCATCGCGATGCTCACCCCCAGCCTCGCCGCGAGCCCCACGCCAGTCCCCACCACAGTGCCCCAGGTGCTCTTCGCCGCCGGTTTCAGTTCCATCTTCGCAAACAGCATCTCAAACGCGAACCCGCCGACCAGCGGCCCGATAATCAGTCCGATGAGACCAAAGAAAAGCCCCACGAGGCCGCCCAAAATCACGCCAGCCATCCCCCATCGACTGCCGCCGAACCACTTCGCGCCCACCGCTCCGCTCGCAAAATCAAACGCATAGGCCACCAGCATCAGCGCAAACAAAACGCCGACGCACCACCAGCTCACGCCCGACTCCGGCCTCAGTAGCGTATGCAACAGCGCTGCCACAAAAATCACCAGCGGCCCCGGAACAAAAGGCAGCACCGCCCCCGCCACACCGACCACCATCAGCACCGTTGTCATCGTCCACACGCCCCAGCATGCCCAGTCGATGGAGGCAAAGAAATGTTGGATGGCTTCGAGCATGGTGCGCAGACCTGCCGCGAATGCTGGCATGTTTCAAGCCCCGACTCGCCACGCGCCTCATTGGCTCTCAGAGCGATCAACCTGTCTCACTTCGCGCAATCCTGACACAGCCAACACCAACCCATCCGATGGGCCGCAAGCGTTCTAAATCAAGCCTTCCAGTGCCATTCAGGCTCATGGCACACTCCAAGCAGATAGCCGGACAACACAAAATCCCCCTCCAACCATGTCCCCCGAAAAATTCACCGTTAAACTCCAAGAAGCCTTCAACGCCGCACAATCCATCGCGACCCGCTACGGCCAGCAAGAGCTTCAACCCGCCCACCTGCTGCTCGCCCTCCTCGAACAGGAAGGCGGCATCGCTTTGCCGCTGCTCCAGAAGGCGTCCGTCAATGCCGAGGCCGTCTCGAATCTCAAATCTCAGATTTCAAACCATCTGGATCGTCAGCCCAAAGTGAGCGGCTCCACAGGCAATCTCTACCTCAGCAGCGACTTTCGCGACTTGATGGTGAAGGCCGAAGACGAGCAAAGGAAGCTCAAGGACGACTACCTCAGCGTGGAGCATCTGCTGCTCGCCTTCTTCAAAACCAAGACCGGCATCGACGCGATCCTCAAGCAGGCGGGCCTCACCTACGACAGCGTGTCCAAGGCGCTCACCGCCGTGCGCGGTTCGCAGCGCGTGACCGATCAGGACCCGGAGGGAAAGTATCAGACGCTGGAGAAATACGGCACCGACCTCACCGCTCGTGCGAAGCAAGGCAAGATCGACCCCGTGATTGGCCGCGATGAGGAAATCCGTCGCGTGATGCAGGTGCTCAGCCGCCGCACGAAGAACAACCCCGTGCTCATCGGCGAACCCGGCGTTGGCAAGACCGCCATCGCGGAAGGCCTCGCACGCCGCATCGTCGCAGGCGATGTGCCTGACTCGCTGAAGAACAAGCGACTCATCAGCATGGACCTCGGCGGCATGATGGCAGGCGCGAAGTTTCGCGGTGAGTTCGAAGAACGGCTGAAGGCCTTCATCAAAGAAGTCACATCGAGCGAAGGCGAGATCATCCTCTTCATCGACGAGCTGCATACCATCGTCGGTGCCGGCAAAGCCGAAGGCGCGATGGACGCGGGTAACCTGCTCAAGCCGCAGCTCGCGCGCGGCGAACTGCGCTGCATCGGCGCGACCACGCTCGACGAGTATCGCAAGCACATCGAGAAGGACCCCGCGCTGGAGCGTCGCTTCCAGCCCGTGAAGGTCGGCGAGCCAAGCGTCGAAGACACCATCGCGATCCTTCGCGGCCTCAAAGAGCGCTACGAAGTGCACCACGGCGTGCGCATCCAGGACGGCGCGATCATTGCCGCCGCAACGCTGAGCAATCGCTACATCACCGACCGCTTCCTTCCCGACAAAGCCATCGACCTCGTGGATGAAGCCGCGAGCCGCATCAAGATCGAACTCGACTCCATGCCCACGGAGATCGACGTCGTGGAGCGCCAGATCATGCAGGATGAAATGGAGCGTCAGGCCTTGAAGAAAGAGAAGGACCCCGCGAGCAAGGAGCGTCTCGCAAAGCTCGAGAAGGAGATGGCCGATCTCAAAGAAAAGTCCTCTGCTCTCAAGGCGCAGTGGATGAAGGAAAAGGAATCCGTCGATGCTGGCCGCAAGGTGAAGGAGCAGATCGACAAGCTGCGCACCGAACTCGAACAAGCCCAACGCAAAGGCGACTTCGCGCGTGCTGGTGAGATCCAATACGGCGCGATCCCTGAGCTTGAGAAGAAGCTCGCCGCAGCACCAGCTCAGGGCACTCAACCTCAAGTGCGTCCTCTGTTGCTGCGCGAAGAAGTCACCGAGGAAGACATCGCTCGCGTCGTCGCGAACTGGACCGGCATTCCCGTGTCACGTCTGCAGGAAGGCGAGCGCTCGAAGTTGATCAAAATGGAAGCCCGCCTCGGTGACCGCGTCATCGGCCAAGCCTCCGCCATCAGCGCTGTGTCGAACGCCGTGCGCCGCGCGCGTGCTGGCATCCAGGACGAGAACCGGCCCATCGGCAGCTTCTTGTTCCTCGGCCCCACGGGCGTTGGCAAGACGGAGCTGTGTAAGGCTTTGGCCGAGTTCCTCTTCGACGACGAGAACGCCATGACGCGTATCGACATGAGCGAATACATGGAGAAGCACAGCGTCGCTCGTTTGATCGGAGCGCCTCCCGGCTACGTCGGCTACGAAGAAGGCGGCCAGCTCACCGAAGCCGTGCGTCGCCGTCCATATAGCGTCGTGCTCTTCGATGAAGTCGAGAAGGCGCACCCCGATGTGTTCAACACGCTGCTGCAAGTCCTCGACGACGGCCGCATCACCGATGGCCAAGGCCGCACCGTGGACTTCAAAAACACCGTGCTCATCATGACGAGCAACATCGGCTCCGCCGCCATCAGCGAAGAGTCGAACCCCGAACAACGCGACGCCCTGGTGCGCGAGGCCTTGAAGCAATTCTTCCGCCCCGAGTTCCTCAACCGCATCGACGAAACTGTCATTTTCGACCGTCTGGATGCGAAGCAGCTCGACAAGATCGTGCTCATCCAATTGCAGCGCGTCATCGAGCGCCTCGCCAAGCAGAACATCACGCTCCAAGTCAGCGACGAAGTCATCCGCAAACTCGCCGACGAAGGCTACGACCCCGTCTTCGGCGCGCGGCCACTCAAGCGCGCCATCCAGAACTCGCTGCTCAATCCCCTGAGCCTCGAAGTCCTCGAAGGCAACTTCAAGGACGGCGACAACGTGGAAGCCGTGATGAAGGAGGGGAAGGTTGTGTTCGGGAAGATGTGAACAGATGGCGTTCTAACTTGCATAGCGAGAGGAGTCACTTGATCTCTCAGCCAAGGAGTCGCGTCGTGTCATCTTCATCACTTCCATCAATCAAGCGCCTCACTGAAGATCTTCTCTTCGCTTATGCGCTACAGATCGAGCATGGCTTGGTCACCTCCGAGAAAGTTGCAGCTCAAGCACCAGAGTTGTGGAGAGATCTAGCGTGGATAGGTTTGGAGAAGTTCGAATTGCTGGAAAGGGTTTCCAAAAATCTTGGGACCACTGACGACCCGTTAAACGCAACGTTAGTTCAATACGACTTTGGAGAAGACCGTAACAGCATTCACAAATGCAAGCCAGACGACGACATCGAAAGACTTGTGCGCCAGTCCAACATAGAGGGCCCAGGGCTGAATACAGAAGACCTTCGTTTCCTTTGCGATGTGTGCAGGCAAGTCAGACCAATTATTCCGACTTTATGGCGAAAAGATGAAGCTCTCAGAAAGGATCTCAAAGAACCTCGGAAGCATGTAAGCACACTCAATGAGTTGTTCTGGTTATCACGTTGGAAATCAATTATTTCCGACTCCGTTGCCCATGAAGCAAAGTCCATAGAAGGCAACGCGAAATCCGTGGACTGGAGCTTTGAGTGCAACCCAGACACACGCACTACTCATCACTTGAACCTAGAGGTGAAGTTTATCACCGCTAGCATTGCTGATGCAGTTCATGGTCTCGACCTTTTCCTCGACTCCGCTCTTCAGGGACTCAAAGACAAGTTTCCGTCAATTTATACCTCGGCGCTCAACATAGTTTGTTACACCGTATTCGTGAGCGATGCGCATTTGCTCGATAAGCTAGCCAAGAAGGTGTTAGACAACTTCCCTGGCGTGGACTGCGTCCTGACATGGATTCCCACGCTCGATCCGCCGTATTGTATTCACAAGGGTTGGAGAAAGGATGATCAATCGAAGAAGGCTCTTGTGAACCAACTTTTTGTGAGCCCTGGCATTTGCGATATTCGATGGATGCCATTGCTCTTCCCGAACCTCTCCGCACTTCCGGAACAACACTTGGCTCTCTCTAGGCTCAAGGCGTCCAGGAAATTCGCGAGATAAGCCTCCACGCCGTATCTCGATCCCGGTCATCCCTTTCTGTGATCCACATAAGCATCGCCCAGACGCTCAAACGCTTTGGGATCATGCCCAACCAGCTTGCCCTTGAGGTGCAGCACGATGGCAGCCTGCCAAGCGTCGTTCTCGCCCATGCGCTGACCGGATCGACGCTGTAGCGCGGCCACGTTCTCAGCGTGAATGCGGTGGATGCCCTGCCACTTGCATCTTGCCAGGAATGACCGGACCGCATCTTCGTCATCAGCTCCCTCAAGCACCTCGGCATACGTCACGGCACTGATCCAGAAAGTGCCCTGACGGTGTTTGTCCATCCAGCGACAGGCATGCCCTGGGCTGCCATCGGCCATCTCGTTCAGGAAGTCGATCACGAACGAAGAGTCGAGGAGGTAGTGCTGCTTCATGGCCTGCGCCTGACTCTCAGCCGCTTATCTCCCTTATGCTGTTCGAAGTAGTGAAGCAGGTCTTCACCAGTAACGAACTTGGATTCGTTGATGAACTCACGAACCAGCACGCCAGCACTAACGCCTGCATCCTTCGCTTTTTTGGCGAGGATCTTTTTCTCATCTTCAGATATGCGGACGGTGAGGACAGGCATGGTATGACAAGTGTATGACAGTCATCTGTGGCGTCAAATCCTCACTTCTTCCCGTTCGCCGTGTCTTCCCAGATGATCTTCTTGCCTTCCGCTCCGGTGAACTTCCATGCGGGCCACGTCGGGCTTTCATCGCGGACCTCGTGATACTTCGCTAGCAACGCGGCTTTGAGTTCGGTGAACTTGGCGGGCTCCTTGTCGATGAGGTTCGTGGTTTCGGCGAGGTCGGTCTTGAGGTTGTAGAGTTCGAAGGTGGTGGGCTCGGCAGACTTGAAGTCTTGTTCGGACTGCTCGGTGATGTTGTTGTCGCGGGCTTTCGGGTTTTTATCGAGCGCGGCGAGGAGCTTCCAGTCACCGACGCGGATCGCGATCTTCATGGCGCTGCTGGCGCGGTTGAAGTGCCAGTAGAGCGGGGTGCTGCGCTTCACCGATTCACCAGCGAGCAGCGGGAGAAAACTGGTGCCGTCGAGCTTGCGATCTGATGGCGCGCTGATGTTCGCGGCGGCGCAGAGTGTGGGAAGAACATCGACGCCGCTCACAGGTTCGTCGCTCACGCTGCCGGGCTTGGTTTGGCCGGGCCAGCGCACGAGGCCGGGGACACGGATGCCGCCTTCATACATGCTGCCTTTCTTGTCGCGCAACGGTCCGGTGGAGCCGTGCGGATGGTGCGGCGTGATGGCGGGGCCGTTGTCACTGGTGAACATGACGAAGGTGTTGTCACGCAGCTTGTCGTCTTCGAGTGTCTGCATGAGGCGGCCAAAGTTCGCGTCCATCTGCGTGATGTTGCCGTGATGGACGGTGAAGCTCTTGTCGGCGCTGGGGTAGAGTTTCTTGTATTGGTCGTCGGTGGCGATGGGCTCGTGCGGTTCGTGGAAGCAGACGTAGAGGAAGAAGGGCTTCGACTTGTCGCGGAGGTCGCGCAGCCAGTGGATGGCTTCATCGGCGACGAGCTGTGAGGCGAATCCCTGCGTCTTGCCGACCTCCTTGCCGTTGCGCACGAAGTTGTCGGGGTTGCGATGGTTCGGATACGCGTTGTTGTGCGTGGAGAACCAGTGATCGAAGCCGTGATCGCCGGGCTGCGGTTGCGTGGGCTGGTTGAACTCGCCGTTGAGATGCCACTTGCCGACGTGTGCGGTCGCATAGCCTGCGTTGTGCAGGAGCGTCGCGATGGTGATCTCGCTGCGGCGCAAGTGCACGGGCGACTCCTCGGGAATCCAGTCGCGCACGCCCACGCGCGTCGGCGTGCGTCCGGTCATGATCGCGGTGCGTGAGGGCGAGCAGTTGGCGTGCGCGGCGTAGCAATTCGTCAGCTTCAGGCCTTCGCTCGCGAACTTGTCGAGGTTCGGTGTCTGCACGTCCTTCGCGCCAAAGCAATGCAGGTCGCCGTAGCCGAGATCATCGGCGAGGACGAAGACGATGTTGGGCTGTGCGGCGTGAGTGGCACTAACTACTACCAGCAAGAGAGCGAGGAGACATTTCATGGTGAGGACACCGAACGCATCGGCCCCGCGCTGCCATGCAAGATTCGCGTCACCTCATGACGACTCACCACTTCGCGCGTTCGGTGGCGATTTGTTGTTCCAGGCTCTCGGCGAGCTGGAGATAACGCTCCCTCTCGGGCCCGGTCGCCTGGTTGGCCGCCATACGATACTTCTGCGCCTCCATTTTCTTCACCCTCATCTCGCGAGTCTCGGGAGCGATCATCTTCACACTCGCCCCGGAACCAGCACGCGGCGCAAATCGGCCTCCCGAAGGCAAGGGCTCATCAAGTGAGCTAGCACCAGCGCGATTGCCATCCGTGGTGCCGCAGGCCGAGAGACCAACAATGATCAAAACAAGTCCGAGAGAGGTTGCAGGAGTCATGAGTGGAATGAAAAGCGAGCACCCGCGCGGAGTCGAGTCACTTCTCCCAAGTCTCAAGCCCCTGCACCAGTCGCGGCTCCATCGCGGGATCGAGCCAAGTGAGCACCTCTTTGAGATCCTCCGGCGTCATCGCTGTGCATCCTGCCGTGCCTTTGCCCGGGCCGGGCCAGATGTGCAGGAAGATGCACGATCCGAGCCCTGGCGTGCAAGTTGGGTTGTTCGCGATGAAGGCTCCCCACTCGTAGAGCCGGTCATGCCGCACCATGGCCTCGTTGCTATCCCAGTCGCGAGGCACCTTCGTGTTGTCCACCACCTGGTTGTAGTGGCGGGACTTGGGATCATCCACACCGATGATCGTGGGTGTGAGCGGCGTGTAAGGCAGCTTCAAATCGGATGCCGTCGGCGCAATCCCAAAGGCAAAGGGAATGCGAAACACGCCCGCTGGACTGCACTTGTCCCCTTCACGTTTGATACGGAATCCAGCGGGCGGCACCGCCGTGTGTTCGCCAGTTCCCCAGGCGAGCCCCTGATGTCCCAAGGTGCAGTCGATGGGCTCTCTCACGGACTCCCATTCGCCCTCGTTGTTCTCCAGCAACCACATCCGTGCCGTCACCGAGCGCTCGTCAGGTGCCAGCACGAGCAAGACCTGCCGACATTGATCCGGCAGTGATTGGGCCAGCATCTTCGGCATCAATGGTTTGCGCCCAACACTGAGCCACCAGACCAGCGCTGCGCTCATCGCTGCCGCCACTGCGATCATGAGAATGCGGGATCGTTTCATCACGGACAGGGAATGCTTCGTGCTTTCCTGTCACCAATGCCCAGCCATCGTGCAAGCATGAAACTCATCCCCTGCGTCGGTGCCATCAGTGCTCTGCTCCTCGCCTCGTGCGCAGGCCCCCTGGGCAGTCACAGCGAGTATGGGGACCGCGCAGGACCCAAAGCCTTCCGCACGGTGGTGATCGATGCTGGTCACGGAGGCAAGGACTCGGGCGCTCGTGGCCGACTTCGAGGTCAGCCTGAGAAGACCGTCGCGCTCGACATCGCACAGCGCCTCCGGGATGAGCTTCGCAGTTCCTTCAAGGTCACGATGACACGCACCAGCGATACCTTTGTGCCGCTCGACGAACGCGTGCGCATCGCTAATCGCAGCGGCGATGCCGTGCTCATCAGCATCCACCTCAACGATGGCACACGCCGTCTCGCCGGACCCGAGACCTACTGGTGGCGTGTGGACAGCTACTCCCTTGCCAAACGAGTTCACGCCGCCATGCGCAGTGTGGCCGTGGGCTCGCGCAACCAAGGCATGGTGCGCCGCCGCCTTCGGCTCACCCGCAATCCCGAGATCCCCTGCATCCTCGTCGAATGTGGCTACCTCTCGAATGCCACCGACTCCGCCTACCTCGCCACCGGCAGCTATCGCCAGCGCCTTGCGCAAGCCATTGCCTCCGCGATCCGCGATCAGTCCGCCCATGGTGACGCTGGTTCTGGCACATTGCCCAAACCGATCTACGCAGCCAAGAGCAGCGCGCATGATGCGAGAGAGTAGCCAGTCCCCAGTGCTCGGCATTCAGCCTCCAGGATACCGGTTGCCCTGCGGCGCTGAGGCCCTATTTTCGCGGCCCTTAAATCCCTGAACCCAAGAACCACATGGCCACGCAACTCGACCAGCTCAAGAAACTCACCAAGGTCGTCGCCGACACGGGCGACTTCGAATCCATGAAGGCCTACAAGCCGAAGGACGCGACCACGAATCCCTCGCTCATTCTCGCCGCTGCGCAGAAGCCCGAATACAAGTCGCTAGTCGATGCCGCTGTGGCCGATCACAAGAACTCGAAGCTCACCGGCGCTGCCCTCGTGGACTCCGTGATGGACAGCATCCTGGTCAACTTCGGCAAGGCCATCCTCAAGATCGTGCCCGGCCGCGTGAGCACTGAAGTCGATGCACGCCTGTCCTTTGACACCAAGGCGACCGTCGCCAAGGCCCGCAAGATCATCAAGCTCTACGAGAAGGCCGGCATCTCGCGCGAGCGCATCCTCATCAAGATCGCCTCCACTTGGGAAGGCATCAAAGCCGCCGAAGTGCTACAGAAGGAAGGCATCAACTGCAACCTCACCCTCTTGTTCAGCATCGCCCAGGCCATCGCCTGCGCCGAGGGCGGCATCAAGCTCATCAGCCCGTTCGTGGGTCGCATCCTCGACTGGCACAAGAAGAACTCCGGCAAGGACTTCGCTGCTGCTGAAGACCCCGGCGTGCTGTCCGTGACCGCGATCTACAACTATTACAAGAAGTTCGGCTACAAGACGGAAGTCATGGGTGCCAGCTTCCGCAGCAAGGGTGAGATCACCGAACTCGCCGGCTGCGACCTGCTCACGATCAGCCCTTCGCTGCTCGCTGAACTCGCCGCTTCGTCCGAGCCTGTCACGCGCAAGCTCGACGCCAAGGCCGCGAAGAAGCTCAAGATCGACAAGATCGAGATGAACGAGAAGGCCTTCCGCTGGATGATGAACGAAGACCCCATGGCGACCGAGAAGACCGCCGAAGGCATCCGCAAGTTCGGTGAAGACATCGTCAAGCTCGAGAAGCTCGTCGAAGCCGCGCTGAAGTAGTCGAACGGCATCACATCAATCACCATGAAGAGGAGGCAGCGATGCCTCCTCTTTTTGTTGGCACGCGTTGTGCATGAGTTTCGAGCAAGGAAGTTGACGAACCCATCGTCTCCCGCTCCCGTCAGTCACTTCCAGCCATGATTCCGGACAACTCCCAGTCCCTCGGCTCCCACACCTTTCCGCCCACCATGTGGAGCATGGTGCGCCTCGCCATCGCCGAAAAGCAACCCGGTGCCGATCAGGCGCTGAACCATCTGTGCCGCATCTACGAGAAGCCGGTGCTCGCCTACATCATGCGCAAAGGCTACTCGCCGCACGAGGCCGAGGACTTGAAGCAAAGCTTTTTCATGGCGCTCATCGAAGACAATGCCTTCGCCGATGCGGAGTCCACGCGCGTGAAGCTGCGCGCCTTCCTGCTCACGCGGCTGCGCAGCTTTTTGGTCGATGAATTCCGCCACGACAACGCGGCCAAACGCGGCGGTGGCAAGGTGGTGGCCTTGGGCGATCTGAGCGAGGAGCAGCAGGCGCTCGCAGAGCCGGTTGATCGCGTGACGCCCGACATTGCTTACCAGCGTCAGTGGCTGCAAACGGTCTTCACCACCGCGATGGAGCTGCTGCAGAGCGACTATGCCGCGCGCGGCCAAAGCGATCTCTTCCGCGCCATCGCGCCCTTCATTGATCCGCGCAGCCATCCTGACATCAAGGAATTGGCCACCTCACTCAGCAGGCCCGAGGGCACTGTGAAGAACGACGTCTTCCGCCTGCGGACCGCCTGGCGCGAGCACATCCGCGACCACATCGCCGCCACGCTGGAAGAGCCCACCCCGCAGGCCATCGACGCCGAGCTGAAGGAACTCATGGGCTATCGCTGAACTTTGTTTGCAACCGCAGCACACCGTTTGCGAAGTCATCGCTGAACATGAATCCCGAAAGCTCAGCCTCTGACGACAACCCGCTGTTTGGCAACGGCATCACCGGCCTGCTGGACTGTGCGCTGGACTCCGGGCTGGAGGCCAGCGTGCCCGAGGTGCCTGCTCATTGGGAGCCGCCCACGCCATCGCACATCGCGGTGCTGCTGCCGCAATACCAGATCGAGCACCTCATCGGACGCGGCGGCATGGGCGCGGTTTACAAGGGGCGGCAGATCACCTTGCAGCGGCCCGTCGCGATCAAGGTGTTGCCCGCTGAGCTGGCGCGGAATGCCGAGTTCGTCGCGCGCTTCCATCGCGAGGCGCAGTTGCTCGCGAGCTTGAGTCATCAGGGCATCGTCACCATCTTCGACTTCGGCCAGACCACAGAGGGCCATCTCTACTTCGTCATGGAGTATGTCGATGGCACCGATTTGTATCGCTTGATTCACAAGTCGAACACCAAGCTCGATGCGAAGGAAGCGCTGAGCCTCACGGTGCAGATTTGCGAAGCGATGCAGTATGCGCACGACAAGGGTGTGGTGCATCGCGACATCAAGCCCGCGAATGTGCTCGTCACCCGCGATGGTCGCGCCAAGCTCGCCGACTTCGGCCTCGCGATGAAGCCCACCGACTCCGATGGTGTGCCGCAGCCGCCGAAGCCCGAGGCCTATTTTGATGGAACGCATTCGCCCGATGTCGCCGCGATGCGCTTCACCGCGCCTGGTGCCGCGATGGGCACACCGGACTACGCCGCGCCGGAAGTGTATGAAGGCCGAGCCGACGAGCGCTCCGACATCTACGCGCTGGGCATCATGCTTTACGAGATGCTCACGGGCGCGCCGCCGAAGGGTTACTTCCAGCTTCCCTCGTCGATGGCGCTTGTGGATCACCGCGTGGATCATGTGGTGGTGAAGGCGCTGGAGATCGACCCCGGTGCTCGCTACCAGAAGGTCGAGGAAATGAAGGCGGACGTGCAGGCCGCGACGCAACCGCTGGCCAAGCCACCACCTCAGCCGCCCACGCAGGTGCGCGTGCAGCCCAAACCACCGACGCAGCCCAACGCTGTGTTCCGCCCACCCGCGCGACCCTCCGCCGTGCCCGTGCCCGTGCGCGCGCGTCGTTCGATGGGCGCGCGTTTGATCTGGGCCGCCGTGCTGCTCGCGCTCGCAGGGGGTGGTTACCTGCTGTGGACCAGCGCGCAAAAGCATCCCGAGTGGCTCGCCTTTGTGAAAGCACGAATTTCGACTCACGCCAGCCAGGCCAAGCCTACCACATTACCGCAGGCAACACCTCCATCCCCCAGCACCAGCCCCGCAGTCACGTCCGCCGACCCCGTCCTCGGTCGCTGGTGGTGGCCGGGCGACTACCTCGTCGCCTTCACTGCCGACGGCAAATTCCAGCGCTCCGACGGGTCGCGCGGTGTCTGGTCCCGCGAACCGGGCAAGACCCTGCCCTGCGAATACATGCTGCGCTGGGAGGGCGTGAATGTGGACCGCCTCACGTTGAACAAAGAAGCCAATGTGCTCGACGGCTTCATCGTGAACTACCGCAACGCGCGCATCACCGCGTATCGCGTGCCGGAGAATCCCGAGCCGCCGCTCGGTGGCGCCACGGTGATGCGCGACGAGGGCTTCACGCCGCTCCTTGATCGCGACCACACCAGTGGCTGGCAGCATTGCGGCGAGGGCAGCATGAGAAACAAAGACGGCGTCTTCATCACCTCCACGCCCGTCGGCGTGCGCGAACCCTGGGGCATCTACTGGTATTCGGCGCGCAGGTTCTCCGACTTCGTGCTGCGGGTGGAGTTCGCCGTCGATGCGCTGGGCACGAATTCCGGCGTGCTCTTCAGCCTGCCCTATCTCGGGACCGCGAAGCCCGCGCTCTTCCCCTCCGGCAGCTACGAGGCCGAGATCAGCGGCACCGAAACCGGCTGCATCCCGAACGTGATCAAGGACCGCAAATTCCCGCTGCCCGTGCGCTCCTGGAACGACATGGAAGTCACCGTCAACGGCACCAGCGTCACCGTCAAAGTCAACGGCCAGACCATCAGCGCCCACACCTTCACCCGCAGTCTCAGCGGCTACATCGGTCTCCAAAATCTCGGCTGCTGCGGCTCCACCTACTTCCGCAATGTGCGGATCAAGGAGTTGAACACGGCTCCTGTGACCAGCGCCAGCACACCCCCGACACCAAAGGAGATCGGCAGCGCATCCCTGCTCAAAGAAGCTCGTGCCCACGCCGCCCAGGTCGCCGATGCCGGGCATCGGTCGAGTCTGCTCAAGGACATAGCGGCCAGCTTTGCGAAGCTCGGTGACATGTCGGAAGCACTGACGACGGCGAAGCAGTGCAATGACGCTGGATCGCGAGGTCGCGCCTTCGGTGCCGCTGCTATCGAACAAGCCGCGCGCGGCGATGTGGAGGGTGCCATCATCACCGCCCAACTCGCCACCGAGCCCTTTGATGAAGACATGGCATTGGTAGAAATCGTGTCCGCCGAATACGCGAAGGGCCAGCGCGACACAGCCGAGCGCGTGGCAAAGGTGGTGACCACCAGCGCAGGCAGAGCACGTTGCCTCGCCGAGGCCGCCCTTGATTTGCGCAAGCAAGGCCTGGTCGCTGCCTACGAGGCCAAAATAGCCGAGGCCCGCACACTGGCCCAGACCCTGGGCAAGCAGGAGGAACTCCAGCGCGCGTTCCGCTCCATTGTCACAGCACAAGTCAAAGCCGGTGATCTTGCAGGAGCCAAGGCAACCGTCCCGCTCTACAAAGGCCACCGGTTCGCCAATCCTTTGATCAACGTCATTGGCGCACTGGCAGACACGGGCGACTTCAGCGCCGCGCGTGATACCGCTAACCGTGCCGGCTTCACCATGTATCCCTGGACCATCACCCTCGCCCGCATCGCCAAGGCGCAACGTGAGGCCGGGCGCTTCGCCGATGCACGGCGCACGGTGAAGGACATGTCCTACCCCGACCACAAGCTCATCGCACTCACCTCCATTGCCGTGGATGAAGGCAATCTCGACGAGGCACGCACCCATGCCGACGGCCTGAAAACGGTGGACCACCTGGACTTCAATCGGGATGAAATTCACGCGAAGACGCTTGGCTCCACCGGCGGGCTCCATGGGAAGAAGCACAACATCCTGAGCGCCTGGCAATGGATACAATCACTGAGCCAGCCGCTCGCTCGCGGCTACGCCTCGGTGTCGCTCGCCGAATTGTTGATGCCCTCGATTACCAAGTCACCGCCATCAGCTACCACATCCGCCCCACCACCCGGCACCCCCACGATCAGGGTCTTCGCTTACGACCTCAAGGCTCTCGTCGCTGCCTGCCTCGCTACCAAGGACGACCGCTCTCACGACACCAAGCGCGCCCTGCTGACCGGGTATCGCGACGGTTTGCTGAAGGAAGGCCGTGCCGCTGCGGCATCGAATCTCAATGCCTACCGAGCCGCGCTGTCGCTTTGCGCGGAGTTGATCAATGTGGCGGCGGAGCGCGAGATCGCCAGCAGCACCTCCGAATGGCAGTCGCGCGCATCCGCGTTGCGAGCTTCGCTCGACACTCAGGTCTCCACCTTCCGAACCACCTTCGAAAAGACCGCCCTCGCCAGACCTTGATTCTTCCCATGCACACCCGCACCTCCCGCGTCCTGCTTGTTCTCCTCGCGTGCTACTTTCATGCCTTGCCTGCCTTCGCCGCTGATCAGATCACAGGCAGGTGGCGGTTCTTCAATGGCAGCCTGCGCGAGATGCATGCGGACGGCAGCTCCAGCGCCGCAGGCGGGGCGAAGGACGCCACCTGGAAGTGCCTCACGCCTGCGCAGAATACGGACCGAGTTTACCAGATCATCTATGGCGGCGGACAGGCGCAGGACCGGCTCACGCTGCGCAATGGCGGCACCCAGCTTTGGGGTTATGATGGCCGCCGCCCATTCCTCACCGCATCTCGCACGCAGGACGCTCCATCGCCTTCACCATCTCAGAAACCGAAGCCTGAGCCCAGGCCTGCACCCCCATCGCCCAGCGGCGACGCCTTGCTCAACGTGCTGCTGGCGCACGAATGGACGTGGCGTGACACGGCACCCGGCGGCACGAAGGGCACGCTCATCTTCACCAAGGACGGACTCGTGAAGCACCTCGACACCGCCTTGCTGCCCTGGAACTGGTCGCGCGAGCCTGGCGACGTGATCACGATCAAGGCGGGTGACGTGAGCGTGGTCACGAAGTTCAACGCCGAGCGCAGCGAGTTCATCGGCGACTTCCCCGGTGGCCTGAGACAACTGCGCGGCCTGCGTGGCAAGCTCATCGGCAGCAGCGCGCCCGCGATGTCGACCATCATTCAACCTGTCGGCGCGGGGCCGGACTCCACTGGCTACGGCGGCATGGTGCTGGGCAAGGACTGGCAGCCGCGCAGCACAAATGTGAAGGTGAAGGAACTCGAGGAACTGGAGTTTTTCGCCAAGATGGCCGTGGGCAACGCCGCGCCGAGCAAGGAGCCCGTGCCCGACATGATCGTGCCACCGTTCAAGTGGCTGATGCCGCTGGATGAAGCGACCAAATTACTGCCTCGCGATGTGGCCGCCGTGCCAGTGAAGCCCTTCCAGAATGACGGCTTCCCGCACGACTCTCTAACCATCAAGTGCTACCAACGCCGCTATTTCTCGGACCTCGATGAGTCGTTCAACCTCATCTACTTCATCACCGACCGAAAGCTCCAGCTTGTGGGCGTGCAATTCAAATCCCAGGCCAAGCCACTGCACATCCTGCGCGAGTTCTCCATCGAGACCCTGCGCGCCATGCATCCGCCCTTCGGCCCGCCCGGCGCACCACCGCCGTGGGACGGCAACATCGGACCCTACAACGACTTCATCAACGAAGGCCGTCCAGGAGCCTTTTATCAGGTCCGCCAGAGCAATGACAAGAGCGTCACCCTGGTGAAGCTGGGCAACGTTCACTGGTATCTCCCCGCGCCCTTCGCCCGCTGCCTGCTGGACATCGCCGATACACATCGGAAATCAGGGCTGCTGAAGTGAGGCCGTGTCCCATCATCCCTCAATCCGAACAGCAACGGCATTCTATCAACCTCGCTGAGGCACGCATTGGCGAGCTTTCACGGCTTCTCGGAAAAATAATTCACTTTCTCTGCAACCGGCGCGGACGGCTTGCGAGGGAGATGAGTGAACGCACTCCACATCCTGCCATGAAACAAGCCATCACCCTCCTCGCCACGCTGGTCTTCGCTGTCGCTGCCCACGCCGGTCTTCGCTATGAAAACCTCGATACCGCCGCTGTCGGACGTTTTCTGGCCCCGCTGAGCCAGAGCGCTGACGCGGCCACCGCGCGTGCCTGCGCCAGCAACCTTGGCAGCCTCTCCGCCACACAGCCCACCGCGCAGAGCACCGCCAGCTTCCAGCTCTCATGCTTGATCACCAATCTCTTCGACGCCGAGACCGCCCTCATGCGCGCCCGCCAGGGCATCTATGATGCGGACAAGCAAGCCCGCGCTGCGGAGGCCGATGCACGACGCTGGCTGAAGCCCACTGTCTTCGGCCACACCAATCCGACGCTCTACCACAACTCCCGCAACGTAGGCCAGTCTATCCGCCAACAGGCTGCCGCCCGTCGCCAAGCAGCGCAGGCTCATTACGATCACCTCATGAAAGCCGGACGTGAAACCGTGAATGGTCTGGAACAAGCTGGCCACACCCGCATCAGCGAGCCGCTGTCCACCGCGATCAACGCCATCGCCAGCAGGACCGGCAAATCCTTGCCCTCTGAAAAAGAGGAAATCGCCAGCACCGTCGCTGGCCTCGCAGTCATCGCGGGTCTGCTGTGGGCCGGATCACACCTGCTCGACGGCGCAGGCAACTCCAGCAACTCCAGCAACTCCGGCGACGATGCAGACACCCAGCGCCAGATGAACGACCAGATTCAACGCAACCGCGAACGCGATGAAGCCCGTGATCGAGCCCAAAGCGAAGCCCGCGAACGCGCCGCCATCGAAGCCCAGCACGCTCGCTGGCGGGCCGAGAGTATGAGGCCGTTCAATTGATTGACTCCTGTGGATGGATCACCCTGCATCTGTTTTTCGCCCGAACTCTTTGGCTCCATGTCTTGTGCGACAGAAAGGACTTCGTGAAGCATCTCCCGTTGCACGATCAAAGCTCAAAAGAACCTCTCACAACCGCATTCCTACTCCTCTCATGAAACTCGAAGATTCAACTCCAAGCATGATCGCTGCCACAGGTGCCACGACTCCATGTCACCTGAGCCTCAAAAGGCTGGCGATGACCGCCGCTTGCGGACTTGTCGCTTTCGCGATTCCAGACGCTGCATGCGGAGATATGCCTGGGCATGTGTTGATTGCTGAGACCAAAACTACCAACGTCAATGGGATCAAGTTCAGCTTCCTGGAAGCACCGCGCGCCGTGACAGACACAGGGGATGTGTTTTATCAAGGTAATTACAGCGCGCCTGGAGTCAGCTATGCAAGCGGCTTCTGGAGAGGCTCCGGCAATGTCGTGCAAGCACTCGCGTCAGGAGGCATGACAGCTCCAGGAGGGGGCGTGTTTCAAGATGTGGTTTCCTTCACGGCTGACCACATTGCCAATGCCGGGGGCTATGCTGTGTTTATGGCTGAGTTCCGTTTGCCGCCGAGCACGACAGATATTGTCGGCCTGTATTTAGTGAAGCCTGATGGTTCGAGTTATCGGCTGGCCTATGAGGGACAGTCCGCCCCAGGTGGTGGCACCTTCCGTGACTTTCAGTTTGGCACTTCTTGGAGTGTGGGTCCGGGCGGGCAGGTGGTGTTCTATGCCAAAACGCAAGCGGGCGCGGGTGGCGGCTACTACTACGCCCGGCTGAACGGGACCACTCCAGTGGTAACTGCCGTAGCTCTGCACGGTGATGCGGCCCCCGAAGCCGAGGGCACCTTCTTGCTGAACAATCTCGGCTTCGGCGCTCAACGCATGGCGGTCAATGACTCGGGATTGGTCACTTTCCGCTCTGCCACCACCACCAACGCCAGCGCAGCCCTTTACCAGTGGAACGGAACTACAACGCTGAAGATTCCCAACAGCAACAACGCGGACGAGTTCACGATGAACAACGCGGGCACCGTAGCCTTCCTTGGAAGCAACGCCCTCTTACGAGTAGGAACGTCAGCAAGCACACAAGTGGCGGTCCAATCCACAGACACTGTGCCTGGAATCGCTCAACTGGGGGGCGTCACATGGGGCAAGCCGTTGATCAACGAAGCGGGGCAGGTGGTCTTTGTTTCCTATGGCAATGGCATCATCCTCTGGACAGCCGGGACCATCAAAGCCGTGGCTCTCGAAGGGCAGTCGGCCCCTGGCGGTGGCACGATGAGCAATCTGAGCAATGCCGCCCCCATTCTCACCAACACAGGCTACGTCATCTTCAAAGCAAGCACCTCTGGCGGTGACCGCATCTTCATGTCGGATGGCGATGAGACCGTGGCCGCCGTCTCCGTGGGCGACGAGGTGGCTGGCGGGATCGTTCATTCGCTGACGCTGGGGACCGACTATTCCGGCACTCCCTATTTCGCCAATCAGGGACCCGCCAACGATGCCGGCCAGATCTGTTATCGCGCAGAACTCAAGCCTTCGCCGACTGCCAATGTGGATCGCACTGCTGTGCTGCGATTCACTCCACCTTCACGATGGTGGACAGGTGGCAGCGGCACCTGGGATGCGCCTGCACATTGGAAATTCAGCCTGATGCCAAGCCCACAGCGCGATGTGATTATCGACCCCTTGGGCAGTGCGACAGTCAATGGCCCGGCTGCCAATGTGACGGTGCGCACCCTCCAGATCGGTGGCGGCGGAGGCACCACGCGCCTGGAATTGGCCAGCGGCACAACCCTAGTCTCTACTCACGGCGCGACGGTAAATCCCAATGGTGTGCTTGCAGGTCCAGGAAAACTGGCAGGCAATCTGTTCATGGATGGCACACAAGAAATCGCCAACAATCAGCCCGCCCAAACTCTGGGCAGTGTGACCTACACCAATCGCAGCCATTTGTCTGTTAGCCTGCTGGACAACACTGTCACAGGGGGAGGCATGACAGCCAGCGCCGCCACCATTGTGGCGGGATCACAAGTCGCTGTGAAACTGGATGCCGCAGGCAGCACCACGGACTTCACCCTTCCCTTCTGGCAGCAGCGACACACTTGGAAACTGCTCAGTGCTCCTGTCATTACGGGAGCCTTCGTTCTAGCGCAGGGTGCCGTGCTCGATTCCGCAGGCCTTAGCTCTTCAGCATACGGAAACTTCAGCTTGGTCACCAACACCACCAGTTCCCCCAAGGCCATCGAACTGCGCTGGGCTCCGATACAAACCATGCCGATTGTCACCACGGACCCACAAGGTCAGATTGTGGGCCTGGGCTCGTCTCTTTCGCTCCTGGTAGATGGCACCGGTAATGCATTGAACTACCAGTGGTCGAGAAACAACATCGCTATTCCAGGTGCAACCGGTGCCTCACATCAGATCGCAGTGGTGGCACTTGCTCACGCTGGGACCTACAAAGCGGTCATCACCAATGACATTGGCAGTGACACCAGCACCACGGCTGACATCGGCGTGGTCGATCTTGCCGCCAAGTCTGTGACCATCACAGAGGACAAGACATTGACTCTCACCGTGACAACTGCCGCACCCATCGGGAAGTCATTCACCTACCAGTGGAAGAAGAACAATGCGCCACTGAGCAATGGAAGCATTGGGCCAGTCCAAATCATCTCGGGTGCTGACAAATCCACGATGACACTTACCCGCGCAGACATCAGCAATGCAGGAAACTATCACTGCACCATTTCCCTGGCAGGCGTGGGAGTGATCGACAGCGGAGTCCAGACTGTGACGGTGAACCCAGAGTCTTTGGTGCCCGCAGCTCCGGTGATGACGCCCGTGGTGAATGGTGCCACGCTGCCGCTGACCGTGGGCTCTTCATTCACCCTTTCAGGCACCGCGAAGGACAACCACGCCGTTGATCGCGTGCTCATCGGGCTGAACGGTGGCCCTGAGGTAGAGGCTGCTGTCGCGACACGAGGAGCCCCCAGCACCAGCTTCTCGCTGGCCATCATGCCCATCGGCGGCACCAACACCATTTCAGCCAGAACCATCGACTCGAACGGCAACAGTTCCCCAACGACAAACAGCACCTTCGTTGTGACACGCCCACTGATGGTTGGCGTGTCTGGAGTAGGCAGTGTTAGCGCTGGTTTTGCCCCCAGTTCTTTCCGCAACTTGGGAAAGCCCTACACCCTCACGGCGAAGCCCGGCGTGGGACAAGTCTTTGATGGGTGGACCGTGAATGACACCACCGGCACCAACATCACCGCCGCGATGATGGAACTGCCAGCCCTCACCTTCACCCATCGCGAAGGTTTGACGCTC
>CAUJJC010000145.1 GCA_963204975.1 Verrucomicrobiota bacterium | reverse complement strand
CCCGCATAATGCAAGAATAGATCAATCTCACCCTTCTCAATGAGGGTGTCCTGAGCAACACGAAAACACTTCTTGGCAAGTTCAGGGTGGTCTGAGTGTAGGCGCTTGAAGATGGCCACAGTCAAACCATCTTCTCCTATTTCGCGATTGATACTGGAAACATCATGGAAAATCTCCCTTGTGGCTGTCCCGGCGGCGAGAGCCGCCGCTCCTTCATCTCGTATTGTTTTGAGGGAGACTAGCGCTGGCGGATACTTTTCGCCCAGACGCTTCCAATCGCTGAGTGCAAACGAAAGTCTCACGCCGTAATATGACGGCCTGATACCCAGAGCGTGCTTGTGAAACCACTCGTGCCGTTCGAGGGCCTTGGCGTAGTCGCCTTATCGTGCGAAAGTTCTAGCCTCACTCAGCGCCTTTTCGGCTGCGTCCTCGGCGCACGAAGGGATAGTGGTGGCAGCTAGCATAAACAGAGCAAGTAATGACTGTAGTCTCATGGCGAGTGATGCTGTTGGTTGGCCGAACGTCAAAAATCAGGCACCATGAGCACAGGACTCCAACAACACGACAGACAGCCTTCGAATGGTTGCCTGCATTTTCTTTGTTCGCCTTTGGTGTTCCAGGATTACGTTACTCGCTGCGGTTTCTGGATCGTGGCCTTGCAGGACAGATTCGACATCCTCGAAGTGAGATCAAGAAACACAGTCCGCTATGGACGCTTCCCTCATGAGAACTGGTGGACCTTGGTTAGCATGGTAAATGGCAAGGTCGCTGGACCATTTACGTCGAAACGATCTGCACGCAAAGCGCTTGAGGCGAACGTCTCGGATCAGGCGACGGCGAGCGCAAGACGTCGCTGACACGACAGATAGCCTTCGAGCCGTTGCCTGCATCCGTTTTGTTCGCCTTGGGTTGGTCGTTGTGAGTGTTCATGCGGATGGCTCGGCCCAAGCCTTGATGACGGTAAGCGCGGAGGAATGACCGGGCCAGAGCTGAATCGAGTAAAAGTCCTGTCCATCCAAGCCATTGGGAGAAAGCGTGTCCAAACCTCGAAACAGGCATCGGACAATGTAGTCACAGGAAGGAACTGAGATGTCAGCAAGCGCACTTCCTGTGCACTCGTGAATCTGAATCTGGCCGCTCTGCACCTTAAGCGGCGCTGTGGCGCAATGCTGCCAATCAGCATAATGAACGTCGGGCTCTGCTGGCCAAATACTGACCTCAACCGGAACCGTCATGTTCCGGACGGGCTGAACAACAACCACTCCTTCTGCAATCTTGACCCGGTTGGCGATGTCAGCGTCCGTGTAATCATCGGGTGCAATCTGACCAGATAGAATGGGATCCCAGATGTAGAACTGATGATAGTCAGCAAACACGCTCAGGGTGAGTCTGTGTAGCGGTTGCATGGCTAGTGATGCTCGGAGTTAGGCGAACGTCTCGGATCAGGCGACGGCGAGCGCAAGACGTTGCTGACACGACAGGTAGCCTTCGAGCCGTTGCCTGCATCCGTTTTGTTCGCCCTTGTTTGGTCGTTGTGGTTGCTCATTGTGAACTGGTGGTAGTGATCAATCGCCTAGAAGCCATGCAGCACGCAGTAAGCGCTCAAGACCGGAAGTAATGGCGATCTCTCGATGCTCTGCTACACGCTGAATGGCTTCCTGTGGTCGTAGCTTCTGTGTCCGCATGAGATGAGCGGCGACAACAATCACGGAGCGACTACGGCCAGCATGACACTGAACAAGAAGCTTTGGGCGACGTGTCGAAAGACGCTCGACTGCACGAACTGCTAGCTCAAAGGCGTCGGATGAGTTCCCGGCACCGTCGATGAGAGGCACAGAGACAATCTCAGTCAATCCCAACCGTTGGGCGTCCGAAGGCTTGAGCTTACCATCGAGGCAAAGCAGTGAAACGATGCCCTCCGCTTGCTGGGTTGGTGTATCGGTCGCGTCGAGGTAGTTCCCGATGGCTATGTTTTCGGTGATCCAGTTCATCGGATGGCGCTCTCGAAGTTGGGCGAACATTGTTTAGCCACACTTAATTGTGGGCGAATCGGATTCGTCCACAGTTAAGTGGGGAATAACAGGGGGAGCGGCGAGTCTGGCAGCACCGCTCCCTGAAGAGGCCCGCGCAGCGCGGGGCTCCTCGGACACAATGCCAGGCATCCGCCACGGCGGACTGTGCGATTTGCCCCATTTTGCAGGCACCGGGCACGGCGGGCTGTGCGATTTGCCGCGTTTTGCAGGCTCCGGGCACGGCGGGCTGTGCGATTTGCCTCATTTTGCAGGCACCGGGCAAGGCGGGCTATGCGATTTACCGCGTTTTGCAGGCTCCAGACGACTCGCTCCCCGCCCTGTGGGGACCACTGGCGGCACCGTGGAGAGAAGCGAACGGCCAAGCTCAGGTGCCAGTGCCAGCCGGGGAGATTTCCCTGTGGCGACCCCGCGTTTCTAGGGGATCGAGTAAAAAGGGTCGTGAAAAAAGCAACGCCCGACGGCCTGAGGGCTCATTGATCGAAGGGAGCATCCGAATACTCGGTTTTGGGAGCCACTGGTGCATTCGGCTCCACAACTCTCCGGCCTCATAGAGACCGGCTTCAACCCAAGTCGCGCGGCGTGTTGAAGCCGTGGGTCTATGACCCCGGAGAGGTGTGCTATCGCTCCGCCCATCAGCCTCGTCTTCGAGTTTTTCGGCTCCGCCCCGAATCTGGTCAACTCCCACTGCGCCCGCAACAGCCCCACTGGCGGTTCATCCGGGAAGACAAAATGATAGGAGCCTGTCCGCAAGTTTAGACCATGTGGCGGTCTGCTAGGCGATGATCTTCTCATGCACCTCGCCGGCCACGTCGGTGAGGCGGAAGGCTCGGCCTGCATACTTGAAGGTCAGGCGCTCGTGATGGAGGCCGAGGAGATGTAGGATGGTGGCGTGCAGATCATGCGTGCCCATCACGCCTTCCATGGCTTCGCCGCCGAGTTCGTCGGTGCTGCCGTAGCGCATCCCGCCTTTCACCCCGCCGCCGCACATCCACATGCTGAAGCCCTTGGCGTTGTGACCGCGACCATTGCGCACGTCATTGTCCCCATGCGTGCCGCGACCAAACTCGCCGCCCCAGACGATGAGGGTGTCCTTGAGCATGTCGCGCTGCTTCAGATCGGCGATGAGTCCAGCGATGGGCTTGTCGATGGCCTTCGCGCGACCGCCGAGGGACTCGCGCAAGTTGTTGTGATGATCCCAGCCATTGCTGGTGAGCTGGATGAAACGCACGCCCTTCTCCGCCATGCGGCGGGCCATGAGGCACTGCGTGCCAAAGCGTTCGGTCTCGCTGTCATCGAGTCCGTAGAGGCTGCGAATGCTGTCCGGCTCGCCTGCGAGATCGAGCACCGCAGGCACGCTGGTCTGCATCTTCGCCGCCATCTCGTAGCTCTGGATGATGCCTTCGATCTCGGGATGCGCGGGCTGCTTCTCCAGCAGGCGACGGTTCGCCTTCTGAATGAAGTCGAGCTGCTTCCGCTGCGCCGACTCGGACAAGCTGCCGCTCAGGTTCGGCACGCCACTCGATCCGGTGCCGAGTCGTGTGCCTTGAAACGTCGCTGGCAAAAACGCGGAGCCGTAGTTCATCGCGCCGCCTTGATCCTGAATCGGATCAATCGTGACAAAGCCCGGCAAGTCCTCCGCCTCGCTGCCGAGGCCATACACCACCCACGCGCCCATCGACGGACGCACAAACATCTCGCTGCCGATGTGCAACGCCACGGTCGCCTGCTGATGGCCGGGGTTGTTGGTCTTCATGCCATTGAGCAGGCAGAGTTCGTCTGCGTGCTTGCTCAGTTCAGGAAACGCATCCGAGATCATGATGCCGCTCTGGCCACGCGGCTGGAAATCATAGACCGGACCGAGCAAGCGACTCACGCCGTCTTGCTTCTTCAGCTCCGGCTTGAAATCGAACGTATCGAGATGCGTCGGCCCGCCCGCCATATACATGAAGATGACACGCTTCGCCTTAGGCGCGAAATGCGGCTGCCGTGGGGCCAGCGGATTGATCATCGAAGGCCGCGCCGCACCTGCCCACTGCGCGTGCAAGGCATTCAGTGCCAACATGCCGAAGCCGAGGCTGGACGATTCAAGGAGTGAGCGACGGTTCATCATAAAGGTAGAATCATGGAGGGTAGAATGATGGGGACTCAGATGTTCATGACTTTACCCGCCATTATTCGACCAATTCAAAACACATAACGAAACTCAGCCGAGCCGATGATCGCCTGCACCAGCGCAGCGACGCCCGCATCGGTGATCAATTCCTTGGCGTCCGCGACTTCATCCGAAGTCGGCTCACGACTCAGCAGCAGGTGATACAATGCAGTCACATCCGACTCACGCTCCGCCACCGCACTGGCGATGCGTTCGCTGAAGCCGCTGTTCATGAACCACAGCGACTGCGGTGCTGCGGTGGTCACATCGCGCTGACCTTTGATCTGCGTCGGCGGCGGGAAGTCAAAAGTCGAATACGCATCCGGCAGCAAGTCGCGCAGCACGGGAAGATACACGGTGCGATACGGGGACTCGACATCCAGCAAGCTGCGCGTGCGGCCTGTGTTCCCTTTGCCACCCGTGCCTGCGACTTGGATGCCTTCAGGACGCTCCAGCTTCAGCTCACCCGCCACCATCAGCATCGCATCACGAATCGCCTCGAACTCCAGCCGACGCGGAGGCACACGCCAGTGCATATCGTTATCAGGATCAATCTCGGCAGGAACCCGTGCTGCTGGCTCCCTGCTCCCTGCTCCTTGCGCCGTGCTATCCAGCCGGTAGGCATGACTCAGCATGATCGTGCGGATCAGCTTCTTCACGCTCCAGCCCTCAACGACAAAACGCACGGCAAGGTGGTCGAGCAGTTCCGCATTCTTCGGCGACGAGCCTGTCATGCCGAAGTCATCCACGGTGCGCACGATGCCTTTGCCGAACAGGTGCGCCCACACGCGATTCACCATCACGCGCGAGGTGAGCGGATGCGTGGGCTGCGTGATCCAGTTGGCGAGTTCCAATCTGCCCGATGCGCCTGGAGCCACGGGCGGCAGCTTGGGCAGCGAAGGAATACTCATCGCTCCACGATGGGGTGCGGCACCGCGATCATACGGATCACCACCGACCGCCAGCTCGCAGTTCTGCGGCTTCGCCTCCAGCACACCGATGGCAAAGTAGGCATCGGCATCATACTTGATCACCGCCTTCCGATCCGCACTCGATGCCTCCGAGTAGTCCGCCATCGAATGCACGCCCTCAGGCAGCTTCGATGGTGGCGTGACTTCGTCCGTCACCTTCGCTGGCAGGTCGATCAGCATCTCGGGATCGACGTATCCAGCACTCGTCATGTCTCCTTTGTGAGCTGTTCCTGGCAAAGTGCGCGAGGAGTAAAACACTCCCGCCAAAGCATAGTAGTCCTTCTGCGTAACCGGGTCCGTCTTGTGATCATGACAACGGGCACAAGCGATGGTCATGCCGAGGAAGGCGCGCGTGGTCACATCGATTTGATCGTCGATCTGATCCATCGTGAAGCGCTCGGCGCTGCCTTCCGTGAGGTCCATAGCCCCGAGCGCCAGCAGGCCCGTGCCAATGATTTGCTCGCGCCGTTGCTCCACGCTCTTCGCAGGCAGCAAGTCGCCCGCGATCTGCTCGGCCACGAAGCGATTGTAAGGCTTGTCGTTGTTGAACGAGTCGATCACCCAGTCGCGATACTTCCACGCATACGTGATCGGCGCATTCCAGGTGCGGCCACTGCTGTCTGCATAGCGCACGACATCGAGCCAATGCCGCGCCCAACGCTCGCCGAAGCGAGGAGACTTGAGGTAGCCGTCGATGACCTTCGCGAAGGCTGCGTCATCAGATTGCGGGTCGTTGATGAACGCGGTGACTACATCCCACGTTGGCGGCAAGCCTGTGAGATCCAAGGCCGCGCGTCGGATGAGAGCGATGCGTGAGGCATCCGCGTTCGGCGACAGCTTCGCGGCTTCCAGCTTGGCGAGGATGAAGCGATCAATGTCGTCCTTCGGCCACGCGGTGTTCTGCGTCTTTGGAACGGCGGGGCGTGCGAGACGTTGGAAAGACCAGGGGAGATCGCTGGGCTTCGGAGGAAGGGCGGCCAAAAGTAGTCCCGTTGCGCCGCAACTGGCGAGCAGGCTCACCCATCGGACGGAAGTCACAAGACTCCAGTTGCGGCGCAACTGGGCTACTCTTAACCGCGCACTCATGACTTCTTCTCCTTCAACCACGCACTGAGCGCGCGGACGTTTTGCACGAAGGTGTCACTGTGAATGACACCACCTGGCGGACTCACCTTCTTGCCGGAAGCATCGCGCATCCATCCGCGCTCCTCATCAGTCTCCAGCCACGCGCCCTCTGCATTCATCGCTTTCAGCATCGCATCCACGTCGGCATCCGATGGCGGCAGGCTCCACCTTTCCTTTTCGGCTTTCGGATACACCGGCTTCGCGCCACGCAACAACGCCTCATGCGCAGCCATGATGGCATCGCCTTCGAAGTCCCACTCCCAGCCGTAGTTCGATGAGGCCTTGGTGCCATCGTAACTCAGTTCGAATCCCTTGCCGCCTTTGCCACGCACGAAGTAGAGCGGCTTGTTCGTCTGCAACTCATAGAACCGCGCCACCTTCCCATTCGACAGGCGCGACTTCCTCAAATACTCCACGGCGCGAGGAATCGGCGCGAGATACTTCTTGTCACCCATCGCCTCGACCAATCGAATCAACGCCCACATCACGGCCTGCGATTCGCGACCGCTGATCGACGACGGCTCAAACGCGCGGCTCCAGCACGGATGCATGTCCGCATCATACTGCTGAGCCCACGCGGGCTGAGGATCAGGCATCTGCGCGAGAAGAAGGAAGTCACCCGCGCGCTTCGCTGCGGCGAGGGCATCGGTGTCGTTGTCCAGCTTCGCAGCGAGCAACAAGGTGCGCATCGCGGTGGCGTGCAGGTTGTCGTTCAAGACATAGCAGCCCGTGAAATCCTTCGGCCACTTGCGCGGCCAGTCGGCGGGGTAGGACGCAGGTTTGATGGGATAGAGTTCTTTGCTGAACTCGCCCTTGGTGAGTGCATCGAACGAGGCCGACCACGCACCGTTCGGATACTGCACGCTGCGCAAGGCGATGAGAGCAAAGCCTGCCGCATCATGAATCTCCTCGTCCTGCTGCTTCAAGGACGCATCCACTCGCACCAGCAGTCGCGTCGCACTCTGCGTTACATCATCGTCGAGCGTGGCTAGGTTGGTCTTGAGCTTGCGTTGTTTCCAGACATGCCAGCCAGGCTCGTGAGCGGTCATCGCGCCTCTGTTCGCGACCGCCCCATCCACGGCGCGACTGTATTGCCCAGCCTTGCTGCGGTCTTGACCGAAGTCCCCCGAGTAATCCCAACCACCGCTCTGCAACTGCGTGCGGCTGACTGCACGCGCCGCATCGACTGCGGCGTTCAGACACGACTTGTCCTGGGTGACTTCATACGCATCCAGCATGGCATCGCCCACCGCCGTCGTTCCCGGTGGCTGAATCCAGATCGTATCCGGCCCCGGAATGCCTTCCGCTTCGCGCAGCTTGAAGTCGGCGCTGTAGCGATAGACGTAGCCGCCATGCACCGCAGCGTGCGAGTGCATGAACGACACGACTTTGACCAAAGCGGATTTCACTTCCGCAGGCGTGGCTGCAGAGCTGACGGCGGGCACGCAACCCAGCAGACCCACGATGATGAGGCATCGAGTGTTCATGGTAAGAGAGATTCAACGATGAAAACCGATCAATGATCGCCTTTGCTTGCGCTGGTGATCTTCGCGCCTTTCGCGCCATTGTCGCGAGCTGCGTCCAACACATTGGCGACGGACTTGAAGGGCACGTCGTCATCCGCCTCAATGGTCACGTCATCGCCGCGATGCTCGGGGAGGAACTCGGAAAGGAAGGCACGCAGGCGGTTGTGCTCCACCTTCTCGCCGTTGATCACGATGGTGTCGCCGCCGTCCGTCACGCGCAGGACAATGCTTTTGCCTGTCGAGGGGGCGTCACCATCGCGTCGTTCGGCTGACTTGCGCGCGCCTTCGCCATCTCTCATCCCCGTTTTTTTTGCACCGTCTCCTTCAGCGGATTTGCGGGAGCCTTCACCATCGCGTGTGCCCGTCTTCGGCTTGCCATCGCCATCTCTCATGCCCTGCTTCTTTGCACCATCGCCTTCGGCGGACTTGCGCTTGCCTTCGCCATCGCGGGCACCGGTCCTGGGAGCACCGTCACCTTCACCGCGCTTCTTCATGCCGTCGGCTTCGCCTTTGCGCATCGCGCCATCCTCCTCACCGCCCTTGCGCGGTGCAGTGCCTTCCGGTGAAATGCGCTCCCCTTCGCGGGTGCGTCCGGGTTTTTCTTCCTGAGCTTGAGCGGAGCCAAAGGAAAGGCAGACGAGAAGACTCAGCGAGGCAAAGCAGAGCGCGTGGAACCACGGACGATGAGAGGATGGTTGGGTAATCATGAGGATGCGTTGATGCAGGGGTGGATGGTTGCGGACGCACGGTGCCACTCCTGCAATGGCGGGCGGTGCGGTGAAATGTTCCTGGAGGCGCAGCAGCACGCGCCCATAGGCGATGCGTTGCGAGGGCTCGGCGATGGCGAGTGCGCGCTCGTCGCAGCGCAGCTCGCGATCTTCCTGGCAGCGAGCGACAGCGATCCAGGCGAGCGGGTTGAACCAGTGAAGCGCGTTCAACAGCGCGGCGACCCAGTTCAGCCACAGGTCGTGATGCTTGAGGTGCAGCAGCTCGTGGCGAAGGATGGAATCGAGTTCTTCGTCAGTGAGCTGTGTGGACCAGTCACGCGGCATCAGGAGCACAGGGCGAGCGAGTCCAGTGACCGCTGGAATGGTGGCAGCTTCAGTCAAAACAATGCTCGGCGTGCGGCGAAGACCCACCATGCGAGCGACATCATCGACCAGCGCCGCCAAATGACGATCCGTGTTCATCGGCAAGCAAGCGAGCGCACGACGGAAGCGGATCTCTCGCATCCACATCACTCCCAACATCGCGATGGCTCCCAGCACCCAAACGACGGTGATCGCATAGCGATCAAGGAAGGTAGCCGTGGGTTTTAACCCACGGTCCACATCGGACGAGAGGGCGTGTCGCATAGCGGCACCGGAACCCACAGCGACGATGTTGATCGGCCCGGTTCCTTCGTCGCTACGCGACGACATCATCTGTGGTGGACTGACCGTGGACTGAAGTCCACGGCTACCTTCCGTGACCGCTACGCGGTCGGACCACAAGCTACCGAGGCCGATAGTTGGCAGCGAGGCAGGCACTACCAGCTTCAATGCCACAACACCCCACATCGCCACCCGCCATCCGGGTGTGAGCCGCGAGCCCATCGCCCATCGAATCGACAGCGCGATCAAAACCAACGCGCTGCCTTCGAGCGACGTGCGTAGCAACCAGTGGAGAATCGTGTCCGTGCTCATGAGCGTTTGCGGGTGAGAGATTTCTTTTCGGCTTCGTCGAGTAGCGCGCGGAGTTCGCGCAGCTCGTCTTTGGAAACTTCCTGCTTCTCGACCATCGCAGCGACAAAGGGCGTGAGGCGTCCCTCGAACACACGTTGCAAAAAGCTCCGTCCTTCATCGAGCTGACACTCATCTTGAGTGAAGGCGGGGCGGTAGCGGAAGTCACGGCCCTGCGACTCCGAGATCAAAGCGCCCTTCTCCACCAAGCGACGCATCAGGCTCTGCACGGTGCGTGGCTTCCAGTCGAGCTGATCCTCCAGCGCACGCACCACATCACCGAGAGCGGCCTCGCCGAGCTGCCAGAAGACACGCATGACGGCCCATTCAGCTTCGGTGATCTTGGGGGCAGGTGGTGGCGTGGGCATGGAAAGTGTCGCTCAGGATTACGCGTGTAATCTTTGGATTACAGATGCAATCCTGGCAAGCCCAATTTTTTCAGGCCTTAGTTTCTCTCACACTTGGATGAACAATTGATCATCCATCAAGACGCAAGCCATCCGTAGAATTTTCGGTGCCCGACCGTTGGAGTAATTGTTGGCCTCTCACATGCGTCACCTTGTTTCCAAGCTCACTGCTCTTCTGCTACTCTGCCTGTATGGTTGGAGTTGCACGTCGCTGAGTTCGTTCGCGTTTGCGACGCTCGCCGAGATCAGTGGCGAGCATGAGGTGAGAGTGCAGTGGACTGAATCGGGCGTCCGCGTGGTGCTCTGCCATCAGCAAGCCACCCAGCCTACGATCCAGGTTTCAGATCATCGCCGACCACTTACCCGAGCGCTCAGCAGCCTATGCTTGCTCAATGGCCACGGTGATCACGTCTTTACTAGAGCGACCGAATTTTACACCGAGGCTAAGACTACCACTACGGCTCGTTCAGGGCCAAGCGCGAAGGCCCTCAGTTTCAATGAAGGGCCAGTCATCACCGCGTGGGCACTGCGCCCAGCGATGGCACTGCCCACGGATGTTAGGTGGAGGGTCCGCAGCAAGGCGGACCGCTGCGCTCGGCCCCAGGCCAGCCTGGGCACGATGGCGTTGCTCGTTTGATCAGAACGGGAACCTGCCCTCAGGGCTCTCCGATTCTCTCTGGGAACTGCCGCTCTCCAGGCCACGGCAGTGATCCCTGATCCCCGGCAGCGAACTGCCGTGATCATCAAACCAAGCCTAACCCCCTCGCCTGCTGCGCCCCTCCAAGCCCATGAAAACCCTCTCTCTTTTCTCCATTCTCACCTTCCTCACTCTTCATTCCAGCATCCACGCTGCCTCGACCGAAACTCTTGTCGCCAACGCTATCAAAACGAACCCGGAGATTCGCTACTACGAAGCTGAAATCGCTGCCGCCAGAGCTGGCAAAATCACGGCTACCCAGATTGCGAACCCCGAGTTCAGCAGTGAACTGGCAGGTAAGGTATCCAAAAGTCGAGCCCCAAGTGCCAAGGAAAACGGGTTGGTTTTTCGGGCTGAAATCTCTCAGACTTTCGACTTCCCTGGACGCATCGCACTTCGCAAAGCCATCGCCGAACGGGACATCGCACTGGCTGAACTCGGCCTGCTTCAGTTCAAGGCTCTGCTAAGCAATGAAGTTCGCACCCGCACGGGTGACTACAGCCTCCTTCAGCGCAAGGTGGATGCCACTCGCGAAGTTCGCCAGCGTCTCGAAGAGCTGATCGAGGTGCTCGTTCAACGTGATACGGGCAGCGTCAGCGCACGACTGGAGCGCCGCATTCTGGAGGCTACCCTGCTCACCAGTGATCGCGCACTGACAGATGCCACGAAGGCCGCCGTCGAAGCCCGTGTCACCTTGAACCTTCTCTGCGGATTGCCTTCCGACAATGAACTCAACCTCGACGCCCAGACTCCCGTCTTCCCTCCTGTGCCCGAACTGGCCGCTCTGAAAGCCCAAGCAGCAAAGAACAACTTCCAGCTTCAGCAGCAGCGACTCCAGCTTGCACGCCAGGGCTTGAAGATCGACCTCACCAAGTCCGAGCGCTGGGGCAACTTTAGCTTTGGCCCCTACTTCGCTGGCGAGAGCCTGACTGATGAGGCGGAGAAAGAAGGCGGCATTGTCTTCTCTATTCCCCTTCCCCTCTGGAACAACAACAAAGGCAACATCGCCGCTGAAGAAGCGCGACAGATGCAAGCCGAGGCGATGATCGCTGCCACCTTGCGTGATCTGGAGCGCGACCTCACCATCGAACGCAGCAAGTATGCGTCGGAACTGGAAGCACTGAGTCACTGGCGTCCCGAAACGGAGAAGGAATTCCAGCAGGCCGCAGCCGAAGCCGATCATCACTACCGCCTCGGTGCCGTGCCTGCGACGACGTATGTCGAGATGCAAAGAGGCTACCTCGATGCCCTCGATACACTCATTGAAACACACCGTCAGGCATGGAGCCATCGGATGCAGATCGAACGACTCACCGGCGCAGCCATGGAGGGCGCACGATGATCTCAGCGATCCTGAATTTCTCCCTGTCCAACCGCCTTCTCGTCATCATCAGCGCCCTGCTCCTCCTCGTGGCAGGCGTGTTCTCGGCGATGCATTTGCCAGTGGATGCGGTGCCCGACATCACGAACACCCAGGTGCAGATCAACACCGCAGTGCCCGCCCTCGCACCGGAAGAGACTGAGAAGCTGGTCACTTACCCGCTTGAGATGGCGATGTCAGGAATCGCAGGCGTGCAGGAGTTTCGTTCGCTAACGAAGTCAGGCCTCTCGCAGTTGACGCTCGTCTTCAGTGATGGCGTGGATGTCTTTCGCGCTCGTCAGTTGGTGAGTGAGCGGCTGGACTCCGTCGATCTTCCTGAAGGGCTCAATCCTCAGATGTCCCCCATCTCTACGGGACTGGGCGAGATCGTTTACTACACGCTCGACTACAAAGTCGATGCACCTGAGCGGAAGCAAGATCGCCGCACTCAGCTCATGGAGTTGCACGATGTGCATGAGTTCTTCGTGAAGCCCTACCTGCGCTCGACTCAGGGCGTGGCGGAGGTGAATACGACAGGTGGTTACTCGCGCCAGCTTGTTATTCAGCCCAAGCCCGAAGCGCTGCGTGATGCTGGCATGACCTTCGGCGAATTGGCCACCATCATCGGTGAAAACGTAAACAACGCGGGCGGTGGCATCATTGAGCGCGGTGAGGATCGCGTGCTCATTCGTGGCGTCAGCAAGGTCATGACGCTGGAAGACATCGCCAGTCTGCCCGTGAAGTTCGCTGCAGCCGCTCAACCACTGAAGGTGAAGGATCTCGCCGAGGTGGGCATCGGCACCGATGTGCGCACGGGCGCGGCCGTTGAGAATGGTGAAGAGGCCGTCATGGGCACCATCATGATGCTCATGGGCGAGAACAGTCGAGTAGTGGCCAAACGCGCTGAGGCTCGCATCGCGGATCTTCAAAAGCGCCTGCCGAAGGGCATGGAACTCCGCATTCAATACACGCGCAGCGAGGTGGTGGACCGCACCATCGGCACTGTGCAGCACAACCTTTTCGAAGGTGCTGCCCTGGTCGTGGCGGTGCTGCTGTTCCTGCTGGGCAACTGGCGCGCAGCCCTCATCGTCGCCTCCGCGATTCCGCTCGCCTTCTTGTTTGCCCTCATTGGCATGACGTATGGTGGTGTCTCAGGGAACCTCATGTCACTCGGCGCAGTGGACTTCGGTCTGATCATCGACGGTGCCGTGGTGATGGTGGAAAACATCGTCCGCGTGCTCGGCGAGAAGCAGCACGAACTGGGACGCAAGCTCACCGCGCGCGAACGGATCAACGCGGTGCGCGAGGCTGGTGATCAAGTGGGCAACCCCATGTTCTTCGGCGTGCTGATCATCACCATCGTTTACCTGCCGATCCTCGCCTTGACTGGTGTTGAAGGGAAAATGTTCCATCCCATGGCCATCACGGTCATGCTCGCGCTGGGTGGCGCACTCGTGCTGGCACTCACCTTGATGCCCGCCTTGTGCTCGCTGCTCCTGCGCGGCAAAATCACGGAGGGCGACAACTTCATCATGCGCTTCGCCAAGTGGGCCTATGCTCCCCTGCTCTCATTCGCCTGGGAGTTGCGCTGGATCGTGGTAGCAGGCGTGCTAGCGCTCCTCGCTATCACGGGTGGTTTGATCATCTCGCTGAGGCAGGAATTCGTTCCCACACTCAACGAAGGCTCATGGACAGTGATGGTTTTCCAACCAGCCAATGTGAGTCTCACCACCTCGCTCCAAAACTGTGTGAAAACACAGCGCTACCTGCTGGACAAGGTGCCCGAAGTCACGCGCACCTTCGCCCGACTTGGCACCAGTGATGTGGCCACGGACCCGATGTCGCCCGGCGAATACGACCTCTACATTTTCTACAAGCCGCAGGAGCAATGGCGGCGTGAGAACGACATGCCTGTCTCGCGAAGCCGACTGGCCGAGATCATTCGTAGCGAGTTGCAAAAGGAAGTGCCGTCCCAGAGCTATCAGTTCGCGCAACCCATCGAGATGCGATTCAATGAACTGATGGAAGGTTCGCGCGCCGATCTGAGCGTGAAGATCTTTGGCGAGGACTTCGATCAGATGGAAAGCATCGGCGAGAAGGTCAAAGGCATCCTGGAGGGCCAGGCGGGGACTAACGAAGCGGAGTTCGAAACCGAGGGTCGTGTGCCCACGCTGGAAATCCGCGTCAATCGCGCCTCCCTGCTCAAGTTCAACGTGCCTGCCTCTGAGGTGAACTCCGCCATCGGCATCGCCATGGCCGGACAGACAGCCGGAATGATCATCGAGCACGACCGGCGGCGCGACATCGTGGTGCGTCTGCCTGAAGCCATTCGTCACAAGGTGGAGGTGATGAAGCAACTGCCGGTGCGGACGCGCGATGGGAGTTTGGTAGAACTTGGTCGTTTGGCAGACTTCGTTGATGTGCCCCAGGTGGACTCGATTGGGCGCGAATCTGGAAGGCGACGCGTGGGCATCAATGTGGACTTGTCGGACGGCGTCGATGCCGAGCGATACGTCACCGAGGCGCGCATGGCGATCACTGAGCAGATCACGATGCCAGAAGGTTATCGTGTGGAGTTCGGAGGCCAGTTCGAGCATCTTCAGGAGGCTCGTATGCGTCTCGCCGTGGTGGTGCCCGTGGCTCTCATTCTGATCTTCGTGCTCATTCATGCCACCTTCCGCAGTGTGGCGCACACGTTCATCGTTTACACCGGCATTCCGTTCGCGATCACTGGTGGCGTGCTGGCCCTGTGGACGCGTGACATGCCCTTCAGCATCAGCGCTGCGGTCGGCTTCATCGCGCTGAGCGGTGTGGCCGTGCTCAATGGTGTGGTGCTGATCAGTTGCTTCAATCAACTGCGCAATGAAGGTCTTGACGCCATCGAAGCAGTGAAGACCGGTGCCTTGCAAAGGCTTCGCCCGGTGCTCATGACGGGCATGGTCGCATCACTCGGCTTTGTGCCTATGGCGATCTCATCAGGGGCCGGAGCCGAGGTGCAGCGCCCGCTCGCCACGGTGGTGATCGGCGGCATCATCAGCAGCACCTTCCTCACCTTATTCCTTCTGCCCGTGATGTATCGCTGGCTGGGTGGCAAGCATCGACACGCAGACGCCTAACACATCAAGGCTTCACAACAGGCGGCACTGGTGGACTCGCGACCGGCGACTTCACTGGTGCCGATGGGGCAGCGGGCAAAATCTTCTCCGTCGCAGAGGTAGCAGCGGCAGGCACTGGGGCTGCCGCCAGTGCCTGCTTCGCCGCAAGATCGCGGTCGAGCTGAATCAATTGAGAGACCGTGACGAACTGGAAGCCCTTGGCCAGGAGGGCATCAATCGTCGCGGGCATAGCATCCACTGTCTCCGTTTGGATGTCGTGGCAGAGGATGATCGAACCCGGCTTGGTCAGATTGAGGATGCGATCATGAACTCGCGTTGCAGAACGAGGTGTTCGCCAGTCCACCGGATCGACGTCCCAGAGCACCGAGAGATACTGCATCTCGTCATGGATGGTTTTGCGCTGGCTCAGCAGGATGGCCCCATAAGGTGGACGATAGAGCACAGGCGCGACGCCACAGGCTTTGACGATGGCATCGTGGGTCTTCTGGAGTTGATCCTTCACCCTCGTCATGGCCATCTGATTGAGTTGCGGGTGCGACCACGAATGATTCGCCACCTCGTGTCCTTCGTCAGCCATGCGCTTGACCAGATGCGGCGCGGCTACCACGGCACGCCCCACCATGAAGAAAGTCGCTTTCACGCCGCGTTGCTTGAGCAGATCGAGAAGGCGCGGCGTGTTCTCGGCATGAGGCCCATCATCAAAGGTCAGCGCAATCTGCTGGCCTTCCACATGGCACTGCGAGTAGGAGAGCTTGGTGCCTTTCGCTGGTGCAGCGGGCTCCTCCACCGGCTTGATCATCGCAGGCTCTTCGATGGGAATGGCGCGCATGATTTTCACCCCTGGCGGAAGGCCATCTGGCGAGTTCGCCGGATTAGACGAAGGCTGAGACTGCGCCCACAAAGGGCCACAGCCGGACAAAAGGAGAAGAGCTGAAAAAAGACGAGGGTTCATGACAGTCGAGTGGCACGGGTTCGCACGCGCGAACGCATCATGCGACACGTCCAGCCAATTGCGAGAGCCCTATCTGCCTCTCTGCCCTGATCACCCATGGGTCAAGCCTCTGAGGGCAGGCTGATCCAAAAATCCGCGCCACCACCAGGACGATGGTTCACACCAGTGGCCCCGCCGTGGGCGGTGGCAACGGCTCGCACCAAGCTCAGCCCCAGGCCCATGCCAGGCGACTTTGCCGAGGCAGCCGAACCTCTCACAAAGCGCATCCAGATATTCTCTTCCTCGCCCGGTTTCACTCCCGGTCCTGTGTCCTCCACATGAATGATGCACTGCGTCTCATCCAGCTCACAACGCACTGTGATGCTGCCCGCCTGTGGCGTGTAGGTCAGCGCGTTATCAAGCAGATTGGCAATGGCCTGAGTGAGTCTTTGTTGGTCGATCATCAGCGTTCGGTCCTCCGTCACATCGAGCTTCATGACCACGCCGCTGTCCTCGGCCGAGATGGTGTAGAGATCCACGATGTCGGTTAGCAACTCACGAATCGACAGTGGCTCACGATGCAAGGCGAGCGCTTGATGCTCCCCTGCCCGCACCGTGAGAATGGTCTGCACCAGCGAACTGGCGCGATCAATCTCATCCAGTCCGCGTGCAGCCGCATCGCGAGCAGCGGGTTCAGACACGCTGTCATGAAAGGCCTCAAGGTTGCCACGAATGCGGGCCAGCGGTGTGCGCAGTTCGTGGGCCAGTTGATCATTCGCCGCCTGGAGTTCGCTCGTGAGTTCTTCATTGCGATCCAGCACTGTATTGAAGGCCGCAGCAAACTCGCGCAGCTCAGGCACGGCACTCGATGCGGCCAGCCGCTCGCGACCCGAACCACGCGCCAGCGCCAGCGCACTCGCGATCATGCTACGCACAGGCTGCAGCACCTCGCCTGCATACCAGAAGATCGGCACCAGAGCGATCAAGGCCGCAGCCACACCTGCATACCAAAGATAGAGATTGATGTGCTGGATGTAGCCACGGTCAGACTCATTGGTGCGGCCATACCAGAGCAGCTTGCCATCTGGCAGGAAGACACGACCGATCAAGACGTGCGGCTGCTTCCCCGGATGCTCGATCGCCTTCACGCCTTTCATTTCAGGCAGCTTCCTGAGACTGGTCAGCGCAGGCCAGGGAAACCCCTTCTCGGGATCGCTCAGGCTTTCACACAAGACAATGGTGCCGTCCGCACTCGTCACCCGCACACCCTCGGTGTTCTCATGCCGCCCACTGACAAACATACGAGCGATGCCGTCCAGTCCTGCCATCTCATAGACGGACGAATACTCGCCCAGATCATCGAGAAGAATGCGCCGCGAGATGGTCTCCAAATCCGACCGCAAGGCCATGCCTGCCAGCGTGAGGCAGAGGGCGATGCTGGTGGCAATCGTGATGCATTGCAGCAATGCCAGACGCCAGGTGGACGGCAGGCGCTCAGGAAGAAGCTTTGAAAACATAGCCTTTGCCGCGAACGGTCTGAATGCTGGAGGTGTGACCGGGGACATCCAGCTTGCGACGCAGACGGCAGACCATCGCATCCACGACATTCGTGCCGGGGTCGAACCGAATGTTCCAAACTTTGTCGAGCAGGAATTTCTTGGTCAGCGTCCGTCCAGGGTGATCGAGCAGGAGTTCCAGCAGGGCGCATTCGCGAGGCTGGAGGTCCACGCCCTCGCCATTGGATTTGCGCAGGCGACGCTGCCGAGTGTCGAGAAACCATTCACCAATGCGGCGCTGCCCGGTGCCGCTCTGTTGCGCACGACGCAACTGCACGTCGATGCGGGCCAGTAATTCTTCCATGGCGAAGGGTTTGGTCAGATAGTCATCTCCACCCGCCGTTAGACCGCGCACACGATCGACCACGCCATCTCGCGCCGTGAGAAAAATCACGGGCACGATCTCTTCCTTGGCCCGCATTTCCTCCACCACCTGGAAGCCATTCATGCCCGGCATGTTCACGTCGAGGATCACCACATCGAAGGCTTTCTGAACCGCCGCAGCTAGTGCTGCATCACCGCGATCATAGCAAGCCACCTCGTGCCCGGCCTTTTCGAGGCAGGCCACGACTTGCCTCGTCAGCTCAGGATCATCTTCAGCAAGCAGCAATCTCATAGGTCACGGCTAACTGCATAAGGGACACAACGCTCGGGTTGCAACTACGAACGTCAATCATGACCAAATGCTCATACTCAGAGGCTGGAAGCCTTGATCCATAAGGATTCAGCACACAGCATCCAACTGTTACCATTTCATCACATGCCAATCTTGCGGAGGCCACATAGAGTCGATATGTCTTTTCGACGGCTTGCTTTTTCACCTTCTCTTCATCCAGAAGAATCAATGATCATCACGCCAGAAAAAAGGCACGTCACTTCATTCAAAGGGAATAACGGCCCAGCATCTCACTCCCACCGATGCCTCGTTGCCCCGGTTTTCGCCACACCCGTTCCTCATACCCGCATAAACAAGACAACCACATGAATCCACCCCGCATCATCACCATGCTCCTCGCTGTCATGTTCGGCAGCGCCGACATTTCGGAAGCTGCCGTCATCCGTCGCCCGACTGACGACGCAGCTCCCCTCACCCAGAAGATGGATCAACGACCTGTCGCTTTCGGCTCTGCCGCAGGCGCACCGGACGACTCCGCTGCTGAACTGATGAAGAAGAAAAAGAAGAAGAAAAAGAAAAAGAAGTCTCGGGCTTCCTAGCCAGCCTCGGGGAAGGCCGGGAGCGATGTGTCCAACGCATCCCGGCCTTCCCGCCTTTTTCTTCTGCTCTGATCTCCACCTTGCCCAATGAAACGCCCGCCATCCTCCACTCACAGCCTTCGCCTCTGGCTCGTCGCAGGCCTGCTTTACCTGCATCTGGTCACCTCCAGCATGGCCGAGACCGTCTTTGAAACACGCTACCAGTATTACCAGGAAGATGATGGCAGGATGCGTGTGGACTCCGATTACTCGCTCTTCAGCATCGATCTGAGCGATACGGTGGTGCTGGATGGCACCCTGCTTTATTCCACGCTCTCCGGTGCATCCCCTATCGGCACGCCACCCAGCAAGCGCGATGGCCAAGTGCCCCTCGCTTACCTGGAGGATGACCGCTACGCCGCCACGCTGGGCCTCACCTCGCAGCTCGGCAATCACTCACTGAAGACCGGTGTGTCCTACAGCTATGAAGCCGATTACCTTTCCCTCGGAGCTTCCGTGCAGGACACCATCTCGCTCAACGAGAAGAACACGGAACTCGTGCTCGGCTTCGCCTACACTGACGACACTGTGGGCGCGAATGGCTCGGATTTCGAAGAAGCCAAGCGCTCGTATGATGCGATCATCGGTGTGAACCAACTGCTAGGCCCCAATACGGTGCTGACCTTTGATGTCACGCTGGGCTGGAAGCAAGGCTACCTGAGCGATCCCTACAAGCGTGTCCTCATTGATGACGAAGTGTATTTTGACGAGCGCCCAGACAACAAGTTCGAGCAGATGGCTTTCCTTCGACTCACTCATTACCTCGAAGGCCTGGATGCTAGCATTGAGACCTCCTACCGCCTGGGGCACAATGACTTTGGCAATGTCTCGCACGAAGCCCAGATCGCCTTTTACAAGTATCTGTTCGACAAACGCGTGGTGATCCGTCCCAGCTTCCGCTTCTACGATCAATCGGCTGCTGACTTCTATGCGACGGAGTTCTCTGGCGATCCCGAATTTGCTTCAGCAGATTATCGGCTGTCTGCCGAGCAGACCTTCAACATAGGTTTGCAGATTCGTTGGAACATCATCAAGGACAAGCTCTCGCTCGACCTCGGCTATGATCGTTACATCAGCCGCGGCACGGATGGCAAGACCTCACAGTCCGCCTATCCCGATGCTCACTCTGTCACCGCAGGTATTCACTTTCAGTTTTGATTCATGACGATCACGGCACAGCGTCTGCGCGCCCACCTGGAGGAGTCCGACTTCGACGATGTGGGCGACGGCTTCTGGGAGGCAGAGTTCTACGCCCTTGGCTCTGAGTGCGAACTCTTCTTCGCAGCGCCCAGCGAGGAAGCTGCGCGTGCCTTTCGAGGCACAGCCTTCGACTGGCTTGCCGAATTCGAAGCCCGCTGCTCGCGCTTCTTGCCCGACAGCGAACTGAGTCTGATCAATGCCAACGCTGGCAAGGACTGGACGCCCATTGATCCGCAGGTGGAGATGCTGCTCGACCTCTGCGATCACTACCACTTTGTGACCGAAGGTGCCTTCGATGCCACCTCGCTTCCGCTCAGCCGACTCTGGGACTGGAAGCGTCAACACGATGCATTGCCCTCTGCTGAAGAGATCGCGACGGCTAAGAAAATCATCGGATGGAAGCAGATCCAGCGTGCGCCAGGCCGTATCTTCCTTCCCACGGAGGGCATGATGCTCGACTTCGGTGGTGTGGGAAAAGAGTTCGCCGTCGATTACCTGAAGCAACTCGCCATTGGCAGCGGGATCGAACATGTGATGATCGATCTTGGTGGTGACATCAGCGTCCATGGCGAGCCCCCTGAAGGCGGAGGCTGGTATGTCGGCCTGGAAGATCCAGCGAATCAAGATCGCGCCTACTGCGGCATTCGATTGCGCAGCGGCGGCTCGGTAGCCACCTCGGGCGACTATCGCCGTTGCTTCCAATTCGAAGGCCGCACCTATGGCCACATCCTGGACTGCCGCACCGGCTGGCCCGTGTGCAATGGCACGCGTGCGGTCAGCGTGATCGCACCGCGATGCACCACTGCGGGTGCCTTGTCCACCAGCGCCATGATCATTGGCGGCCAGGATGCCATCACGATGCTGGAAAGAATGCCCCATGTGCAAGGCTGTCTCTGGCGCAATGCCCGACTCTACGAAACCCGCGGCTTCCGCCGCAACATCCTGCCCCAAGGCTGGGACCTCGACTGATCCACCCCAAATCCAACCCACTATGACTCGTCGCAACCTCATCCTCTCCTCAGCCGCGCTGGCTGGAGCCCTCATCGCACCTTCAGCGAGGGCCGCGTTCAGCGAAGGCACGAAGCTACCAGACCTCTCCACCTTTGGTCTCTCAGGCAACCTGCCCAAGACCGAAGGCAATGTGATCTACCTCGACTTCTGGGCCTCGTGGTGCGCTCCGTGCAAAGCCTCCTTCCCCATCCTCAATCGGTGGCACGAGCAGATGAACATTCATGGCTTCAGCGTGATCGGCATCAGCGTGGATGAGAGCGAGGAAGATATGAATCGCTTCCTCCAGAAGAACAAGGTGTCCTTCCCCGTGGCTCGTGACGCAGCACATAAACTCGTCTCCACTGCCAATGTCAGCACCATGCCTACCGCATTCATTATTGATCGGAAAGGCATCATCCGCCATGTCCACTCGGGCTTCCACAAGAGGGACGAGCCAGTCCTCTTCGCTCAGATCAACCAGTTGATGGCCCAACGCTGAAACCCGCCCTCATGAAAGCCCTGCGTCTCATTCTTGCCCTGGCATCCGTCGTTTCTGGAATCTCCTGCACCCAGGTGAAACCCTGGGAGCGTGGCCATCTCGCGGACTATATCATGCGTCCCGGTCGCGATCCGCTCACGGACTCTGTGAACGAGCATGTCTGGTTCACCCGCGAGGCCTTTGCTGGTGGTCGTGGCGTGGGCGGTGGCGGCTGCGGTTGTAATTGATCACATCGTGCGAATGAAACGCCTGTGCCTTGTCTTGCTCGCCGTCACTCAGGCTTGGGGAGCAGATATGGTCAGGCATCCCCACAAAGCTGGATGGTCCGGCAGTGTCGGCATCGATTACGATGGCAGCCGCCATCGGACCAATGCCTTCAGCGTGGGAGCCGAGGTGGAATGGGGATCGAAGGAGAACTGGCTCAGCCTTTCCTTCGATGCCTACACGGACTGGCAGCATCACTGGGACATGAGCAGCGATGCGTATGCCACGCTGCAATTCGGCCACGCGCTGCATCGTGACAACGACACACGTCTTTACGTGAATGCGACGCTCGACATCGACGCGCACTCCATGCTTGCCAGTCAAGGCGGCGACCTCACGCCCGAACTAAACCTTGCCTGGGGTATCACCGAGGACTGGTGGGTGGGCGGTAATGTCGGAGGCGTGATTTCCACAGACCCCGACGAGGGCGACAAGCACGGCTACCCCTATGCTACGCTGTGGATCACCTGGTTGTGCGGCATGCTGCCCAATGAATCCGACTCGCTGAGTCTAAGCATCTGGGCTGCAAGCAACGAACAGCGCGACGTTGATCGCGCCTTGTTCATCGGGCTCGAGTATGAATTCGATCTCTCAGAGAGTCTCGATGCCAGCCTTGGTCTGGGGACTGACCCCTCCTCGCCCTGGGACCGAGTGGGCCTTTATGCCACAGCGGCTGTGACGTGGCGGTTCTAGCCCTATTCAGGCACCCACCTGCGCCAGCCAGTCCTGTAGGTTGTAGTAATTGGTTATGCGAGAGACACGTCCATCGCGCAGCTCAAAGAAAGCCCCCACGCGCAGATGATACTTTTGTCCGGTCGCCGGAGGCAGCCCGTCATCGGTGGCTAGATACGCACCGCGAATGAAGAACTCCGCCGCTCCACGAGTGCCATCCGCATTGGCGAAGACCACGAGATCCTCCACCTGCTCGCGATAGCAGCGATCCATACGCTGAAGGAAAACGCGAAAGGCTTCCACCCCGCTCTCGAAACCGCCCTGATTGATGTCGTGCCGCACATCGTCCGTGAGCAGCGCGAGAAAGGCTTCGCGGTCGCCCGCGTTGAAGGTGGCGTAGTAGTTGCGGATCAAATCGAGAGCGGCGTCCTGGGCGTTGGTCATGGCCCATCAGATGTGATGAAAGCGCGCCTTCATGCAATGGAAAACAAGGGTTGCCCGCCCCCCTCTGACGACTATTCTGCGCGCCCTTATGATCGCCTCCAAACTGCGCACATTGAGCAGCCTCACCCTGCTTTTGATGGTGGCTGCGCTCCCCGTCAAAGCCCGCGCCCAATCAGCCATCATGGTCGTGGACCAGTCCAATCGGAAAGTCCATCTCGCCGCCAATGCGAATGACAAGCGCGCCGTCGGTGGACTCACGAAGATAGCTACCGCCATGGTCGTGCTCGACTGGGCGGATGCATCCAAAGTCAGCCTCAATGTCCTCGCCACCGTGCCCGAGTATGCCGAGCGTATCGCAGGCGTAGCCAGCCCAGACATTCGCACCGGCGACAGCCTCACTCTGCGTGACCTGCTCTATGCCACGATGATGAGTTCCGATAACGTGGCCGCCATCACCCTTGGTCACTTCGTCGGCAATGACCTCCTCATGCGCCAAGGCAAAGCTGGCGATCCACTCGAAGCCTTCGTGAAGCAAATGAATGCCCTCGCCGGTCGCGAAGGCTGCAAGAACACTCGTTTCATGAACCCTCACGGCTACGAGAACACACGCCCCCAGCCCTACTCCACGGCGGCGGACATCGGTCGCCTCGCCCTCTACGCATCGTCTCGCGCACCCTTCCACTTTTACGCCAATCAGCGCAGCCGCCAGATCACCATCTTCCGTGGTGGCGCACGCGTGCCGCTCACCCTGCGCAATACCAACGTGCTCCTTGGTGAAAGCCGGATCGACGGCATGAAGACGGCCAACACGCCTTACTCAGGTGGTTGCGTCGCCATCACGGCGGACAAGAACGCCACGGTGATCAAGCAGGCCGATGGCAGCAGCGTCATCTACCGCCATCGCATGATCGTCATCGTGCTTGGCTCCGCCGATCCCTTCAGCGAAGCACGCGGTTATCTCCATCAAGGCTGGGGCGTTTATGACACCTGGCTGAACGCCGGACGCCCCATCACCCAGCGCGAGCAACTGCTTCAGTATTTCTGATCACCTCCTCATCACTCATGCGCATCGGTATTCTCAACAGCGGCGGCGATTGTCCGGGTCTCAATGCAGTCATTCACGGCGTCGTCGGCGCTGCCAGTCGTCTGGGCTGGGAGGTCATCGGCTTTCGTGATGGTTTCGAAGGGCTGCTCCCGCCCGGCGATTACATGGTGCTCGATCCCTCTCGCACGGTAGGGATCATGAAGCTGGGCGGCACCATTCTCGGCACCACCAACAAAGGGCATTTCGTCGCCAAAGTAGGCGAAGGCGGCGTCTCGGAAGTGCCGCAAGAGATCGTCGAAAAAGCCAAGACCACCCTGCGGCACCTCGAGATCGGAGCGCTCATCGTGGTTGGTGGAGACGGTAGCCTCACCACAGGCCTCCAGCTTTTCAAGCAGGGCGTGCCCGTGATCGGCGTGCCCAAGACCATCGACAACGACCTCCAGGCCACGGCGATGACCTTCGGGTTCGACTCCGCGTATGCAACGGTCGTCGATGCCCTCGACCGGCTGCACACCACAGCCGAGAGTCACAAGCGCGTCATCGTG
>CAUJJC010000144.1 GCA_963204975.1 Verrucomicrobiota bacterium | reverse complement strand
GCCTGCCGGAGCGTGGTGACGTGGTCGATCTTGACGCCGAGGTGGAGCATGGTTGGAGATGCGTGAGGTGGGCCGAGTCTTTAACAACGAATGGACACGAATGCACACGAATGCACACGAATGATCATCCATGACCGGGGGCCGTTCAGTGGTCGCCGTAGTGCGAGCGGAGCAAGGCGACCTCAATGGTGTCGGCGACAATGCGGTAGATCATTCTGTGCTCTTCATCAATCCGACGTGACCACTATCCAGACCACTGGTGACGAAGTGGCTCCGGCTTACCCAGTCCGGAGTGGTGGTTGCGCTCAATGTCAGTGAGCAGGGTATCAATCTTCCGGCAGAGCTTCTTGTCGCGTTCCTTCCAGAGCTTGTAGTCCTCCCATGCCTGATGTGAGAACTGAACGTTCATTTTTTGAACTCAGATGTTACGTCGATACCTTTGCCAGAATTGAGTTGGGCGATGGCGAGGTTCAGGCGTCTTGCCGTCTCCGGATTGCTCATCAGATAAGTCGTGTCATCGCGCTCCTCCTCTTCCACGACGAGCCGCAGCTTCTTGCGGCCCTTCTTGATGACCACGGGTTCATGGCTGGAGATCACCTGCTCGAAGAGAGCCGGGAAATCCTTGGCGGCGGCGGCGAGAGTGATGGCAGTCATGGAGTTGATATTGGCGGACGAGCCGCCAGTTCTCAATGGAGGAAATGGCGCGCGCCGGTGAAGCACATGGCCACATCGCGTTCGTTGGCGGCGGCGATGACTTCTTCGTCGCGGACGGAGCCGCCGGGCTGGATCGCTGCGGTGGCACCGGCTTCGGCGCAGGCGATGAGGCCGTCGGCGAAGGGGAACATGGCGTCGCTGGCGACAGCGCTGCCTTTGAGCGAGAGTCCGGCTTCACCGGCCTTCCACACGGCGATGCGAGCGGAGTCCACGCGGCTCATCTGGCCGGCACCAATGCCCAGCGTGCGGTCGCTGCTGGCGAAGACGATGGCGTTGGATTTGACGTGCTTCACGATGCGCCAGGCGAAGCGCATGGCTTCGAGTTCCTCGCGGGTCGGCGGGCGCTTCGTTTTGACCTTCGTCTCGAGATCGTCAAGGCCGAGGGCGCGCGAGTCGTTGTCCATGACAAGGATGCCGCCGGGGGCGTTGCGGATGACAGGAGCGGAAAGCGCTTCCTTCACGCTCTCGTGCATCTGCATGAGGCGGAGGTTTTTCTTCTTCTGCAAGTGAGCGCGCGCATCGGCATCGAAGTCGGGCGCGATGATGATGTCAGTGAAGATCTCGCTGATCAACTTGGCCAGGCCGAGCGTCATCGAGCGATTAGTGACGATCACGCCGCCGAAGGGAGCCTGCTTGTCGGTCTCGAAGGCCTTGTCCCAGGCCTCGCGCAGGTCTTCATCGGTGCAGCCGACGCCGCAGGGATTCGTGTGCTTGAGGATGGCGACCGTGGGGCGGCGGAACTCATGCACGAGCGCGGCAGCAGCCTGGATGTCGAGCACGTTGGTGTAGCTCAGGTCCTTGCCGTGCAGCTTGCTGAAGTAGTCGCCGAAGTTGCCATACAGCGCGCTCTTCTGGTGCGGGTTGTCGCCGTAGCGGAGGTCGGCGTAGAGCGGCAGGCTGATGCTGAAGGTCTTCTGCGTGGTCTGCTCCTTGTTCAAGAAGGCAGCGATGGCCGCATCGTAGGCGCTGGTGCGCTGGAAGACTTTCAATGCCAGCCGCTCGCGGGTGCCGAGCGTGGTGTCGCCATCGTTTTCCTTCATCTCAGCGAGCACGACATCGTAGTCGTCCGGGTCGCTGATCACCGTCACCCAGCGGTGGTTCTTCGCTGCCGAGCGGAGCATCGAGGGGCCGCCGATGTCGATGTTCTCGATGGCGTCATCAAGGGTGACACCGGGCTTGGCGACGGTCTCCTCGAAGGGATACAGATTGATCGCCACGATGTCGATGACCGGAATGTCGTGCTTCTTCGCATCGCGCTTGTCTTCGTCGTTGTCGCGGCGCTGCAGCAGGCCGCCGTGGACCTTGGGGTGCAGCGTCTTCACGCGTCCGTCGAACAGCTCGGGGAACTTCGTGTGGTCCGACACGTCCGTCACCTTGACGCCATTGTCCTTGAGGTGCTTCGCGGTGCCGCCCGTGGAGAGAATTTCCACACCTGCGGCCTCCAGGCCTTTGGCGAAGTCGAGGATGCCGGTTTTGTCAGAGACGGAGAGGAGTGCGCGGGTAATAGCCATGTGATTGGGTAGGGGAGGGAAGCGGAGTAAAGGATGGAATCCGGCTGGCTCAAGGGACAATCTGGTAATCCAAGAAGGGGTTTAAAATCCTTCTTCAAATCTTGCTTGTGACGGTCCGGCGCTTCCCCCAGATTTGCAGACCATGGACAATCCCGCACTTTCGCTCTCCAACGATCTCACAAGGCGCTCGCCCTATGATGCTGCCAAGCTGCTGGCGGAGCGGACCGAGGATGAGGCGGCGACGGCTTTGGGAACGGTGAATCCCATGATCGCACAGCAGGTGCTCCAGGAAATGGATGATGAAAAGCGCTGTGCGGTGCTGGCTGCTGCTCCGATTGAAAAGGCGAAACAGTGGATGCACAACCAGCAGTATCCAGAGGACTCTGTGGGTTGGCTGATGGAGCCGCCAGTGGCTGTTTTCCGCCCGCAGATGACCATTCGTGAGACCATCGAAGCGCTGAGGCAACTGACCAAGAAGGCCTTCATCACCTATGGTTATGTGACTGATGAGGAGAACCGTTTGCTTGGCGTGCTGGTGATGCGCGATCTCATGCTCGGTGATCCTGACAAAAAGCTTAACGACGTGATGTGGACCAACGTCTTCGCCTTGCGTCCAGGCATGGCTCTGACCGAGGCGATGAAGGCCTCCGTGAACCGCCACTTCCCCGTGTATCCCGTTTGTGACGAAGAGAAACGACTGCTCGGACTGGTGCGCGGTCAGAACCTGTTTGAGGCACGGGCCATCGAGATCAGCGCGCAGGCAGGAACCATGATGGGCGTGGAAAAGGAGGAACGCTTTCAGACACCCGTGCTGCGCAGCCTGCGCTTCCGGCATCCGTGGCTGCAAGTCAATCTCATCACGGCCTTCGTGGCAGCGGGTGTGGTGGGGATGTTTCAAGAGACCTTGGACAAGGTGATGATCCTCGCCGTGTTCCTGCCCGTGATGGCTGGACAATCTGGCAACACAGGATGCCAGGCGCTGGCAGTGGCTCTGCGCGGATTAACTCTTGGCGATGTGAGCACAGGGCAGGAAAGCAAGCTGGTGATGAAGGAGGCAACGCTCGGTCTCCTCAATGGCATTCTCGTGGGGCTGACGGCAGGACTGGGCATGTGGGCCTACGCTGCGATGAAACATCACGAGAAAGCCGCCATGCTGGGAGCCGTCGTGTTTGTGGCGATGGTGGCGAGCTGCATCGTCAGCGGCCTTTGTGGGGCCACGATTCCCCTGATTCTCCGTCGTTTCGGAGCCGATCCTGCCACCGCGAGCAGCATCTTCCTCACCACCGCGACAGACATCGTCAGCATGGGATTTTTCCTCGGACTGGCGAACTGGCTGGTGCTGTAATCGCGCGCCATGCTCATCGATCTCAGCCATCCGCTCCGTGACGGTATGCCGTCGTTCCCCGGTGACCCGGTTCTCAGTGTGACTTTTCATTGCACCACATCGTCGCCTGCGAAGTGCAATGTCTCGAAAATCGCGATGGGCACGCATCAGGGCACCCATCTCGATGCGATGTATCATTTCCTCGACGACGGACGCACCATTGATCAAATGCCGCTCGAATGGTTCCAGGGTCCGGCGCGGATGATTCGTGTGCCGAAGGCAGCGGGTGACATCATCGACGTGGCCGATCTGACGAAGCACGAGGCCGTGCTGTTGCCAGGTGCACGCATCCTGATCAACACGGGATGGTATCGCGAATTCGGTAGCGAGCGCTTCTTCACGGAGTTCCCGTCGATGACGCAGGAGGCAGCACGTTACTTAGCTTCGCGAAAACTGCGGCTGATCGGCATGGACATGCCAACGCCGAGCAAGGACTACGTGGAGGTGCATCACACGCTGCTCGCCAGAGAGGTCGAGATGGTGATCGTGGAATCGCTCAACAACCTCGATGCTCTGCCTGATGATCGGGAGTTCATTTTCACGGGATTCCCGCTGAACTTTGCAGGACGCGACGGCTCACCGATCAGGGCCGTGGCGGCAATTTAGACTCAGAGTCTATCCGGCAAAAGACAGTAGCAACGAGGCACTGCGCACCAAGACTCGTCTGATGCAAAAACGCCATGCCCAGCGCCGCAGTCATCGACAGCCAAAGCGTCAAAAGCGGGCAGCTTCCGCTTCTGAGCTGCGGCTACGACGCAGGCAAAAAGATCAAGGGCCGCAAGCGCCATGTGCTCACTGACACCAACGGGCTGCTGCTGGGCGCGGTGGTCACGACTGCCAGCGTTCAAGATCGCGATGGAGCCGAGCTGCTCTCGTGCATGTTCTGCCACAGCTTCATGAGCCTGCTGATGATCTTCGCCGACGGCGGCTACGCGGGGAAGCCCGAAGAGTTCGTGCAGCGCATGGGCAGGCTCTTTGGCCATGGCACCAGCTTTGGGCTGGGCATCATCAAGAAACTCACAGACCAGAAGGGCTTCATCGTGCTGCCGCGACGCTGGGTCATCGAAAGCGGCAGCAGGCTGCCGCAGTCCATGTGTTGAAGAAAAGCGCACCGCGAGAGATCAAGAAGGCGCAAGAGCGCTGAAATCAGAACTTTCGCGCCTTCTTCATCTCTGGCGGTGCTCCTCATCCCCGCCCGCGAATGGGCTGCGGGGGCTCGTCGAGTGGCTGGAACGCCAGGAAATCAATCCCGGCTCGACAGGTTGCGCTGTCAGCATACACTGACCTCATGCCAGCCACACTTGATGCCATCTCCAGTCAGGTCTTCGTTCTCCCTGCCGAGCAACGCATGAG
>CAUJJC010000143.1 GCA_963204975.1 Verrucomicrobiota bacterium | reverse complement strand
TGGAGGCCTGAGCCGCCGACTTCGGACCACATGGCGGAGTCGTCACTGGTGGTGACGGCGGGGGTGCCGGTGCCGATGCGGAGGGCGGAGAGGAGGGTGACGTTGCCGGTGGCGTTGAGGCCTGGGACGGGGATGGTGGGGATGGCGTTGAAGAGGGCTCCGCCGGTGCCGGGGGCGGTGTCGCCGGAGCGGACGAGGCGCTTGAGGCCGGAGCCGTCGTCCTTCCAGTAGCCTTGGAAGTTGTTGGGGATCTCGGTGACGCCGCCGACGCCAATTTTGAGGGTGCCGGGGACGCCGAGGGTGCCGTTGGCGGCGAGATAGCCGCCGCGCCCGAGGATGTCGAACTGGGTGGTGTCATTGGTGCCGGTGGCGCTGGGGGCGAAGGCGGCGGTGACAACATCGCCGATGCCGGTGGTGATCGGAAGGGGGCTGGTGCCGGTGCCTGCGATGTCGAAGGTGAAGGGGTTCTCATTACTGTCGTTGTTGGCGATGCTCACGGTTGCGGTCTTGAGCCCTGCGCTGCTGGGGTCAAAGGTGACGACAAAGGTCGTGGTGCCCGTGGTCGCTGCCACTGGGGTGGTGGGCTGCGTAGTGACGGTGAAGTCCGTGCTGCCGGAGAGGGTGACGAGGTTCGGTGCCGTGCCGGTGAGGTTCAGCGCACCAGTGCCGGTGTTCTTGATGGTGAAGGTGCGCGCCACGGTGCCGCTGGCAAAGGCTTGTGAGCCGAAGTCCGTGTTGTCCGTCGTGCTCGGCGTGGTGTCGCCATTGGGTATGTCGGTGCTGTTGCCGCTCACGGCGATCTCGGGGGTGGTGGTGATTCCAGGGATCGCATAAAGATCGACTCGGGAAATCGAACCGGAACCTGTCCAGAAACTCTGGGGAGTGGTGGTGGAAAGCGGGAATTGCATGCCGAGCCTAGTGAGAGTCACCGGCATACCGAAGATGGAAGACGCAAACGGGCCGGCCCCATAGGAGTTCACATCGTCTCTGACACCCAAAACCCCCACGATTGATCCAGACGCAATTGGGATGTTCACCGACAAGACACCCGAATCCACGTTATTCTGCGTGAGATAGAGTGTCTGAAAGTCATTCGTGGTGTTTGAAAAAATCGGAATGGCAGAATTAAATTTCACCACCGCAATGCTTTGGTTCCCGGATGATGCTGTGGTTGGGACCTGCAAGCCAGTGATGGTCATGTCTGTCGGTGCCACGAACCAGTAGCCGCGAGCAAGTGTGGAGAATGTTGAAGACTGAGGCGGCATCGTCAACTGGCTGGCTACCACTCCACTGCCCGCGATGTCGAAGGTGAAGGGGTTCTCGTCCGCATCGTTGTTGGCGATGCTCACTGTCGCCGTCTTGAGCCCCGCGCTACTGGGGGCAAAGGTGACGACGAAGGTCGTGGTGCCCGTGGTCGCTGCTACCGGGGTCGTCGGCTGGGTCGTGACGGTAAAGTCCGTGCTACCGGAGATCGTGACGAGGTTCGGGGCCGTGCCGGTGAGATTGAGCGCGGCAGTGCCCGTGTTGGCGATGGTGAATGTGCGTGCCACGGTGCCGCTGGCGACGGCTTGTGAGCCGAAGTCCGTATGATCCGCCGTGACTGGAGTGGTATCGCCATCGGGGATGTCTGTGCTGTTGCCGCTGACGGCGATCTCAGGGACGGCGGCGACGGTGGCAAACAGGCGCGTCTCAGGCCGGAAACTACTGACCGTAAGCGTCGTGGGAGCAGAGACATCACTCACCGCACCCAAAAGACCGTTCACAAGGCCCGTGTTGCACGAAGCCGACACTGTGGTCGAAAGAGTGCCAGCATAGTTGCCCCAGTCGAACGCGACATAGAGGCCACCACCCGTGTAGGTGAAGGGCGAGCCACCAGCGAGGGGAATGTCAAAGGCCCCTGTGACGTTGGGCAGCGTCGTGGTTGCATCATGAGCGACGGTCATGCCGGTGATTGCCGTGGCCCAGGTCGTGCTCTTGAGGTTCGTCGTATCCGCCGTGTTCTGGAGGTAAACCTTCAGTGGGCCTGCGTCCGCCAGGCCTGGAGCAACGGAGTAGGTCCAGCCGATGGTATGGGGCACCGCACCATTGACAAGGCCGCTGGCGGCCAGCTCCGCCGGGGTGATCAGGTAAACCATCCGCTCGAACCGATGCCGAGTCATAGGTGCGCGTCCAACTGTCGAGGACACACCGTTATTGGGTAACACCGTCCCAGGAGTCAACCTTTGGACTGAAATGGTGTAGGTCTTGATCGTGGTGCCGTCCTGCGCGGTGACGCGCACTTGGATGGTGTTCGCACCGACATTGAGGTTCAGCGCACCGCTGGCGATACCGGACGTGAGGGCGGTGAAACCTCCGCCATTCACCTGCACCGCCAGCGCAGCATTAGCCTCCGCGCGGGTGGCCGTGACGGTGGTTGTGGTCGTCGCATTACCCACGGTGACCGCATAGCTTGTGATCGCGGCGGAGAAGGCAATGGAGCCAGCAGTGGTGCTGAGGGCGGAGAGGTCGGCATTGTTGGAGAATGTCAGACCTGTGCCTGCGATATTGAAGGTGAAGGGATTTTCATCCGCATCATCGTTAGCGATGCTTACTGTCGCCGTCTTGAGCCCCGCGCTACTGGGATCAAAGGTGATGATGACCGTTGTCGTGCCAGTGGTCGCGGCCACCGGAGTCGTGGGCTGCGTCGTGACGGTAAAGTCGGTGCTGCCGGAGAGCGTGACCAGATTCGGAGCTGTGCCGGTGAGATTGAGGGCTGCGGCCCCGATATTGGCGATGGTGAAGGTGCGCACCACAGTGCCGCTGGCGACGGTTTGTGACCCGAAGTCCGTGTGGTCCGCCGTGGTCGGTGAGGTATCGCCATTGGTGATGTCCACACCATTGCCTCTCACGACGATTTCCGGCGCGGTCACGACGCTTGGGCTGGCGCTGAGTGTGTAGCTGTTTGTCGCTCCGCTGACGCCAAAGACGCGCACACGATAGAGACCGCCGCCCGTCGTGGTGCTCTGCGATGGGGTGAGGATGATCTGCTCGTCATTGTCCAGCGAGGTGGAGGACAGCAGCGGCACGGTTTCCTCTCCAGGGGCAAAGAGCTGCATGTCGAGATTACCCGAGGCATGGGTGAAGAGCGTGGTAAGGACGAGCTGATCTCCCGGTTCGACCATGAAGCCGAACCAGTCGTCGTCCGTGCTGGAGGGGCGGGGGCTGATGCGAAGATTCGCCAGTGTGGTGGTTTGATTGAAGACACGGGCGCGTCGTGGCTGGTCATTGTCCTCATGGGCATCCACAAGATTGTCGCGGCCTGCGGCTCCCACAGGCAGGGTGGGTGCCGCCCAGGAAAGGCCAAAGGGAGTGCGGTATAACGCGGTGCTCTCGGAACGCGCGATGGTGAAGCCCAGGGGCGGTGCCTGGAAATGCGGAGCCATCCACGCTCCGCCAGTGCCGATCACACCGGCGTGAGCGGAAACAGGAGACGAGATGAAGCGCACGAAGTCCACATTCCGCGCACCGTCATCCACGAGGCTGACATCGCCGAGAACACTGTTGGCCCAGGGGAAATTCACCGTGTTGGTCTGATCAAAGAGATCGGTGGCCGTGTTCGTGCCCGCGACCTCTCGCACCACGACGGTGGCTCCGGCAGCGAGCGTGAAGCCTGCGGGGAAGGGATAGTTTTGCGTTGTCGCGCCGGGCAGGAGGCACTGCACCGTCCAGCCAGTGAGCGTGGCGGTCACGGTGCCGAGATTCTTGATCTCCAGAGCATCGTTGTTCAGTTCAACCTCCGTGATCATCAGCGGCGGCTGGGCGGCGGAGCTGACTTCAAAAGCAGATGCCAAGGTGACGGGTGCTCCGCCGGGATTCGTGACGGAGAGTGAGTAGAAGTTACTGACGGCGACGTTCGACGGAGTCAGCGTGGCAACGATGCAAGAGGGCGCGAGCCAGGTCACATTCGAAACTACGACATCGGGAGAACTGGTCGTGACAGTGGCATTGGTCAGGAAATTCGTGCCGCGAATGAGCGTCTGATAAGACTGCCCCTGAAGCATTCGCTGCTCCGAGACGGAAACGACGGTGGGCGTGGGCAGGGCCATGCTGCGGACGCGGACCTGATAGGTGCCGTAGCGACCCAGAAGCGCCCGCGGCATGGAGGAATGGCGAAGATGAAAATGATAAGTGCCCGAAGCAGGGGCCTGCCAGAAGATGGTGGGCACCGTCTCGATCATGTCCTGGGTCGTTGAGGAGCCACTGGTATTGAGCGAGGTGTCGAACGGATCATCCGTGTAGGCAAGGACGGCATTGAGGTCTGGATTGAACAGCACCATTTCAGGATCAGGCCTGCCGAAGATGCTGTTGTTCGCTCCATTGACCTCAATGGCATACACTGAGCCTGCGGTGGCCGTGAAGCGGAACCAATCCTCATCCCCGCCAGCCACCGTTCCGCTGCGGTAAAAGGTGTTTTCCTGATAGGCTCCACCCACGGTGAGCAGAGTGCTCGTAGCGGGCGAATTGTTCGGCTCCTGGGCATCTGTGGTGAAGTCAATGTTATGCGCGGCAAAGGCAGAAACCATGTTCGCCGTGTTGGCGAAACCGAGAGAAAACCACAGATCCCAAAAGTCCTCCAGGCTGGTGGCTGCCAGGTTTGCCACCTTCATCTGTTCCACGACTGACCACACATTCGCCTGCTGGCTGGCGATGTTGTCATCATCCGTGCCGGGAGTGTCGTCAGCGGTGGTCGCCGTATCAATAAGATCATACATCGCCGCAGTGACGGCCTGTTCATTCGCTGAGCCGCCGCCTCCGGCTGGAGCCTCGAAGGTGTAGCTAAAACCGACGCCCGGCGAGGCCTCAAAGCTGTTGCGGTCTTGATACAGATCAGGCCGATCACGTCCGCCGAAATTCAAAGTGGCCGCGCTGACAAAGGTCGCAAAGCCCTCGCTGTAGGCCAGGCGAGGATCTTGATCGTTGTCGCCGAAGAAGTGTGTGCCACCCGTGTTCCGCGACAAGCCAAACTCATCCTCAATGTAATGGCCGATCTCGTGCAGGATGTTCGGATCATCGTAGGCGTCATCATCCGAGAGCGAGAGGGTGTTGGTCCCGCTATTGTAAAACGATCCTGTGCGGCCCTGCGTCGGGTTCCAGCCCATCGTGTAAAACACCGTGGGCCGCGCTCCGTCCGCATTCGCGATCCAGTCCGCCAGCAGCACGCCCATGTCATAGGCATTGAACACCTGGGACGACCAGTCCGTGCTGGCAATGACACCGATCGACACCGGCATGGTCATCGTGCCGAAGTTCACATTCACCGTCGGCGCATGTCCCGCCTGATCGGCTGCGGCAGTGTGGTAGGTGTAAACCGCGTTCCCGTTGAGGTCGTCCACCACTGAGAAATTCAGGCTGGCGATCTGCACATTGCTGGACAAAACACGCACCCCCACGGTGCGCGTGGCTGCGTCCGTGACGAAGATGGAGAAATTGCCGCTGGAGTCCGTCGCTCCGTTGGCCAGCACCGCATTGGTGTCCACATCATAGACTTGCACATCCGCCTCGCGCACTGGTCGCACGAGATTGGTGGTGAAGCCTGTGGCATCGTAGAGCCGGTCCGTGTAGTTGAACTGGCCTGTCGCCGTCCAATCTGCCCTGGCTGTGCCGAGCAAACTCAAGATGGCGGTGAAAGCTAAAATGAGGCGCTTTGTCACCGCTGGGAAAGAGTGAGGATTCATATCTGGGAGGCTAAAGATGGAGTTGAGGATAAGAGGCCTATTTCACTTTGGCAGGTTTGCCCTCAGCAGGCAGACCGCGCGCTACGGCTTCTTGGCTGGTAATGTATTCCACGATCTTGGTGCCATCTGGCAGCGTGCTCACTACGGGCACCCGGTTGTCGCCAGTCGCTGCCGCCTGCGGCTGGTTCAGCTTCACTTCCTTGGTGATGGTCATCCACGGCTTGCCGTCTGCGGCGAGCAGTTTCACTATGGCACGCACCGTGCGCGGCTTGCCGTTTGCCGTATCGATCTCGATACGTTCACGACTCTCCGCACCTGCGCGTTTCAGGGAAAACGACTTTTTCTTCTGGCCTGACTTCAATGTAGCACCGCCCGGATCGTTGATTTCAAGTTCCGCCTCGGAGTCAATGCCAGGTTTCAAGACCGCTTCCAAGGTCACCTGGCCCGGCGCAGCCACATTGTCCACGATGATGAAATCCAACACATCGGGAGGACTGGGTTCTACTGCGATGGAAACTCCATGAAGGAGCAACGCAACGAAAACACCGGACCATCTGATGAAGGACCGCTCATAGTATGGCTTTAGTATTTTGATCATAATTATCCTTCAAGTGTTTGGTATTGTGTTCAGCGGAACAAAAAACGGGCGTCTGGTCAATCATATTTATGTAGCGCCCTGCCATCCGCCAGAATGAGGCAAGCCATTCAAGGAGCAGCGCAATCAAGGGATTGAAAAGCTCCTCATCCGAGAAACTGGCCCAACTGACCAAGCTCAAACCCTTGCTTGAATCGCTGCGGAAGTGATTAGGGGAATGGCGCGCCGTCTTGCATTGGTCGGGCCAGGGGGCTCCTCGAAGGATATGAGCACCGGAGTGCGGATACATGGCCACCCAATTTTGATGTTACACGGTAGCTTGACTGTCGGAAGGATCAGAAGAGTGAAGTTTGGAGCCCGTTGAGCGAGATTTCCGGTTAGCCGCCACCGAAAGAAGGCGGTCAGCTTTGACTGCTCTCGCAAGAGCAGGGGACGAGGCGTGCTCTCTTGCGACATAGGCACGGTAGGCGAAGGCGGACGCACCCGCACGAGTATTCACGCCCAGGCGTTGGAAAATCTCCTTCACATGGTTCTTCACCGTGAAGAGACTGCACTGAAGAATGGTGCTGATTTCGCTGTTGGTCTTTCCTTCCGCAACCCAATGCAGCACCTCCGTCTGGCGTGGAGTCAAGGGCAGCCGACGGCGCGGCCAGTTCATCTCTGTCTCGGCATGAGCTTCATCGGGAGGTAAATGAACCATGGCTGCTACCATCGCAGCCGGGAGGTCACGTTGGCCCATGCTAGAGGGTGCGGACTCTATCGAGGTGAAGGCAGGATCGACGTGTGTAATCATGGGAGCAGAAGGGTTCTTCTGCTGATTACCCGGTTTTCTCGGTCGTGTGACAGGCCAAGCGACAAAATCTATTTCGAGCCCATGATTTTCTTTGGGGCGCAGTCGTTTTCGCCACGATTAGCGAATCGTTCCGGTCCTGGTGCAAAGGCCGGAGCGGAGATGCGGCGGCGGTCTTGAGCGGGAGACGGTGGTTTACAACTCCGAGCGATGCGTTTCCCGCGCCAGGAACACACTCACCAGCGTGACGACTGACATGAAGGCCAGATAAACCACCACCGGCCAAGGCGCACCTCCGCTCCAGCCTAACAACTGGGTGGCAATCAATGGCGCAAGACCTCCTGCCAGAGGAGACGCCAGTTGATAGCCGAGCGATGCCCCACTGTAGCGGACCCTTGTGCTGAAGAGTTCGGAAAAAAAGGCGGCCTGAGGGCCATACATGGCCGAGTGGCCGACAAGGCCTAGCACCACGGCGAGCGATACCACTAGCGGACTCCGTGTGTCGAGCATCCAGAAGAAAGGCATCGCGAACAGCATCAAGAACATCGCGCCCCCGAGATAAACCGGACGCCGTCCCACCCGATCCGAAAGAGCGCCAAACCATGGGATGACCACCAACTGAACCGCCGAGCCGATGAGGACCGCATTGAGCAGGCTGGTCTTGGACATGCCGAGCTGCTGCGTGCCGTAGCTGAGCACCAATACGGTGAAGATGTAGAAAAACGCGTTTTCGGCAAACCGCGCCCCCATAGCCACCAGGACATTGCCCGGATGCTCGCGCAGCACGGTCACGATGGGCATGGCAGGAGGCGGTGTCGTCTCGGCCTGAGCCCGCTGGAACACGGGGCTTTCCATCACCTTGAGCCGGATGAACAACCCCACCCCTAACAAAGCGCCGCCGATCAAAAATGGCACCCGCCAGCCCCAGGAGAGAAACGAGGCCTCTGGCAGCGATGAGAAGATCTGAAACATTGCATTGGCCAGCAGCAGCCCCACAGGAACACCCGCCTGCACCCAACTGGCATGAAAGCCACGCTTGCCATGCTCATCGCGCTCCACGGCCATCAGCACCGCGCCGCCCCACTCGCCACCCACGCCGAAGCCCTGGATGAAACGCAGCGCCACCAGCAGGATCGGAGCCCAAACGCCGAGCGTTTCATACGTGGGCAGCAGTCCCATCGCGAAGGTGGCCACCCCCATGAGTATCAGTGTGGTCACGAGCATGGACTTGCGGCCCAGCTTGTCGCCGTAGTGCCCAAAGACCAGACCTCCCACCGGACGTGCGAAGAACCCGACGGCATAGGTGCCAAAGGCCATCAACGTTCCCGCAGTCTCATCGAAAGTGGGGAAGAAGAGCTTGTTGAACACCAAAGCCGACGCGGTGCCGTAGAGGAAGAAATCATACCACTCCACGGTGGTGCCGATGAAGCCTGCGAGCACCACGCGGCGCGTTTCGGATGAGGTTGAGGAGGAAGTCACAGCCATGAGCCTAGCGGACTAGCACGTCCGACGACAAGGCATTCCATCAGGGCGTGTCGAACGATGGTTAAATCAACTCCTTCAGCGGCGCTCCGCCATCAACGATGAAATTTGGGCGACCTTGGTGGTCGAGGTAGGTCGCGTTCAGTGGCACTTCCATGTGGTGGTAAATCGTGGCCGCGAGATCGGCGGGCGTGACGGGACGTTCGGCGATCTCGCCGCCGTCGCGTGAGGAGGCACCGATGACCTGGCCGTGACGGAAGCCGCCACCCGCCATGCACATGGACATGACGTAGGGCCAGTGGTTGCGTCCGTCGGTGCTGCCTTGCGTGCCAAGCGTGGGCGTGCGGCCAAATTCACCCATGGCGATGACAAGGGTGTCGTCCAACATGCCGCGTTCGTCGAGATCGCTGACGAGGGTGGTGATGACGTGGTCGAAGACGGGAAGCAGGGGGCGCAGGCCGTTCCAGATGCCGCCGTAGGGCGGGATGTTGTCGCCGTGATTGTCCCAGGTGCCAGAGGCACCGTGGTTGCTGAGGTCGATAGTGACAAAAGATGAGCCGCGCTCGACCAAGCGGCGCGCGAGCAGCGCTTGCTTCGCCCAGTCGTGCTCGCCGTAGCGATCAAGGACTTTCTTGGGCTCCTTGGACACATCGAAGGCCTCCTGGGCGCGTCCGCCTGCGACGATCTCGAAGGCTTTCTGCCCGAAGCTGTCGATGGCGGTCATCATCCCGCTGGCGTCGATGTCGGCACGCAGGCCATCCATCTGCTGCGCCAGCGTGCGGCGCGATTGCAGGCGATCCATGGTGAGGCCCGTGGGCAGGTGGAAGACCGTGGCGGCGCTGGTGCCGTCATAGGGATCGTATTGCGTGCCGAGGTAGCCGCCCCAGGCCACATGGGAGCGGGACTTCATGTTGAGCACCACATAGGGCGGCATGGCGGGATGATTGGGCCCGCGATGTTTGGCAATGATGGAGCCGAAGGAGGGATACAGCTTGGCTTTGGGATTGGTGCGCGGCTCGTTGGCGAGGTTCGCGGTTTGCATCACCATGTTCGGCTCGTGATTGCTGTGACGGCAATCGACGGAGCGGATGAGGGTGAACTTGTCCAGCATGGCGGCCTGCTTTGGCAGATACTCGCAGATGTGGGTGCCGGGCAGCTTGGTGGGGATGGTCTTGAAGGGACCGCGAATCTCGCGCGGCATATTCACCTTCGGATCCCAGGTGTCGATGTGCGAAGGGCCGCCGGTCATCCACACGAGGATGACGGCTTTGTTGTTCGTCGGTGCCTTGCCTTCCGCGCGCAGCTTCATGAGACCGGGCAAGGTGATGCCACCGAGACCTGCGAGGCTGGTCTTCAAGACCGAGCGTCGGCTATGCACGACGACGCCATCACGCACACGCGGGTTCATGAAGGTGAACGCGTGTGCTTCGCCGTGCCCAGAACAGGCCTGATCGGGTGAGGACATCGCCCGACCATACGAACGACCACCGCAGACTCTAACTGCCGCGTGCTACTTCCCTTCGCCCGTCGTCAATTGAAGCACGAACAACAGCCTGCCATCGCGCCACTTCGGGCCTCCGATGAAAAGCGGGCTGTCGTGGCGCAGGACGGTATCCGTCTTCACTAGCACCTCCTGCTCGCGCCAGAACTGGAGATCGAGCTTTATGCCTCCGCCATCGGCTGGCCCTTTGGAGTCGAGTTTTACGAACAGGTCCTTCGATGGCACCACCCAGCTCTCATACTGACGGAAGATGTCCTGGTGGTGCTGGCCGATGATCTCGAATCGAGTGAAGGGGAAGACCTTGGCCAAGCGCAGGGGAAGGTCTTTCAAATTGGCAGGCACATCGGCGGGCACCTCCATGGCTTCGCCCTGGGAAGCATAGATCAAGGCACCCCACACCTTGCCATCAGTTGCTGGTTTCTTCACCGGCAGCGGCTCCTGCGCACGCACGACGGAACCCGCTGCCAGCAGCATCATGGCGGTTGCCAACAAGAGGCATCGGGAGGTGCGCGAGTGCATGAGGCGGGGGTTTAGCGGGTGATCACGCGGGGTTGGTTGCGACTGTCCTTGGCCAGCACCATCACGATCTCGCCCTTGTCTGAGAACATCGTGGTCGTTGCCACCTGCTGATCAGTTTCGCTGCGATGAACGCGGAAGCCCACCACCTTCTTGTCCGCCGGGATCGCATCCAGGCCGTCAAGCATGAGCACGGTGGCATTCGCGTCACTGGAGTGGAACGTATTGGCCTTCACCGTGGTGTTAGGCGCATAGGTGCTGAGCACGACGGTGGAGTCTTTTCCTGCCGGAGCCGCAGGCCACTGGAGCACCGCGAGGAGCGCACAGGAGGCCGCCGCCGCACCGAGAATCCACGGGCGCAGGAAGCCGAACCACGGCAGGCCAGCGGCAGCCGGTGCGATCTTGCCTTCTTCACGGCGAAGCTCGGCGATGCGCTGCTGGATCTGGCTGTTGAAGAAGTCGGCGTGTGGCACCTCGGCGATGCGCGGGAATCCTTCCTGGAAGGCGGTGCGCAACGATTGCAGCGACTCGGCCTCGGCACGGAGTGCAGAGTCAGTCTTCAGCCGGGCGTCGAAGCTGGCGCGTTCGTCCGCGTCCATCTCGCCATCGAGCCAGCGGGCGAGCAGTTGTTCATCAGGGTTCGGGTTCATAAGCGTCCTTGAGGAGTTCCTGGAGTTTCTTGCGTGCGTAAAAAAGTCGGGACATCACCGTGCCGATGGACGAGCCCATCACCTTGGCGATCTCGTCGTATTGCAGGCCCTCGACCTCGCGCAGGAGGATGGCGGTGCGGTGGTCGTCGGAGAGCTTGGCTACGGCCGCGCGGATGCGCGCTCCGAGTTCGGCGTTCGCCATCGCTTTGTCCGGCCGGGCAAAGGCATGCGGCACGGCCTCGGCGGTCGGATCGGGCTGATGATCCACGCGATTGTCATCAAACTCGCCCGCGCTCTGGATCTTCTTTTTGCGTAGCCAGTCGTAGCAGCAGTTGTGCGCGATGCGGTAGATCCAGGTGTAGAAGGACGCGTCCAGCTTGAACTGCGGGAGCGCGCGCCATGCCTTGATGAAGGCCTCCTGCGAGAGGTCCCAGGCATCGGTTTCATTCTGGACGAGATGGTAAGTCATAGAGTAAATCCGGCCCCGATACTTCGTCACCAGCGCGTCAAAGGCGCGGCTGTCGCCGCCCTGGGCACGACGGACAAGGTCCGTATCAAGGACCTCGGTGTCGGGCTCCGCAGCGGAGGGTGATGTCATATCCGGTGGATTCACAGTCAGGGACGAGTAGCGCGCGAAGTTTATTCGAGGGAAGTGATTTGGAAACGGATTTGAGCAAAAGACCACCACCCCGCTTCCGGCATTTCCCTTTGACCCTCCAAAGTCACCGGGCTATGACCGCCGCCCTATGGCCTTGTCCGATCGTCAACAAACCCTTGCCAAATCCGCCTCTCTCACCGGCACCTCGCTGCACACCGGCGAGCAGGTCACCCTGACGCTTCAGCCCGCGCCTGAGAATTTCGGCATCAAGTTCCGCCGCATCGACATCGAGGACAAGCCCTTCATCCCCGCGCTGGCGGAGAAGGTGCAGAAGGTCGAGCGCGCCACGACCATCGCCGAGGGCAGCGTGAAGGTGCACACGGTCGAGCACGTCCTTTCAGCCCTCAGCGCCATGGGCGTGGACAACGCGATCATCGAGATGGACGCCAATGAGCCGCCCATCGCCGACGGCAGTGCCGCGCCGTTCGTCGAGCTGATCAAGGCCGCCGGCCTGCAGGAGCAGAACGCCGCGCGCCGCATCTTTGAAGTCCGCGAGCCGATCTACCAGGAGACGCGCGACGGCACGATTCTGCACATCGTTCCCGACAAGAAATTCCGCGTGAGCTGCACCAACGTGGGCCCCAACGGTCGCAACACGCAATACTACAGCACCGAGATCACGCCCGAACTCTACGAGAAGGAAATCGCCCCCGCGCGCACCTTCGTTTACTACGAGGACGTGGCCCCGCTGCTGGAGAAGGGCCTCATCAAAGGCGGCACGCTGGAGAGTGCGGTGGTCATCCGTGGCGACACGCTGCTGTCCAAGCACCCTGCGCGCTTCAATGAGGAGTTCGCCCGCCACAAGATCCTCGACATCGTCGGTGACCTCATGCTTTCCGGCGTGCGCATCCTAGGCCACGTCATCGCCGTGCGCCCCGGTCACGGACCGAACACGGAACTGGCCAAGACCATTGCCAATCAATACAGCCGCATGCGCGCCAGCGTGCCCGCACCGGTGAACGTGCCGCTGGGCGACGCCGTGCTCGACAACATCGAGGTGCAAAAGATCCTGCCGCATCGCTATCCGTTCCTCATGGTGGATCGCATCATCGGCTTCGAGGGCTCGACCAAGTGCACTGGCGTGAAGCTCGTCACCATCAACGAACCCTTCTTCCAAGGCCACTTCCCCGGCCACCCGATCATGCCCGGCGTGCTGCAACTCGAAGCCATGGCCCAGGTCGCCAGCGTGCTGCTCCTGCGCATGCCCGGCAACGAAGGCAAGATCGGTTACTTCCTCAGCGCCAACAACGTCAAGTGGCGCAAGCCCGTGCTGCCCGGCGATGTGCTCGTCATCGAAACCGAAGTGCTCAAGGCCAAGCGCGGCATCGGCCAGGCCGTGGGTCGCTGCTCGGTAAATGGACAGGTGGTCAGCGAAGCCGACCTCATGTTCAGCATCGTCGATCGCTAGCGATCAGCACGGCTGGTGACCCCAGTCGCTCTCTTTCAGCGCATCCTCGAAAGCCGCCATCTGCTCCTCTTCGCTCAGGGGTGCGGGTTCCTGTTCGGCCTTTTTGGCAGCAGGATCGTCTTCATCAGGCGAAGGCAAGGTGGTGGTCATGGCGAGCATCGGCGGGTGACAGTTCGTGTGAGGCCGTTACGATCTTATCGCCTGATCGGCTGCATTTCAAAAGCTCAGCCGAGCCATCACCTCATGCGTCTCCTCGCTCTTCTCATTCTGCCCGTCATCGCTTTGGCCCAGGAGTCAAAGCTCCGACTCGTCCGCGAGTCCGAAGCGCAATCGCCCGAGCAGGAGCGATCAGGCTTTCATGTGCCGCCGGGGTTCAGCGTTCAGCTCTTCGCCAGCGAGCCGATGATCAACAAGCCGATCAACATGGCCTTCGATGCACGCGGTCGCTTGTGGGTCTCATCAACCGTCGAGTATCCGTATGCCGCCGCGAAGGATCGCTGGGCCGATCCACAGGGCTCGCGGGTCAAAGACAGCCGCGACGCGATCAAGATCCTGGAAGACACTAATGGCGACGGCAAGGCGGACAAGGTTACCGACTTCGCCGACGGGCTGAACATTCCCACCGGTGTGCTCCCCTGGCACAAGCCGGAGCACAAGGACGGCTGCATCGCGTGGAGCATCCCGAACATCTGGTATTTCGCCGATACCGATGGCGACGGGAAATGCGATCAAAGAGAAGTGCTCTTCGGCCCGCTCGGCTACGAAAAGGACACGCACGGCATGTGCAGCAGCTTCCGCCTGGGCCTCGATGGCTGGGTGTATGCGACACATGGGTTCAACAATACCTCGCATCTCAAGGCGAAGGACGGCTCCACACTCGACCTGCACAGTGGCAATGTGTTTCGCTTCCGTCCCGACGGCTCGCACGTCGAAATCTACTCGTGGGGTCAGGTCAATCCCTTCGGCCTGTGCTGGGATCGCTACGGCAACCTCTATAGCGCCGACTGCCACAGCAATCCGATCACGCAGCTCATTCGCGGGGCTTACTACCCGAGCTTTGGCAAGCCACACGATGGGCTCGGCTTCGGTCCCGTAATGTGCGAGCACAGCCACGGCAGCACCGGCCTCTGCGGCATTATCTATATCGACGGTGGCGTCTGGGGGCCGGAGTGGGACGACCACATGTTCCTGGGCAACTGTGTTACCTCGAAGGTGAACCATGACCACATCACCTTCACCGGCAGCATGCCGAAGGCGAACGAGCAGCCGGACTTCCTCACCAGCGACGACCTGTGGTTCCGTCCCGTCGATCTTCAGCTCGGCCCAGACAACGCGCTCTACATCGCCGACTTCTACAACAAGATCATCGGCCACTACGAGGTGCCGCTGGATCATCCGGGGCGGGACAAAGAGCGTGGGCGGATTTGGCGGGTGGTGAAGGAGGGTGCCGCAGCGAAGCCGGTTCCTCGTCTTGCCAAAGAGAAAATCTATCCGCTCGCGTGGTTCCGTTTGTCCGAGGCTCGCGAGGTGAGAACGACCGCAGCCTACTATGCAGAGAATCCCAAGACCGAGGCGCTGAGTCCGTTGCTGGCGGCATTTGATCGCTGCGATTCGCTCGACCTCAGCTTGAAGCACCAGTTGAAGCTCGCTCTTCGCGAGCATCTCAAACTTCCCGGTGCCTTCGCTTCGTTGAGCGACAAAGACAAACCACTCATCATCGACATCGCCAAAGCGGTCCCGACCGCAGACTCGGCAGCGTTCTTGTTCGATGAATGGAAAGCGAACCGGCTTCCCGACTCGCTCAGCAGCTTGCTCGGGATCATCGCGCGCAATGGCTCGCCTTCACTGATCGACGATGCACTGACTGAAGCACGCAAGCTCACGTCAGGCGAAGCAATCACTGCGCTCACAGCCATGCACAACGGCCTGCTCGAACGCGGCGCGCCCCCACCGCCCGCATTGCTCGCGTGGGCCACGGAATTGACTGAGGCAGCCCTCGACTCGTCCGCCTCCCGGCAGTCCCACTGGACCCATCAGTCTCATGTATCCCATCCGAGCGACGAAAGCCCCTGGTGCCTGCAAGAGCGGAAGTGCGCGGACGGCCAGATGGCCACGGTGATCAGCAGCCTGGACAAGGACAAGAAGGCACCTGAGAAACTCACCGGCATTCTCCGCAGCAAAGCGTTCGCCGCGCCTGCCAAGCTGTCGTTTTGGATCTGCGGTCACCAGGGTTTCCCGAAGACCGAGGCGAACCACAAGAACTTCGTGCGACTCATGGTGAACGACAAAGCCGTGCGCGAAGCCTTCCCGCCACGCAACGATGTTTGTCAGCGCATCGACTGGGACCTCGCCGATCTGGAGGGCCAGCAGGTGCATCTGGAAGTCGTCGATGGCGACGATGGTCCTTCGTTCGCCTGGCTGGGCATCACGCGCATCGAGCCCGCAGTCGTGAGCATCGAGAGCTTCACCTCGGACAACACGAAGCAGAACCAACTCCGCACGCTGGCCTCGATCCTCAAAACCACCGCCCCCGTCGGCCTGCGCGACAGGCTCGCGCCTTACCTCCCGAAGCCAGCCGTGGCTCCGGCACCTGCGAAACTTCGCCCGGAACTCGACGCGCTCATCGCTGCACGCCGTAAATCCTTTGCCAAGGCAAAGCCTGACCTCGCGAGAGGCGAGGCGATCTTCAAAGCGAACTGCGCCGTGTGCCACACGATCAAGGGCCAGGGCGGCGTGATCGGGCCGCAGCTCGACGGCGTGGGCAATCGCGGCGCCGATAGATTGATGGAAGACATTCTCGATCCGAACCGGAACGTGGACGCCCACTTCCACCTCCATCAGCTCAAGCTCCGCGATGGCTCCACGGTCACTGGTTTCATCCGGGGCGAAGTCGGCCAAGTGACGATCCTCGTCGATGCCGCCAACAACGAGCAGCGCATCGCGAAGGGCGACATCGCAGAGGACACCGACCTGCCGCAGTCGCTTATGCCACCTGTATTTGGACAAACGATTCCCGAGGGTGCCTTTCACAACCTCCTGGCTTGGCTGATTAAACTTTAGCAGGTCTGGATGCAGCGGATGGCATCACCGTGGGTCTTCGACTTGATTGTGGAAGAGACGCATTTCAGACTTGCCGTGAGTGTCTCGCTTCTCCTAAGCTCGATTTTTCCCAGTTATCTCAATTCCGATCACCAACCATGAAACCAAGCATCCTCCTAACCGCCCTCGCGCTTTGCTCGGCTCCAGTCTTGCGCGCCGAACAAGCCAAACCTGCCCAGCCTGGCGGTAAGCTGCCGGGCAACGTCGCCATCCAGCTTGTTAAGGTTGAAGGTGATCTTGTGGAACCTGTTTCCGTGGCGGCTCCGAATGACGGAACAGGTCGAGTTTTCGTGATCGAGCGTCCGGGCGTGATCCAGGTTATCAAGGACGGCAAGCGTTTAAGGAAGCCCTTCCTCGATCTCAAGGACAAGACGATCAGTTCCTTTCTGGAACTCGGCATGTTCAGCATGGCCTTCCACCCTGATTTCAAGAACAACGGCAAGGTGTATATTTGCTACGCAGACCTTTGGTTCAACGGCGCGTCGATGATTACCGAGTTCACCGTGAAGAAGAACAATCCTGACCAGCTCGATCCTGAGAGCGCGAAGGTGATCATGCAGATTGACTTCCCTTACTGCAATCACCACGGTGGCCAGATTGCATTTGGACCAGATGGCTATCTCTACATTGGCGTGGGCGATGGTGGATGGGAAGGGGATGTCATCAATGCAGGCCAGGACCTACATACATGGCTCGGAAAGATGCTGCGCATCGACGTTAACAAGTCGAGTGGTGACCGTGCCTACGATGTGCCGAAGGACAATCCTTTCATCACACCGCTGCAGCAGATGACGCTCTTCGGCGTGAGCGAGGAAGCATTCAGCAAGGTGCATCCGAAGGCGAAGTCGGAGATCTGGGCCTATGGCCTGCGCAACCCGTGGACGTTCAGCTTTGACTCGAAGACGGGCGATCTTTACATCGCTGACATTGGTCAGAACCACTGGGAAGAAATCGACTTTCAGCCCGCCAGCAGCAAGGGCGGAGAGAACTATGGCTGGAAATTCATGTGCGGCAGCCATCCCTTCCCGATGATACTGAAGAAGAACCCAGATGGCACCGAGACCGCTGTCGATCCTGGCACCGACTACCCAAAGGTGGGTGTGCTCCCGATCGCGGAATACAGCCACGTCGATCAAGGCATCTGCGTGATCAATCTCGGCGTCTCGCGCAATGCAGCGTATCCTGAACTCGAAGGCACTTACTTTGTGGGTGACTGGGGTAGCAGCAAGGTTTGGGGCATGAAGCAAGCAGACGGCAAGTGGGTCATGCAGGAACTGCTCGACCTTGCCGATGGTCTGCGCATCACGGGCAGTGGCATCGGACCCGATGGCACCATCTATGTGGCCCAAGGCAGCGCCGGCTACGGTGGCAAGGTGGACCCTTATCAGGAAGAGCGCGGCGCAGTGTGGAAGATCGTTCCTGCGGACAAGGTGCCCGCTGGCGCTGTGACGGCTCCGCTAGCGAAGAAGTAGTTGTCTATTGAATGCAGTGACATCAAGAAAGAGGCCTCAATTCTCACTTCTTTTTGTTGTCCATTCCAGCACGATTTATATGTCATAGCAGAGGATATGGCATTGAATGCACCATGCGCCATGAAGTCATTGGGGAGATATTATTCTTTACCGCGAACACCGAACTTGGGGGGCTGAAGAGGGTTGGCCGACAAAGAGGTTATTGGACATATAACGCAGCTTAATAAACAATGTATGAAGAATACCTGTGAAAAACATTCGAATTCGGCAATTCAGAACCTCTATAGTGCCTTCAAGACCAGGTTTCCAATTTCAGGAAAGTAGTTCCTCAAGTGTCCCGAAGGGAAAAATGGGCTGAAATAACCACATGAGTCCCACAAACAACGGTAATGGCTTTGCCATCTTCTTCATCGTCCAATCACAAGCACTGAACACCAATATTTTATGGTAACATAGAATGTTGATAATCAGTAAGAAAACGCGCAGATTTAATCTGCGGATAGAAGACAAAATCTCTTTGACGTTTAGAAGTTTAGCAGCAATGTAGGGGCTCAATTTGAAGCCGCATAGTTTTAAAATGTGTATTCAAATCAATCTCAATTCAGTGTTAGTTCTCGTGCGATCAGTCTGATCCTCCCATGCAAATTTTTCGAAATTTTTTAACTTTCAAGATGGCATCATTAATTGATGTCCATCTTTTTTTGCTGTTAGCGGTATGGATATTGCTAATTGTGGCGGGAGTATGGAGTGTTGTCTCTCGGCCGATGCGGAGATTGTCTAAAGTCGCGTGGATCATTGTTATATTTTGCTTGCCTGTGTTGGGTCTTACTGTTTACGTGTTCACCTGTTTACTGAATGCCGATTGGGAGTTGCTGCGACAAATGGGTCTCATTCCCGCAGGTAGAAAAAATATCGATAGCGCCGTCCAATCCTCGAAGAACTAATTTTGTGATGCCATGACCTTCTTGAAATCAATTGCTCGATGCTTCGGTTTTCCCGCCTTCATAGTTTCCATGGGGGCCGCAAGTTCTTTTGGTGCTGAGCAGCCTGATGCATTATCGGATCAGGCTGTTGGATACTATCCGACATATCAAGAGAGTGGTATCATAAGCTCGGGGACCTATGATTACGAGCGTAGTGTCGGGGGGGCTCTCAATGGCCCAGACTTGGATCGTTTAGCTGCAACTGGCGGCATCTGGCCATACGAGTATAGCGCAGGACAGCTCAGTAGGCTGCAGCGTGTGATGCAACCTATTGATTATGTGTTGCGCCCGCTCACGCCTGGTGAAACTTTGGCTTTCCAGGGGCCTACTGCTGAGTCATGGTTCCAGATTGGTGGTGCCTTTCCGTTCTTGACTCGTAGCTATCATCCTGAGAAGTCCTCCTTTGCGGATATGTTCGGCATGAAGGCTACGGAATACTCGCCTTTCTTTTTTGATGTGCTGAATATTAGTGCCTATGGCATCTACGTAGATCAGTCTGGATTGGGTGATGGCGAAGAGCAGAATAGATTGGATGGTTCCTTTTATTCAGCGCTGAGTATGAACTTCAGGGTAGGTTGGGGCTTGACGGATAGAACTTCTATTGTTGTAGGAGGGCAGGTGTTTTTGATTCTAACGGACGAGACTGATTTTCGTTTCTACGCTGATGCGGGTGGGCTAGGTGCACTTGTTAGCTTCAATTATCAGACTGAAATTGGCGGATGGGATTTGAGAGTTTTCGACAACCTTACACCCTTCTCTCAAAGGCTGTTGAGTTTTGATGAATCCTACAGTGGAGATCTCACATGGGGTGGGGCAAATTGGATTGGCATCCCTCGCGACATTGATTCCGGTGATTGGTGGGATACAGATTCTTATTTGCTGATCAACACTGCTGGGCTAACTGTTGGGACTTTTGTGGGCGAGAGCTTGAGGTTCCTTGGTGGGTTTAGTCGGATTGATACAATGGATTTCAATGATTTTGGTGATGGGGAAGGAAGCGAAATTGCTTCAGCGGGACTTTTTTATGATGGCTATGATCTTTGGATCGCGCCTTCCGTCACATATACATTATACACGCATGATTTTGAAAACCCGCAGCACTTGGTCATGGTCAATGGCGTGGCACCGCTGTCTCCCAATATCACAGCACATGCTGGAATGGGTTACAGTTGGGGGGAAAACTACGATGGCTTGAATTGGGCGGTGTCACTTTTTTATCAACAGACTGCTCGCATTACGCACCAAATTGCCTACCAGAGTGGGTATCAAAACACCATTGTTGGCGAAGATTTGATAGGAACAAGGTTGGATTATGGTATTCAATACCAATTAGGGCCTCGATTAACTCTGGGTGGTTATGCCGGATGGTTTGACTCGGAAGATGGAACGAACGCCCTGCATGTTGGCGGTTCAATTAATTTAGCACTTGGGAACTACTCTTGGCTGACCGTGAGGGGTGGTTATCTTGATCGCAGTGGCGGAACGTCGGGAATTGAGTCGAATGAATATTTCTACAATGTTACCCTTTCGAGGAGACTGGCAGAGAGGCTTGAGGGGCAATTGTCATACGAATATGTTCAAAGCGATATTGGTTCCCAAAGTGATCGCTCAATCATGATGTTGAGAATTACCAGAACATTCTAACATTGGAAATATTTAGTAATTTAAATTTTAAGCATCAAATGCATCGCCAAAGAATCAACCCACTCAATAAAGAAGTCGGAGAACTCGATATGAAAACCAGAAAACAAAGCAATGCGCAATTTAGACTCCCTCTATTAGTTGCTGCAACGGTTCTAGCGTCAGTATCATCAATATTCGCGCAAGATCAGAGTGGGGGCAATAAACCAACGCCAACTGACATGGACCTTGCAGGCGATGTTAGTAGATACTTTGGTCAACGCGCTAATTTATACAGAGATAACAATCGCAAGTTGGCTAAAATTGATTTGGATGCGGACCTCAATTACGATGGAACCATCAATAACGGTGATCCTGCCGATGGTGGGGCTTTCGAGCAAACACCTCCCGGCTTGGTTGTTGGAGTGGGTGAAATGTCTAAACTGGTTGTTCGCTTGACGCCTTACAAGATTGATTATCAGGGCAGGGCAAAGGTGAAAATTCAGGTTGATGGAATCAACCGGGATTCTAAAACTGGAGTATTCTCAGATGGCTCAGAAAAAGGCGGAATGGGGCATGTCGTCGTATGGCGTGATACCACAAAGAAAGAAAAAATTCTTGATTCCAGAGATCCTAATCTGCGGTCATTTGAGTGGACTCTTGATCAGAGAACACCAGCAAACCTACAGATCATCCCTCGCACTTTGTTTGTTGAAGGCGTATCTCCATCGCCTAAACACCAGGGAGACATCAGATTGTTAATCTCTTGCTATGATGACAACCCGAATTATGAAGTAAATCCTAAAATGGACCCTCGTCGCTGGGTTAAGACATTCAGGCCAAGTTTCGATCACATCCTTCTTACTGTTGGATCAAAGCCACAGGAGAAAAACTATGTCAATGAAAATGCAGAGGGCGTTTGGGTCACCAATCGCTAAATATTGCATTCAATTGGCCTATTGTTAATACGCAATATATAGATAAATAATTGCTGGCTAAAATATGACATTTAGTTTGCGTGCTATTCAAAGTATTGCGCTGTTGCTCAGTTTTGTGGGGTGTGCGGGAGATAAGTCTGCTAGAAATATATCTTTCGCTGCTCCCAAAATGGGACAGATTTCTCGTCCAGTAATTGAAAATCAAGGCATAAAAGTAGGTGACACTATTGAGCTATTCATCATGGAAGATTCTTCTTTCAATGGGGTCTATAAGGTCCGTGAAAAAGGAGATATAATCATACCTAAGGTTGGAAGAATAGTTATAGCTAACTTATCAGTTGAATCAGCACAGGCAAGAATTAAACAGACCCTTGAATCTTCACAGCTGACTTCTGCTACTGTAATCGCCGATAGAATATCATCAGCGACAGCAACTGCGGTATCATTTGAAGAAACACCAAAGTTACTTGTGTATTTGACGGGTAAGGTGAATCGCCCGGGTCAGCACATGGTGGCTGTTGGGGAAGGGGATTCGGTTAGTGCCTATGAAGCTGTGTTGATAGCTGGCGGAATAGCCCCATTCGCCGACGAGCGTGATGCGTATATTTTAAGGAGGGCAGGGGGCATGAGTCGAAATAAAATTCATCTTGATTTGCGCTCAATTCGTCAAGGTAAGGCACCAGACGTTCCGCTTGTGAATGGTGATATGATTTGTGTTCCAGAACGCAGATTCGCTCTATAAAGAGGCACCTCTGGTTGATTTAGCCTTTATTAGACCGGAAAGAGTTGACGGTGACAATCAGGCAGAGTGATTCTATCATGGCTTCTGACAAGACAAACAAACCGAAAGTAGATGTAGCTGTGATGCTTCAAAGGGTGTTATCCCTTGGACAGCACCTCCGCTTGATGTTGATTCTTGGCTGCATTGGAGCAATGGGAGGTTTAGTTGCCTATTGTTATTCGACTCCTGTTTATTATTCAAGCACACTGGTCAATTGGCATGTGTTCGGCTTGCCGTTTCACGATGAAGCTGAAAATCGTTCTGGTCCTCCTTCATATGTAAATATTTGGCGTGAGTTAAAAATTGGCCTAGAAGCCAATAGCCTATTAAAGGACGCGGCTATACGAATGGGTGTAGCTAAAGTTGAAGATGAGATAGATTCTGTCAAAGGAGTCATTCGTGTGAGCCGTTTTTTCTTCCGCGACGCCAGAACCTTAGTCCATGAAGTAATGTCCACTGATCCTAGAGTGGTTCGAGATCTCACTACAGTATTAATTCAAGCCTACGAAGAAAATCAGGCAAAAGGTAGAAAAGAGTATCGTGACAAAGCGGCGCAAAAATATCTCAGTGAAATTGACCAATTAAAAGACAAAATTACTGCTGGGCTACAGACCAGACTTGATTTTGAAAAGCAATCCCAGTCAGCTACTTTGACTCTGAGGCAAGAACGACTTTTGAAGCTGCCAGTGGAAATTGAGCGCTGCAAAGCTCAAGTCTCTAGGATGACAGAGATCTTTGAAGATTTCAAGAAAGCTGGCAGCGATTTAGATACTATTGGCAAGTTATCATTGCTTTCTGTCTTTGATAAAGAGTGGCGTGATACCGAGAAAGCTCAAACGGGTGATGTAGTGCGTCGAGCCCCTAACACTGCTGCTAGCACGCCATTTATGCCTGTGGTTCCAAGTCCAGCAAAGGTAGATGTGATGGTGGTTGGTCCTGACGTTGCGCAAGCAAATGAGAGGTGGCGTAAACTTGAAAGAGAGGGGCGCGAGATCGAAGAAGAAATCAAGTCTAAATCTGCGGACTATTTGCCAGGGCATTCAATCATGAAGGAGTTACACTCGCGATTGGATGACGTAAGACGAAACCTTGAGAATGAACTAGGTTTGGCTATGAAGCGGTTTGGTGTTGAGTTCGAGCGGGTCAAAAACCGACTTCCTGAATTGGAGGCTCAACTCCCTGAATATTACCAAACAGTGAAAGAATATGAATCTTTTCGCAAAGACTATGCGCTATTGGAGCGCGGGCAAGAAGATTGGAGCGCTGCCCACAATGAACTTTCCAAGCGTATCGCGGCAATTCAGTTTGGTGATCAGAAGAACCAAGTAGAGTTGCACATATCGACGCAAGAAGTCTTGGAAGACAGAATTCCCATTTCTCCAACTCTTTCCAAGTCGCTAATGATTAGTTTTGCGCTTTCTCTAGGCCTTGGAATTGGAGTGCCCTTCTTATTGGAGATTGCAAACTCGACGGTCTCACGTCTCCCGCAGCTCGAAAGTCGCCTTGGCCTCACTGGGCTTGGGATGGTTCCAAATAGCCCGCGAGAGCTATTAGAAAAGATTTTCAGATCCCCCGCCTTGGGTTCTCAAGTTCCAAATTTTCTTCTTGAGTGTTTCAGAGTCATCCGAAGTAACATCATTTTACACCCTGGGCGCCAAGGCCAATCCCAAGTAATAATGGTCACTAGTGCACGTCCCTCAGAAGGGAAAAGCACAAATGCAGCAAATCTTGCGTGGGCATTTTTTTCAATGGGGGACAAAACCCTTTTGATCGATACGGATCTCCGTAGAGGTCGAGTCCATTCAATGCTTGGACTAGAAAATGAAAAAGGTCTTTCGAGCTACTTCTCAAAGAAAGCTGGAATTGAAGACATCGTGAGAAAAACCGAGAATCCTAATCTCGACGTTATCACTCGCGGGCCATTTGTTCCTGGTGCTTCAGAGTTTTTGTGTCGCGAAGTATTTGAACAGATGATCATTGAATTGAGGGGACGATATGATCGTATCATTCTTGATGCACCTCCTGTCCTGGGGTTAAGTGAAACAGTAGCAACTCAACGCGTTGCCGATGGTGTTGTTCTTGTCGTAAGGGCTGAAAGCACGCCAATGAACGATGTTGATACGACTGTCGAGCAGCTTAGACGTTCCGATACTGAATTCTTCGGTTTTGTTTTGAACCGGCTTGATTTGTCAAAGCCCTCAAATCATTATTTTTATTATTATTCAAGCCCTTATTATTACAGTGATTTTGAGAGTGGGGGCAAAGAGACGTAAGTAACAAATCGTTTCACTTCTGAACATTCATGGTCAATTAGTTCGTCTAGTGGAACTTCAAGAGCCAACTCAATACAAAGCGAGGACAATCCAATGAAAGTGAGACAATATTTCCTTAAAATATCACTAGCTGCTTTAGCTGCAATGTCTTTGAGCTTGCTGACAAGCTGCAAAGGAACGCTAAATAACGAAAACGACTGGGCGTTTCGAAAAGGATCAAGCCCCGAATATGTGCCCTTACAGGTTTCCAAGAAAGTGTATCGCTAAGGAAGCCATCACTTATGTTGAGGAATCTATTCGAGGTCCGCACGAAACGCATAGCAGGTTTCTCTCTGATCGAGAGTGTTGCAATGCTTGTGGCGATCGCTGTTTTTTCCTGGATTTGTCTAGGAGTATTGAAGCTTAAAAAACTCTGGCCCTTTGACAAAGCCGTGGCTATCAAAGTAACCGAGAAGCAAGAGCGTAATGGTAGCGACCTGCTTCAATGATAGCTTCTGAGGAGGTCAGTTCAATCAAACCCTGTCACTTCGGGAACATCGATCAATGACTGGCCAAGTTGGCAGTGGAAGTGGAAATGAAGTTTCCCTGTCCTTTGTATTTCCTTGTCTCAATGAAAAGAGCACTTTGGAGACATGCGTGTCTGAGGTTCGCCATGCATTGCTTCCGTTAGGAAGCGACTTCGAGATCGTTGTTGCTGATAATGGTAGCACGGATGGCTCTCGGGAGATTGCTTTAGCGCTAGGGTGCAGAGTAGTTAGCGTTGCGGATCGAGGCTATGGTGCTGCGTTGCGTGGTGGCTTGCATGCTGCCAGTGGAAAGTATGTAATGTTTGCTGACTGTGACAATACCTACATCTATGCGGATGCACTGTCTCTCTATGAGGCCGCGCGTCGTGAAAATGCTGGAATGGCGATCGCATCTAGAATGACTGGGGTCATTGAGGATGGAGCGATGCCTCTTTTGCACCGTTACTTGGGGACTCCGGTCCTCACTGCGCTGATCAATATTCTATTCCGAGGCAAGCTGACAGACTGTAACTCGGGTTTTCGATGTGTTGAGAAGGAACAATATCTTGACTGGAACATCAGATCCTCCGGAATGGAGTTCGCCTCTGAGTTGCTGATCAAAGCGCTCAAATCCCGAGCGCGTATTGTTGAGATCAAGTCGGGTTTGAAATGCGGTCCACCGGAACGTGTGGCACATCTGCGAACATGGAGAGACGGAATGAGGCACCTCTTGTTCATCCTGTCCGAGAAGCCGTTTGTGTTTGAGATACTTGGACTCTTGTTCATGCTTCCTTCTCTACTTCTTCAAACTCTTGCTTGGGCTGTTGGTCCAACTGAGGTGTTTGGTATGAACGTGTTTGATCTTCATTCCCAGGCGGTGCTCCTTCTGGCCGGAATTATTGGAGTTCAGTTCTACATTTTTGGTTGTAGCTTGTATCTTGCGTCAGGTGACCGTTCCCTGTGGATAACCAAGCGAATCATCAGTCTAGATGAGGGTGTGGTGTTCTTCCTGTTGTCGGCTGTATTGTTCTCCACGTTGCTCGCAATCAGTGCGTTGCTGTTTACATGGGTGGCCGGTGGATTCCAAGGGATACATCAGGCAAACACCTTGATTTTTGGAATGCACTGGTTGGGAACTCTGGGAATGGCAGCCTTTGGGCTACTTTCGATCCACACGCTAAAGAAAGCCTTCTCTGCACCAGTTCCTCAGCGCGTTGATTAAATTAGAAGCGGCAAGGTGGATGTTTTTGCGGTCGTTTTGGCTGGGTGAACAACTGCAAATTTTGGATCCTTGGATTGCTACTAGCCGCTGCGTCGAGTCATGGTGCACAAGGGAAGCGCGAGTCAAAACTCCTTGCGACGCACTCATTGCCAGATGGGGTGACAGTCAATGATGCGCAGGGATGCGATAACGGGGCGCGATTCCTTGATCTGAATGGAGATGGCTATGACGACCTCGTGATATCGAATGCGAAGTCATATGGCGTCTATCTGTTTGTCCCAAAGGAGAAAGAGAAGAAAAATCTTCAATGGTTCGAAGGCTGGTCGCAGGTGCTGCGTGAGGGCAAGGCGGGCGATGAAAATGCAATCCCACTTATCGTCAATGCCGATGGCAGTGATGCGGGCTTTCCCTTTGGTGATCCAGCGATGTTGACTGCGCTACGGAAGGTGCCGGGCTCCGCATCGAAGTCGCCAGAGGAATCGCTGAAAGCATTGCGGCTGAAGCCGGAATTCACGGCGACGCTGGTGGCTAGTGAACCGTTAGTGCAGGACCCAGTATTCGTCGATTGGGATACAAAGGGTCGCATGTGGGTAGTGGAGATGGGCGATTATCCTTTTGCACCCGGTGAGAAAACGACCAACGGCGAGGTAGGCCAGGATAAGGTGAGCGATCTGCAAACGGGGCGAGTGAAGATCCTCGAAGACACGAACGCCGACGGCGTTTATGACAAAGCGACTCTCTTCCTGGATGGACTGCACCATCCCAACGGTCTCGCTTTCTGGAAAGACGGTGTTTTCATTGCGGCGAACCCAGACATCCTCTATGCAAAGGACACGGATGGCGACGGTAAGTGTGATGTGAAGGAACCATGGTTCAGCGGCTTCACAGCGGGCAATCCGCAACATCTGGTCAATGGCTTTGAACTGGGACTCGATGGTTGGCTCTACGGTGCCAACGGCGACAGTGGAGGCGACATTTTGTGTCTAAAGACAAGCAAACGGGTGGCACTGGGTGCGAATGACTTCCGCTTCCATCCCGACACCGGTGAGTTCGAGATCGACGGCGGACGCAGCCAGTATGGCAAATGGCGCGACGACTGGGGCAATTGGTTTGGCAACAACAATAGTGTGCTCGGCTGGCACTACTACCTACCGCTGAATTATCTCTCGCGGAATCCGAACCTAGCGGTGAAGTCGATTCGCGAAACGATCAACAACGACAAGCGCGTCTATCCCGCTAGTCCGCCTGTGCGGCGCTTTAATTGGGCGAGTGCAACGAACACACTAACGAGCGGCTGCTGCCCGCTACCGTTTCGTGACGATACCTTTGGCGACGATGGCGCGAACGTGATGTTCATCTGCGAGCCCGCGAATAACCTCGTGCATAGAGAACTGCTAAACTATCGTGATGGCATCACCATTGGCAGCACGCGCCACCCGGCTGACAAGGACAGCGAGTTCATCGCCAGCGAGGACAACTGGTGCCGCCCTACGATGGCGCGGACAGGCCCTGACGGTGCGTTGTATGTTGTCGATATGTATCGCCAGGTGCTGGAGCATCCTGAGTGGATTCCAGCCGAGATCGTTAACGGGCTCGACATCCGTGCAGGCGAGGACAAGGGGCGCATCTATCGCATTGCGAAGCAACCGTCCGCCGTCTTCCCCGTCGTTACCAGTATGAGTAGCCCCAACGGTTGGGTGCGTGACACTGCGATGCGCCTCATCATTGAGAAGCTGGACAAATCGAAGGTGGGCGAACTGGAGGAAGTTGTTCGCACCGGCCATGCGAAGAGTTGCGTGCAGGCGCTGTCCACGCTGGCGGTGTTGGGTGAACTGCGCGATGAGATCGTGCTCGAAGCACTGGCTCATCCCGAAGCTGAGGTGCGTGTGAATGCGGTTCGTTGCGCGGAAACCTGCGAAGGGTCGCCCGCACTCTTAGCGAAGCTGATTTCACTAGCCAACGATCCATCGCCGCGCGTGCGCTTTCAACTCGCACTCAGTGCTGGCTTCCTGCCCAAGGATCCACGCGCCAGGATTGAGGCGGCGCTCAAGAAACGAACTGACAGTGACGCGAAGCTTATGATTGCTCTCGCTAGCTCGACGGGTGAGTCCTTCACAGAATCACTTGTAGCCAAGACACAAGTGTTGCCCATCATCACCAACAGCAATCCTGATCGACAGAAAGTCGTGCAGCAGTATGCGATTGCGGCTTCGCTCACTGGCGATGCGAAACGTGGACATCTGCTCTACACGGCGGTGTGCTCGGCCTGTCACAAGATGAAAAACGAAGGCAATGAGATCGGACCCGATCTGGGCACTGTTGCGGGCAAGCCAGTGGATCAAATAATTGAGTCCATCCTCGACCCGAACCGGGCTGTTGAGCAGCGCTACGCCGTGCAAACAGTGAGCACGAAGGACGGCAAGGATCACATCGGACTCATCCTTGAAGAGAATGGAAACAACATCACCCTACGCACTGGCATCGCCACGGAGCTAATACTCATCAAGAACATCGCAAGGCGCACAAGCACGAACAAGTCCCTTATGCCAGATGGCCTTGAGTCCGCACTCAAGCCTCAGGATGTCGCCGATTTGATTGCGTTCATAACAGCAAAATGAACATTGCCGCAGCTCAGGTTGAGCTGAGAACTCTTATCGCCTCAGTCGATAGAAGGAGAGAGGTGTGAGTTTGGTAGGCATAGAGAACACGTTTTCGTTGCCTGATCGTGTAGTGCTCCCTTCAAAGTTGGACAAGTGCCAGTGATGTTCAGGCGGCTTGTTGATGGGACGGGTTGCATAGAGTGAGGTAAGTTTGGCGGGGTGTTGTATTTGAGGGCGGAGTGGGGGCGTTGAGTGTTGTAGTGTTCAATGTATCTGGCGACCGTCGCGCGAGCGGCGGTGAGGTTGTCAAAGCGGTGCTGCCAGGTGCATTTCTCTTTGAAGGTGCGGATGAACCGGCTCGCACAGGCCGTTTTGCTCGGGCGTGTAGGGAGCGATATATTGCCTCGCTGCGCTCGCCCTCCGGGCAGCCTTCGGCCTGGCTATCTCCGCTTCGCTCCGGTTCTTGCGTGAGGCCGTAGTCGCGCACGAGAGCGCGGTAGGCTCGCGAGCCAAAGACAAGGCCATTGTCATGTCGCAACGTGAGTCCTGATGGAGCGCCACGGGGGGGCGAAGCGGTGCAGCAAGGCCTCTTCCAGCGCTCGCTCGTCCGTTTTGGCAGGGGCGGTGTGCTCCAGGTGCGCCACCGCCTCGCGTTTGCGCGCCGGGCTCACCACGTTGATTCGGCTTCGCCTCATCCTGCGGGCAGCATTTTATGCTGTCTGTCTCGCTGCGCTCGACTCTCCTTACCAGTTCTTTGAGAGTGGCATTGTTCAGAGACTGATCTGCGACCAGTTTCTTGAGCCTGCTGTTCTCATGCTTCAGTTCCTTGAGACGATTGATCGTGTTGCGGTCTGTTCCGCCATACTGCTCCTTCCAGCGGTGGCAGGTTTGCACACTCACGCCGATCTGCCTTGCGGCTTCTTCGGCACTCTTGCCTCCCGCGATAGTCCCTGTGGCTTCACGCAGCTTCTTGATGATTTCCTCTACTGTATGTCTCTTGCGTTTCATCTGTCTGATGATGCGCTGCGCGCACCTCAGACTTTCATACTTCTCCGGCGCGAGATAGTGAGGTGTGCCGATAACGCTGATGCTGCGCGTGAGCTGCTGGCCTTCCGTGGCGAGCTTGAAAACTCCTGGGCGAGGTCTTCTGCCTCTTCGTGGGAATGCATCCGGCGCTTCAAAAACCGACCACTGTCGGCCAATACGACTGGCACAATGACTCCTATGCACGACGTCCGGCGATATCGCCATTGAGTGTGGCGGCAGCAATCAGCGTCCATGGAGTGTCCGGGAACATCGTTCCCTGGCATTACGCATCAAATCCACGGAACACGCAACGTGCTGTCGGTGTCTCGTGCAGAACGATCTCGCTCAGACCAGGAAGCTGAGGCTCCAGCTTGCGCCACAGCCAGGCACACATGTTCTCGATGGTCGGATTCTCGAGGCCTTCGATCTCGTTCACATAGCTGTGATCCAGGCGATCAAGCAGAGGGTTCATCGCCTTGCTGATTTCAGCGTGATCATAGACCCAGCCGATTTTTGGATCGACCTCACCCGTGACGTGAATCTCCAGACGGAAGCTGTGACCATGCATGAGCCTGCACTTGTGGCCTTCGGGAGCCGTGGGCAGAGTCTGGGCAGCTTCGAAGCGGAATTCTTTAACGATGGTGGCGCGCATGATGGGCGGCATCGTGCGCGGCTTTGGTCATTGTGCAAGGAGCAGGGCAAGGATAGCAACGGGTGCTACGCGAAGCACAAAAAAGCGGCGTGAGTTGCCCCACGCCGCTGAAGATGGTGATAGATGATGGCGGCTTACTTGGTGGCCAACTTGAAGTTCTTCAGCCAGGCGAGGCATTGAGTCACGTCATCGACGTTGGTCTCCCAGTTATGCTCATACTCAGCGTGGAGCGGGCCCCAGAAGCCGATCTCGGCGAAGGCGTTCAGCACGGAAGGAATGTCGGTCTTGCCCGTGCCCCAGATCATGTCGTGGGCCTTCGTATTGCCGAACTCGGTGAGGTCCTTGATATGGCTGTCAAAGATGCGGCCCTTCAGCAGGCGGATGGCATCGGCAGGCTTGATGCCGGAACGCGTCCAGTGGCCCACATCAGCGCACGCACCCATGCGAGGATCACGATCCTTCACCAGGTTGAGCACATACTCGGGGTCCCAATACTTGTAGTTGCGGTCCAGCGGGCGTTTCGGGTGGTTGTGAATCGCCATCTTGATGTCGAATTCCTTCACCATCTTTTCGATGAGGTCGAAGGCATCTTCGGCGGGCTCGCTGACGACAATGCCAATGCCCATGTCCTTGGCGAACTCGAAAATCTTGCGGCACTCTGCCTCATCGTTCTTGAGACGAACCACACCGTAACCCACCGCGATGAGACCGTTTTCCTTGAGCTTGGCTTTCACTGGAGCGCGCTGCTCGGCAGTGGTGTTGTGGTCGAACTTGGTCTTGTCCGTGGCGCTCAAGGCTTGGCCAGGGAAGAACTCGACGGTCTTCCCGCCTGCTTGCTTGATCTTGTCCAGGGCGGTCATCACATCGAACAGACGGAAGGTGTAGGCCTGGCTGCCAGCGTAGAACTGGCCAACCTTGGCGCTTTCGGGGAGGGCTTGCTCTGCGGACGCCAGGGAGGCGGCACCGAGCACGAGGGCGATGAGTGAAGTGCGAATCATGAGTGCCAGTCAACGCGACGTAAGATCACAGAGTTTCATTGGTTGACTCGGAGAACGAAGGATGCGAACACTGGAATGCTCAAGTAAGACCACCTGTTCAGAGGCCCGGCATTGGTAGTTCATCAGGTGAGTCGGTCGATTCGGTGGTGCGCTTTAAACTCGATTATCGAGGCCGGCGTCAGGATTCAGCAGCAGTCCAAGAGCTGTTAAACCTGACAATGAATACCAAGATGTATGTGGGCAACCTGCCCTTCTCCGCGTCCGAACTCGACGTGCGCGAATTGTTCACCCAGTATGGCGATGTCACTGACATCCATCTGCCGATGGACCGTGAATCCGGCCGCCCTCGCGGTTTTGCCTTTGTGACGATGTCCAGCGCAGAGCAGATGCAGGCCGCTATCAAAGCTCTGCATGGCCTGGAATTCCAGGGTCGTGCCATGACTGTCAATGAAGCTCGTCCGAAGGAAGAGCGTCCAGGCGGTGGCGGCGGCGGTCGTAGCTTCGGTGGCGGCGGCGGTGGCCGTGGCGGCTACGGTGGTGGCGGCGGCGGTGGCCGTGGCGGCTATAGCGGTGGTGGCG
>CAUJJC010000142.1 GCA_963204975.1 Verrucomicrobiota bacterium | reverse complement strand
TGCAACTGCATCTGCCCCGCGCGCGTCCACACGCCATTCGTCGATGGCTACCTCGCCAAGACGTATCCAGGTCAGGAAGCCGAGATGTTCGCGAAACTCAGTGCCGCGCAGCCCATCGGTCGCATGGCCAAGCCGGAAGAGATCGCGGCGCTCGCGCTCTACCTGTGCAGCGATGAGGCCTCGTTCGTTACTGGCAGCGCTTACCCCATTGACGGCGGAGCTTTGAACTTGCGATGATCGCCGCGCGTCCATCTTCCAAACAGGTGCAACTCATGGCCACCTGCCTGTGCGATGCCTTCTACGACGACGTCGCCAAGGCCACCGTCGAAGTGCTCGAGCACCTCGGGTGCGATATCGACTTCCCCGAGGACCAGACCTGCTGCGGCCAACCTGCCTTCAATGCGGGCGACTGGCCTGCTTCGCGACAAGTCGTGCGTCATGCGTGCAAGGTCTTCTGCGGCGACAAGCCAATCGTCGTGCCCTCGGGTTCGTGCGCCGCGATGATGTTTCATGGCGCGCCGCTCGAGTTCGAGAAGGAGTCCGACCTCGGCACCATCGAAGCCACCGGCCATCGCACCTGGGAACTTGCCGACTACATCGTCAACGGCCTCGGCGTGAAGCAATGGCCCGGTAAGTTCCCGCATCGCGTCGCCTTCCACACCTCATGTCACTCACGCGGCACGAACAGTGGCGAGGCCGCGCTCGCGTTACTCCGCTCGCTCAGTGGTTGTGAAGTGCTGCCCTTCGGCGAGCCCGAGCAATGCTGCGGCTTCGGCGGCGCGTTCTCCGTGACCTTCCCCAACATCAGCGCTTCCATGGGCCGACTGAAGATCGATCACGTCATCAAGGAGCAACCCGAGATCCTCGTCAGCTCCGACATGGGCTGCCTCATGCACCTCGGTGGTCTGGTGAATCGCGAGGATCGTCCGCTGAAAATCATGCACCTGTCCGAGGTGCTGGCAGCGGCTCTGAAGTAGCTTACCTGAACCCTGTTTTTCAGCCGTTGCGCTGCGGTGAGGCAGTTTGACAAGGACCTGAGTGCCTAGCAAAATCACTGCCGTCCTGCCATACTTGTTGAGCCGTCGCGTAACTTTCAGATCCAGGCATCGAATTCATAGAAGCTCGGCTAGTGCTCAATAGTGGCAGGCAGGGTTCCTGCTCACCTCTCTCCCATGACTCCCAGAACTCCATCTCCAGGTGATGACGATGCAACTCGCTTCGTAGCGCCTACACCTGCGCAGCAACGCGCTACATCCGACGCTAGCAAACCCCGGCCTACCGGGCAGGGTGGCGACTGGCATCCGCCGAGCCCCTGGGATCTGAGCAAGCTGCTGCCCCAGTATGAAATCGACAGCATGATCGGACGCGGCGGCATGGGTGCAGTGTATCGCGGCAAGCAGACTTCGCTTGATCGCTCCGTGGCCATCAAGCTCCTGCCCTCCGAGATGGCTGCGGATGAGGAGTTTGTGGGTCGATTCCAGCGTGAGGCGCGCACGCTCGCAAAGCTCCAGCACCCCGGCATCGTGGCGGTCTATGATTTCGGCCAGACCACCGAAGGGCACCTCTACTTTGTCATGGAGTATGTGGATGGCGTTGACCTCGCCTGCGTGATTTATGGCGATGGCATGAATCCACTCCAGGCTCTCGATTTGTGCAGCCAGATCTGCGATGCGCTGCAATACGCTCACGAGATGGGAGTGATGCATCGCGACATCAAACCGGCCAATGTTTTGCTCACCAAATCCGGCAAGGCGAAGCTCGCGGACTTCGGCCTGGCTCGTCCGATGGTCGAGGATCATGGTGCGGGCTTCACGCGGACCAACACGGTCATGGGCACGCCTGACTATATGGCCCCGGAGCAATTGCTCGGGCTCGCCGATCATCGTGCCGACCTCTACGCCGTGGGCGTGATGCTTTATGAGATGCTGACGAAGCAGAAGCCGCGTGGTGCGTGGGAGCCACCGTCACGGAAGGTGCCGGTCGATGCGCAGCTCGATCAGGTGGTGATCAAGGCACTCCAATACGAGCGCGAGAAACGCTATCAGAATGCCACGGAGATGAAGACCGCCGTGGATGTAATCAAGGTGCGCACCGAGTCGGGCAAGCAGCAGCTCCACGTCCCCGATTCTGCTCCTTCAACAAACACGGCTCAACCGAAACACCGCACCTCGTGGACACCTCTGGTCGCTGCCGTAGTGCTGCTGGCGGGTGGCATCGGTGGTTTCATGACGTGGCAAAAGATGCAGCCGCCGCCCTCCCTTCCACCGCTGCCGGAACCTCCCAAACCTGAAGGTGTGCCTGCATCCATGGCACGTAACTTCGTGACGAAGAAAGGCGGCATCATCATGGTCTTCGATGCCGAGACGCAAACATGGGCGAGCGAGCCGAAGGCCTTCGATGCCGCCCGTGATGGCGATGGCGATGAGTGGGCCGGCCAGATCACTGGCAACGAACAAGCCAATGGCACCATCCCGAAGCACTATCGCTTCGAAGTCGGCGAGGACGGCGAAGTCAAGGTGGTGCCTGGAGCGCCCAAGTTCCTGGTGGCCTTTCCCGCATCCGCCGTTGCCCCGGCAGCAGGCAAGCCCGGTTCCATCGCCAGCCCGATCAATGGCAAGCCAGTGCCCGTGGAACCAAAAGAATGGCATCCCAATTCCAAGGTGATGTGCCCCACCAGCCATCAGTTTTTCCTTCTGCCCGAAGACCTGCCCAAACTCGCCGCCTCATCGGTGGGTGCGAAGGCTCCGAGTGGTGCCGTGGCGGGCTCAGTCCTCAGTCCATACACCGGCAAGGCTGTCGAGGTGACGCTGGCCAACTGGGCCTCTGAGACCATCTTGAAATGCCCGGACACAGGCTTCGAATTCCTCATGCCCGCCGATGCACCCAGACCTGTGGCTTCGCTCGTGGACTCTGTAATTCCCACGCTCAAGCAGCCCGGCAGCGTGATGAGCCCCTATGCTCCCTCACCTGTCTCGATAGCGGCGGCGGACTGGCGGCCCAAAGCTCTGCTAAAGTGCGCGGCGTCAAATCGTGAGTTCGTGCTTCCCGATCAATTGCCTCCGCTAACTGCGGGTGCCGAGGGAGCGGTTTCTCCCAAGGGCGATACGCCGGGATCGGTGCTCAGCCCTTACTCGCAGAAGGTCGTTAGCGTGGTGGCGAAAGAGTGGAAGGCAAAAACATCCGTCAAGTGCCCCGAGTCGGCGCTTGAGTTTTTGCTGCCCGAAGACTTGCCTCTTGCCGTGGCTGTGGTCGAGGGTGCGGTCGCACCTGCGGGTTCGCAACCGGGGACCATCAAGAGCCCGTTCACCGGCAATGCCGTTCCTGTGGCCATCGCCGATTGGCGCTCGGGTGCTGAACTCATGTGCCCTGAGACATCGCTCCGTTTCCTAGCACCCGCAGAAGCCTTGCCCAAGCCCAGTGCATCCATTCAGAATGCGGTAATGCCGAAGGGCACCAAGACGGGCTCGGTCGTGGGTCCCTACTCGGGCAACGCAGTGACGGTGGAGCGCAAGGACTGGCACCCAGGTGCGATCCTCAACGATGGAGAGCAGCGAGAGTTTTTGTTGCCTGCGGATCTGCCCAAGCTGGTGGCCTCGACGAGTGGTGCGAAGGCTCCGGTGGGGAGCAAGTCGGGCACCATCATGAGTCCTTACTCAGGTGACGAGGTTTCCGTGAGCAAGTCCAAGTGGAAAGCCGATGAGATCATCCATTGTCCGAAGGCGGACTTTGATTTCATCCTGCCCGAAGGCTTGCCTTCGCCGAAGGAGGAAGCCCCCGCGATGACGGCTGCCGGTAGCGAGCCGCCCGCCACCACCGCAACGCGCAAGCCTGAGACTCGCCCCTCCACCACAAGCAGCAGCAAGATTCCAGCGCATCTCCAGAAGTCCTTCATCACGCCGCGCAACAGCATCTTCATGAAGTTCGATCCCGCCACGGGCACCTGGGCGAGCAATCCAGGCGTGTATCTCTCCGGCAGCGGATCACCCCAGCAGTTCGCTCGTGATATGACTTCGAGTTCACGCGGGAAGATTCCCAATGATTATCACTTCGAGGTCACGGCGAGTGGCGGGCTAGTGGTGGTGCCTGATTGATGATTACGCGGTCTCGTCAGCAATGCCGGTGCCTCGGAACTGAATAGCGGCAATTTTCTCTGCCATGTCATGCGTGGCATTGAAGATGACTTCGGCGGCGGCAGCTCGTGAAATGCGGGCGCGCAGTCGGGTGACAATGCCAAAGTCTTGGCCATCGACGTAAGCGCGCAAGGGTCGATGAATAGGATCGAGGCTGCGCATCTCGATGACCGTATCAATCGAAAGCAAGGCGCTCTTCCAGTCCACAGGTTCCATCACGTTGGAGCCGACCAAGAGCCACGCCGGAGTGTCTGCCGGCAAGGGCGAGGCCCCCATCGATCTGGCATACGCCGTCGATCCCGCAGCCGTAGCGACGAGGGCTCCATCGCTGACGAGTTTCTTCAGGCGGATGACCCCATTAACACTCACCTCCAGCCAGGCAGACTGGCTGCTGGAGCGTTCCAGCCAGGCGTCATTGAACCCATAGGCGGTGCGCACCGCGCCATGCTCGTCTTCGATCTCCAGGTAGAGCATCGGCAATTGCCGGAAGACCACATCCTGTGGTGGGAAGGGTGCATCGAAGACGCTGCGGGCACTATTCATGAGGAACCCCAGGTGCCCTGCGTTCACTCCATAGAATGGCAATCGCAAACGCCAGTGCTCGCGGATGGTGCGGAGCATGGCCCCATCGCCGCCGAGCACTGTGATGAAGTCTGCCAGGGAAGCATCGTCCACCATGCCTGCGTGGAACTTAGGAGCCCACTCGTGCGCACGAGGATTGCGCTGATCGGCATGGAGCAGCCATGAGGTGTTTTGCAGGTGGCCGCGAGCGGAAGCACTTGGAATCGTGGAGCGATAAAGCCCATACCGTTGGATGTAGGCGAGCGGACGGGGTGAAACGTAGGGCGATACATCTTCACCACGCACCAGCCTCAGACGAATATCGCTGCTCGCTCCGGGCACATCGAGTTCGATCAATTCATGGTGCGGAGGCAGATCGGCTGGATCAAAGCGATGCCCTGGGCGCTTGAGCACGACGAACCTCGCTCTCTGCCACAACTCCGTGCCACGCTCCCAGGAACGCTGGATCTCGGACTGACCGCGTGCTCCGCCTTTGACCAAATCAACGCCCACCACATGCCAGACCTCACCACGCGCGGCATAGCGCGCATCCAGGAGGTAAGAGCGTGTGAAGTGCTGCTGTTCGAGATCGAAGAGATCTATTTCCACTTTGGGGATGCCAGCAAAGGCCATGTCTGCCATCGCTGCACGGAAGACGGGAGGAAGCAGGTTGGTGGCAGATTTGTCACCGCGTGGCCCGCATGGCACGACGAGCACGACATCAAAACGCTGGCTCAGCGCTTCCGCGATGCGCTGATGATGAACACCAGGAGGATTAAAACTGCCGCCAAACAAGGCAATGCGATGAGGCATGGGCTCATGGTGCGTGGAAACCACGGTGCTACAAATGAAACCTGCTCGGCATGGCATGAAGCATGTTGCGCATGGCACCAGCAGCGCGAATAATCGCGACCTTCCCCCCCCATGCCCGCTGTCCTTTTCGTCTGCCCCCATTGCGAGAAGCAGGCCGAAGTGCAGGTGACATCCGTCACTCGCTCCCGGCCATGCCCGCATTGCAGCGAATTCGTCGTGCTACAGGTTTCGTGCAAGGATCGTAAGTCGAAGCGCAAAGCCTTGCTCATCGCCCTGCCAGGGCAGCCCGTAGCCGCTGATGAACCTTTGGTAAAACCGGGGCCAGGGCCTGCTTACGAACCTCAATCGCTAGAGGGCGAGGTCTTCGAGCGAATGAAGCTCGATCCCGAGGTGCGCGAAGCTAGGCGGCGCCTCTTCATCGGAGCGGCTGTAGTGGCAGGATTAATCGCATTAGCCGTGATCATGCGCTACCTCCCCGATAGCGATGGCGAGCACTTCACGCCGGTAGTGCAGACAGATCACAGCGCACCTGATTTGTCCTCTGGTCCGAAGCCGACGAAACTGCCCAAGAATACCGTGGGCCTGCAGTATGGCAGCCCCGATGCCAAAGCTGACCGCCAGACCACTCTTACCTTTCAGGGGTTGAGCACTGAGTCTGAACCTGGGACGGAGGCCGCTCCTGATCTTCCGTCAGAGGTTACTTCTGCGGCTGCCCGCTTCCTCGAAGCGCGGAACACGGAGGAACTCATCAGTGCTGTCGCCGACAGAAAGGCTCTCGAACCCATCATTCGCCAGCACATCTCCGAGCATCCCTGGCAGCCAGTGAAGTATGCAACGCTCAAGCTCCACGAGGACTCCACCAACAACGACCGCCATTGGCGCATGGTAGCTCTTTTGCAGGATGGGACTAAACGCGAAGTTAATGTGGTGATCGACAACCAGCGGCATCTGGTGGACTGGCCGAGCTATGTGGCATGGTCCACCATGGGCTGGCGGCAATTCATGAGCGAGAAGCCAGGCAGCCTTCAAGTGTTTCGTGTGATGGCTGATCAAACAACGCGATATGACCATGCCTTTGCTGATCCGCAGGGCCTGCTTTGCATCAGGTTGACTGATCCTGCGGAGTCTGGCTCGCCTCCCATCTTTGCCTATGTGGATCGACAAAGCAATGTGGGGGCCGAGATCGACTTCCACCTGCGCGAAAGCCGCGAGATGCCCCTTCGCCTCACCCTTCGCCTCAGGTATCCCGATGACCCCATGACCAACGACCAAGTGTGGATCGACAGCGTCGTCACCGCCGGATGGATCACGCGGGATATGAAGGCAACGGCGCAGCGGTGAGGTGCGCTCTCGCATCACACTGAACGCAGAGCAGGTTTACTCAGCGTCATCATCGCTCACCTTGCCCAGCACCAGCGCTGTATTGATGCCGCCAAAGCCAAGGGAGTTCGAGAGGACATACCGGAGGCGATGAGGACGGCCCTTGATGGCGACGACATCGGCGATGGTGCAGACAGAATCAGGATTATCAAGGTTGGGCGTGGGCGGTATCCATTGATGCTCCAAGGCCAGGAGGCAGGTGGCGACTTCGATGGCACCAGCGGCCCCCAGGCAGTGCCCGGTGAAGGGCTTGGTGCCTGAGACGGGGATACTGGCGAGTGCATCGCCGATCACCGCATGCAGATGGCGCAGTTCATTGACGTCATTCGCCTGCGTGCCCGAGGCGTGTGGATTGATGTAATCGAGTTGGTCACCGCGCAGATTAGCTTCGTCCAGAGCTTGGGCGATGGCTGCGCGCAGCGTTGTTCCCAAGGGCTCTGGCGTGCTCATGTGATGGGCTTCATTGGTCGCAGCGAAACCGAGTATCTCGGCATAGATGCGCGCACCGCGAGCCCGCGCATGGGTCAGGCTTTCCACCACGAACATCGCACTCCCCTCGCCCATCACGAAGCCATCACGGTGACGATGGTAGGGACGATAAGGCTGCTCCACATCGGTCGATGCCATCGTGCCCAGACGATCAAAGGCCGCGTAGATCATCGGTGTGAGCGGAGCCTCAGCGGCACCGGCAATCACGACCTCCAGACGGCCCTGCTGGATAAAGCGCAAGGCATCACCCAGGGCCACATTGCCAGCGGCGCAGGTATTAGTGTTGGTCGTGCCTTGGCCTTGCAGGCCGAACTCGATGGCCAGATTGCCCTGCGCACTTCCAGGAAAAACTTGCAGCCCGAGCGAAGGAGGAAGCGTGCTCATCCCTTGCGCCACGAAGTGTGAGTGCGCGAGTTCCCCCGTGCCGAAGCCACCGAGCGCTGTGCCAAAGCTCACCCCGGCGCGAAGATTGGGGCGCGCTGCTCTTGGCTCCAGCTCTGCATCCGCTACCGCCATGTGCGCGGCAGCCACGGCAAACTGCACGCACCGGTCCATGCGCTTGAGACGATGCGCGGCGATCCATGTCTCGGGCTGCCAGTCGTCAATCCAGGCCGCGTGCTTCGCTTTCGTCTTCGACGTGTCGAACAACGAAAGTCGGCGCACTGGACTGCTCTCCGCCTTGATACCGGACCAGAAGGATTCCTTTCCCAGGCCCAGGGCGGACACGATGCCCATGCCGGTGATGACGGCACGGCGCGAATCAGGATCTGTGGACGACGTTCTCAACCCTTAAAGATGAAGAACTTCCGGCAGATGAAATTGATCAGCATGTTCGGCACCAGAAAGCCGAGGAAGGCCGCGCTCGCAGGCCAGCCTGCCTGGGCGATCAAGAGCCCCTGCACCACCGCGCCGCCGAGCACGCCGGGCATGTTGACAAAGGTGAAGTAGATGAACTCCAGCACCGGATGATGCCGCCCTGGCGTGAAGACCCATCGGGTGTTCAGCCAATAGACCACGATGTTGCTGAAGAAGAAGGCGATGCCAGTCGGCGGTAGTGTCTTGAGAAACTTCACCCACGGATCAACGCTGACATCGCTGCCGATGTGCTTGAGTTCCGGCCACACCTTGTGGAGGAGCATGAAGTAGATCGTGCCATACACCACGACGGCTACTCCACCGCTGATGCTGTATTTGAGGAACTGGATGGCCGGATGCGTATCGCGGGAATTCAGCCGCGCGATGATTGTCTTCAAATCGTTCTCGCGGACGAATTGGAGAGCATTGGATATAGGGTTTGGCATGGGGGCCGCTAGGGTGGACAGAAGGCCGCCACACACAAGCACGAAGTCAGCGCTTGAATGACGGCCTCGATTGGTGATTTACTCCCCTTCTCACTTCCCGCTCCTTTTTATGCCTGCTCTCCGCTCCCTGCTCATCTTGCTGCCTCTGGGTCTGCTCAGTTCCTGCGCCCATCCTCGCCTGCGGATGCCGCCGATGCCAGAGACCGTGCTCAAGGCTGAAGTGCCTGAGCCCGTGCTCTTCGAATGGACCGGCCCCAGCGTGCAAGGCAAGCCAAGGGTGCGTATCGACCTCGGCGAGCAGAAGGCGCGCATCTATGATGGCACTCAGGAGATCGCCTGGACTTACGTAGCCACAGGAGTGGAGAACCATCCCACCCCGCGCGGTAATTTCGTGATCTCCGAAAAGAAGGCGGACAAGAAGTCCAACATCTGGGGCATCATCGAAGACGCCGAGGGCGATACGATCAACTGGGATGCCCACTCCCAGCGCTCCCGCATCCCGAAGGGAGGGCGCTTTGTCGGTGCGCCCATGCCGAATTGGATGCGTCTCACCAGCTCCGGCATCGGAATGCACGCCGGTCCCATTCCCGACCCAGGCTCGCCCGCCTCGCATGGTTGCATCCGCCTGCCATCCGAGATGGCGGCACGCATGTTCGATGAGCTGCCCTCCGGCACCCCTGTCAGCATCGTGGATTGACCGCATGGTCAAGGCCAAGCATTGCGCAGCATCCTCCGTTGCGCTCCCGCCTCTTCCACTCATAGTGCGCGCCCCATGAGTGTCCCCACTGAGCATACTGAAGAGACCAACGCCCGCATTCTCGCCGTGTCCGAAGACCGCATCCGCGGCTTCCTCCGTCACCCCTTTCATGCCATCGCCGAGCAGAGCGGCCTGGACCTCGACACCGTCGTCGAGCGCATCCGCGCCATGGTCTCCGGCGGCGTCATCCGTCGCGTGCGCCAGACCCTCCTCGCCAACAAACTCGCCGATGGAGCCCTCGTTGCCTGGAAGGTCCCCGCCGACAAACTCGATGCCATCTTCGAGTTCATGTTCAAAGAGGACCCCTTCAGCGGGCACGTCGTCATCCGCTCGACCGACCGCGAAATCTCCGGCAGCGATTACCGCCTCTGGACCACGCTCAAGGTGCCCTTCGGCACCGATGTGTCTGAGCACGCCGATGTGCTCAAGCGCCTCACCGGAGCCGAGGAGTATTACTTGATGCAGGCCAAGGGCATCTTCGCCCTCGGCGTGGGGCACGTCCGCCGCAAGACCATGGAGATCGGTGAGCGCGGCGAAGAGCCCGCCAAGATGCTCACCACCGAAGCCGTCCCGCTCAATGAAGAAGAGTGGCGCGTGCTCCTCGCTCTCAAGGGCGAACTCAGCGTCGAAGAGATCGGAGCCGAACCCTGGGCCAAGCGCGCGGAGCAGGCAGGTGTCACCCTCGAACGCTTCTGCCAGGTGGCTGAAACCCTCGACTGCAAAGGTGTGCTCGGACGCTTCTCGACCTTCCTCGAACACGTCAAACCCTCCCAGGCAGGCGTGCGCGTCACCCGCTTCAATGGCCTCTTCCACTGGCGCGTCCCGAAGGGCATGGAAGAACGCGGCGGAGCCGAAGTCGGACGCCACACCATCATGACCCACTGCTACTGGCGCGAAGGCGGCGAGCGCTTCGCCAATGTCAATATCATGGGCGTCGTCCACGGCAGCGACAAGGACCTCGTCCTCCAGCACAAAGCCGCCATCGACAAGCACCTCGAAGAAGCCGGCATCCCCTGCGACTACACCAACGTCTTCTGGGGCGGCCGCAGCGAGATCAAGCCCAGCGAGATCTCGCCCATCATCTACAAGGAATGGCACGCCAAGTGGAAGGACGTGCCCGGTCCGGTGGTCTAACCTCGCACCGCATGATTCAAGCCGGGAGCCCCCACGGGTTCCCGGCTTTTTTATGGCTGGAGCCCTTGCTCCTTGGCGGCAGCCTTTGCCCCTCTGCCTCGGTGCGGCGAACGACCCGGATCAGGCGACGGCGAGCGTCAATGGAACGGAGTGACATAGCTTGTCAAAGACAACCCGAAGGGCACCACTGGCGGGTGCTGGCAACACGTTGCTGACACGACAGATAGCCTTCGAGCCGTTGCCTGCATCCGTTTTGTTCGCCCCGTTTTCGGCGGTTGATTCAGTGTGTCGCACGATAGAGAGCATGGCAGTTCAGGGTTGTCAGCGCAAGTCCCGACAAGGTGAATGCTGGGACTGAATGGGCGATCCCCATACCACAGAGGACGCAACCACCCCAGGCACTCAGGATGATCAGGCCATGTGGCCACAGAATGCGACAAGGGAGCACCAAAAGACTCGGCCAAGCGGCCTCGGCAAAGAAGCGTCCAAAAGAGGGGCTGGAGTCAGTGAGGAATCGAATGGCCGGTAACAGGCTGAGTGTGGCAACTGTAACGCCAAGCCATGGAGAGACCCGCATGTGATCGACTCCAAGACCACACAAGCGCCGCAGACAAAAGACTGAAGCAAGAAATCCTACACCGAACGGGAAGATGGTGACCATGAAGCTACTTAGCAACGCAACGGTGCAGCCCAGATAGAACGCGAAAGTCCCCTCGGCTGGATACTGCGGCATCTGACCCGCAAGCCTAGTCGGGTAGTCGAGAGCCAACTCGCTCATGCCCCACCAAAACCAAATGGCTGCCGAAATGAGCCCGAGAGCGACGACTATCCCGATAGCATTCTCGACTTGGCGCATGGTGATGGATTCAGTTCTTGGGCGAACGCTTCGGATCAGGCGACGGCGAGCGCAAGACGTTGCTGACACGACAGATAGCCTTCGAGCCGTTGCCTGCATCCGTTTTGTTCGCCCGGGTTTGGTGGTGGGTGGCTAGCTCGGAACCCATATCGATGGTCTGGGTATCTGGATAACAATATTGGGGGCAAGGGTAATGGAGTCAGGCATCTCCCGCCACTCATAAGGATTGTCAAAGTCCCGCTTCAGCCATCTTGTCAAGTCGTGGGCGTCTCTAAGCCGTAGCAACGCAGATTGCTGTTCGGCGAACCACTGGGCATCAGGCGAGAAAGCTGTATTGGTCACAACTAACCCCATGCTGATTTCTCGATGGGTGTGAAGAACCCCCGCAAAATCACGAATCTCAGATACCCCAGTCTTCCGACTACTCCTGTGATGCTTAACCTGCACCGCTAAAAGGAAAGGCATTCCGCTCATTGGGCAGGCGAGGATGTCGATGCCTCCATCCTTCCGATTGGTGGCGCCGACCTGCTGAATCCGCAACCCCATCTCGGACAACCTATCTGCTATGAGTAGCTCAAATTCGGCAGGCGAAAGCTGAGTAAGCCTTGATGGACACTCAGCAAGAATAGAAATGTGGTCTTCGGAAATTGATGTTGAAGTCACCAGATATGGATCGGATGAACCCCACTTCTGACGGCTAAGATACTGAACCTGCGAGAACAAGTAGAGCTGCATCGGAGCTGCCTTCTTGTAGTGCGGGTTGTCCACCAAATGGCTACCCAGGCTCAAAAGTTCGTTCTCCTTCAGCCGATACTCCTGCAAAGCCCTGGTCTTTGAGATGTAACCATAAACGGCAGGCTTGGCCTTGCGACAGTCCGCACAAAGCGGAATGTTAAGTATTGGGTGAAGGCGGCCGGTGGGTTTGGCGCAATCGACACAATCTGGACGATGGGTTGGCACTCGATGCGTAAAGTTGGGCGAACGTCTCGGATCAGGCGACGGCGAGCGGGAGGCGTCGATGACACGACAGATGCCATACGAGCCGTTGCCTGCATCCGTTTTGTTCGGCGTTTCCGGTCGAGTTAGAGTTGGGCTCATGGTGAGTCAGAACTGCTGGCCAACAGACTTGCATTCGAGGCACTGCGAGCAAGTGAAGATGTAAAAGCTGGCGCCGTCGTGCCACCACAACTTGGCTCCCTCCGGAGGCTCTGTGCAAATACGGTCGTCGTCTATCTGGCCGACGAAAAACATCGGGCGTCCGCAGCACTCAGGAACTTCCTCGCCCTGAATCCAGAGAGGCACGCGGTAGAGCTTCCGCTCGTCCTCAGTTGCCTTGCGAATAACCTTGAACGTCTCGGGGTCGTGCTGACGCTGGCAATACATCAGCTCGAAGTCGTCGAACCACCGAATCTCGATTGGGCGGGAATGAAACTCGACCAGGACAACCTGCTCGCGCACCGCAAGAACCTCGAAGTAGCCAGCGTCTGCGGTAACAAACGGGCCGCCAAGGTCATCGGGTGAGATTGGAATGACTGCATTCATGAGAGACGCGAGGAAACGCCGAACGTTCAAGCTCTGGCACGCGGTGGGACTGAATTCAATAGACCTTTGAAGGCCAAACTGCCAGCGCTGGCGCGACTCATGCCCGCGAAGCGGTTAGCCTGAGGCGTGACAGCGCGGTCGCCGGAGTGTTTGACTCCGCATACTGCCAGACGCCCTACCGCGTTGCCAGCAGCGCCCTTGTTCGCCCCCGTTCGTTGGTCATCTAGCATCTTCTTCTCGCCCATATCCTTCTCGATGATAGTCACATCTGGATTCTTCATCAGCTTGCATGCGATCACTCGCGCGTTCCATGGCGTCACGAATGGCTCGGAATCGAGGTGCTCACAATCGATGGTCATATATAATATGTGATCCTCATCAAGATACATGAAGTGATGGTTCCACCGCATGTTGATAGAGACATTCGTGCGAAAGGCACTGAGGCCGAGAAGCTGAACCAAGTCCTGACTGGACTCGGAGCGACTTGTCGATAGAGCCGCAATTTTCTTTGGGAGGGCGACAACTTGACTTGGGGGGACAATCTTCGTGCTGCCATAAGAGGTGTGACTCGGAAACACGGACGGCCAGCTTCGCGGTGCTCCAGGG
>CAUJJC010000141.1 GCA_963204975.1 Verrucomicrobiota bacterium | reverse complement strand
GTCACTGCTTCGCTCGCGTTGCGTGGTGCGATGACGAGATTCGCGAACTGCTTCGGAAACGACGTGTGCTCCAGCGGCGCGACATGCACGCTGACGCGCATCCCATACAGGCCTGCGGCGGCGATGCGGAGACGCGCTTCGTTGGCGACCTTCGCATCGGGTTCGACGACCATGAGATTCAAGTCGGATGACTTCGCCAAGGCGATAGCGAGATCGCCTTTGCCTGCGCCCATCATGACGGCGTAACCCGCGCGCACGCTGCTCTCGCTGAGGATGGCTTTGGCTTCGGACACGGCCTTCGCATCGAGCTTCGGTTCTTCAGCGCGAGGGGCTGGCTTGGGTATCGGCGCAGGATCGGCATCGAAGAGATAAACAACGCCGCGATCCGTGGTTGCGACGATGCGACCGTTCGCGGTCGCGAGTCCGAGCACGCGACCTTCCACCTCGCGCTTCCACCATTGATTGCGCTGGCCGTTGTAGTCGATGGCGGTGATCTGGCCTTCGTTGCCCACGATGGCTTCGCTACCTGCGATGATGAACTCGAGGATCTCGCGATCCAGCGGCGCGATCTTCTCCTGGGCGAGCGCGCGCACCTTCGTCGCGACGCCTTTGCGGTCGATGTTCTCCACTTCCTTCCACTTGTAGATGCCGAGCGAACGTCCCTCCGCGCGCACCACGCCGCCGGGCACGGTGACGCACGCGCCCATGCCGAACTGCACGCCCATGTCGCCGGTGCTGCGATGGAAGAGGCTGCCGCCATTGATGAAGTAGCTCTCAGTGATCGACACGCGCGTGCCGCCGCGCTGCTGGTTCTTCGCGAGTTGGTAGTAGCGCAGCTTGCCATCGGCGCGGTCGAACATCGCGGGCACCGCGCGACCCGTGGGCACGATCAAATCATTTTCTTGCGCGACGAGGTAGCCCTGGGGTGCCACGCCGCTATCAGCCTCGGCACCGCCGTGCGGCTGCGCCATGTGCATGGTGCCAGTCTCTTCGTTCTTCCACACGACCTTGCCGCTCGCCGCATCGAGCGCATTAACGAACACGCCATCGCTCGGCCAGATGCCGCCGGTGAAATAGACTTTGTCTTCCAGCACCACCGGACCACCGCGCGCAGGCCACGCGGAGATCATGCGCTCATTGCCCAGCACCTCGCGAGCATCGGGCCCCGCGCGATGCTTCCACAGCACGGCTCCATCTTTGATCGCCAAGGCATAAAGGAATCCGTCATCGCTCACGACGAACACGCGATCCTTCCACGCCGCAGGTGCAAACCGCACCGGTCCCTCCGTAAAGAACCGCCAGCGCACTGTGCCTGTCTTTGCGTCCAGCGCATAGACTTGATCATCTGCGGAACTGCCGAAGATGACGAGGTCGCCCACGATGATCGGTTGCAACGCGAGATCATACTCCATGCGCTCCGAGGTCGGCCACGCGGGCTTTGGCGGGCTCACGCGAAAGGCCCAGCGCTCGCGCAGTTGCTCGTTCGGAATCACATCTGGCGTGTAACCGCTGCGCGCCGCATCGCCGCGATACGTGGGCCAGTCAGCGGCGAAGACAGAAGACGTGACGAGAAGGAAAAGAAGCGTGCGCATGAGAAGAGATGACTACCCAAACGCTCGCGCGTGGCTCGTTCATGCCCGCACGTGCGCTTCGCTAAAGGCGCAGCTTCTTGACGAGCGTGGCTTCTTTGTCGGCTTCGGAGATGGGTTTGTGATCGACCTTGCAGTTCGGCAGTGCCGCCTGAATGGCTTCGATATCCTCGGACGAGATGTCCACGGTTTCGATCTTGAGTTTCGTCAGCTTGGGCAGCGCCTTGAGGTGTGGAATGATTTTGGCGCTAAGTCGTGCCTCGGTGAGCTCGAGCGATTCCAAGGTCGTGATCTTCGCGATGATGGCGAGGGTCGATTCATCGAAGCTGATCGGTGTGTCCTTGCCCCATTCCGGCAGGCGCTGGCCCAGACGCAGCCCGGTGAGATGCTTGAGATTTAGTAACTGGGTATTGCCTGCCTGTGTCTGGGCCGTGTGCCAGGTGCGGAAGTCCTTGAGTTGAGTGAGCTGGCCAATCGCCTCCAGAGCGGCATCGCCCGTGGTCGATCCAGCGAACGTCAATCGCTCCAGCTTGGGCAAAGACTTCAGATGCGCGAGCCCTCTGCCGGTAAAACTCTTCGAGCGAAACGCGGGATGAAACAGCGAAAGCGAAGTGAGCCGCTGGAAGGCCGCGAAGTGCTTGTAGCCTTCATCAGTGAGCTGGATCTCATTCGTGCTCAGGCGCTCCAAGTTCGTGAGTCCTGCAAGGAGAGGCAGCGTGCTATCGGTGATCGTCTTGCCGCTGATCGTTAGGTCCTTGATCGTTGTGAAGCTCCCCAGAGTTCGGAAATCAGCCTCAGTGAACGCATCACATTTTACCTGCACTTGAGTAACGATGCCCTTGGTCATGATGACCTTGGCCCCCAGCTTTTCGAGGGCTGTAGAATCATCGGCGGCGTGCAGACAACCGACCAAAGCGAAGAGGCAATATGAAATTGGTTTCATCGCTCCATCAACGAACCCAAGGGAGGTTTCTCGCTGTCCGAAGCAGTTAGTCGGGACGTTGCATCAGATCGGAATTGATCTGGGTCAATGGTGATGGCGCTGAGAAGACCTGCGCCTTTGGTGGAGGCTGTAGGCCCCATAGGCCAGGGCAGTCAGAGCTGTGAGGCTACCGGGAATGGCCAGGGCGGTATAACCCAGGTGCTGGAAACTGAGGGCACCTGCGATGCCACCGCATAGAAAGGCGGAGATGATGAGAAAGCACATGCGAAGGCGGCGCTGATCCACAGGAAGTCCACGTAGCGCATGACCGAGGAAGATGCCGAGATCGGTGAACATACCAGACAGGTGAGTCGTGCGGACCACGGTGCCGCTGTAGGTGCTAACCATGGCGTTCTGGAGTCCGCAGGCGCAGGAGGCGAAGTAGATGCCAATGGGTTGCCGGTGCCAGAGCAAAGGAACGGCACCGAAGAGCAAAGCGGACTCAAGAACGAGCGCGATGCCGTAACGGCGGCCAAGCTGCAAGGTGCTGTCCTGCACGATGAAACCACTGAGGACGGTGCCGGAGACAAAGGAGCCGATGACGGCTGCCAAATGAAGCGCCGCCGAGACATCAAGTGATGCCAGGGCGGCGGCGAGCATGGAGGTGGTGCCGGTCAGATGAGTGACGGCTTGATGCTCGAAGCCGAGCAGGCCCACCACGTTGATCATTCCGGCGATGAAGGCCAGAGCCCAAGCACCTGCCCAGATCCAGCGGGGCAGCTTTGAGATCATGGGCGGATCAGGGGAATCGAGAGGCGAACTAAGGCCTCGTCATTGGCTGTTACTTCGCCTCAGGCTTGGCTGGTGCGGGAGCTGCTGTTGCAGGCGCAGGAGCGGGCTCTTTGGGAGCCTGGACCGGAGCCGATGTGGCGGGTGCGAGATTGGCCGGGGTCGGAGGCGGAGCATTCTTGGCTCCTGGATTGACCGGGATGTTCTGCGGCGTGGGGGGCTTGGGAGCTGGGGGCACCGTGGCCTTCACATCAGGTGCCTTGGCTGCGCCGGGTGTTGCTGTGCCACTAGCGGCTGGCATCGGTGCGGAAGGCTGGGCTTTGACTTCAAAGGGTTTGCTGATAGTCCCGAGGGGGCCGCCGTCTTTGCCTGGCGTGAGGTTGATGGCAGGCGCTGCGCCGGGGGCGGCACCAGGGGCCTTGAGTGCATCAGGGATCTTGGGGCCTTCGACTTCCTTGGTGGGAAGGGCTGCGGCGAGCCAGTCCACGCGCTCCTGCACGCGGTCGCCAAACTGGCCGATAAATTTGCGGGGCAGCTCGTCGTAGATCGCCTTGGCTTCGGCTTCCTTGCCTTCGGACCAGAGAAGGTCGGCGATGCGGAGCTGGGCGAGTCCGGCGATCTCGGAATCCTTGTGCTTGCTGACGATGGTTTCGAACACGGTCTTGGCTTCGGCTACATCTTTGCCACCCATGGATTCAAGGCGTGAACCGAGGGCAACCAACCCCTGCACGATGAAGGGATGATCGCCGTAGTTGCTGGTGAATTCGCGCAGCGCTGCGACAGCGGGGTCCTTCTTATTTTGGTCCCAGAGGAGCTTGGCCTTGGTGAGGAGCGCATTCCCTGCGGCGACGCTGCCCTTGTATTTCTGGATCACGATGTCGCAATCATCAACGGTCTTGGCAGCCGTGGCTGCGGCTGCGGCTTCCGTCGCGGCGAGGTGATTCCGATACTTGACGAGTTGAAAGACACCAGTGCCCACGACGGCGGCGATGCAGGCGTAGAGGATGGTGCGGAAGTGCTTGTCCAGGAAGGCTTCCAAGGCGGACACTTGCGGCTGAAGCTCGGCACCCTCGGGAGTGTGGGCATGAGAGGCGAGTGGATTGTGGGGCGGGTGTGACATGAGGGAAGGGATAGAGAAAACGGAGGGCGAGTGACGAAGGCCGCAGGAGGCGACCCATTCGTCTGGGTCACGCAAAGCCGGGCGAGTTAGGCTCCGACTTTGGCGCGGGCTTCGTCGGCGAGGGCGGTGGAGAGGTAGCGCTCGCCGGTGGAGCAGCCGATGGTGACGATGAGCTTGCCCTTGTTTTCGGGGCGAGCCGCGATGCGCATGGCAGCGACGACATTGGCTCCGGTGCTGATGCCCACGAGGAGGCCTTCCTCCTTGGCCAAACGGCGGGCCATAGCGAAGGCATCGTCATTGCTGACTTTGACGCACTCGACGATCTGGTCGTTTCCGCTGCTGTCCTTGAGGTGAAGGTTCTTCGGAACGAAGCCTGCGCCGGTGCCCTGAATCTTGTGCGGGCCGGGCTGCACGGGCTCACCTGCGAGGGTCTGGCTGATGACGGGGGAGGCTTCGGGCTCGACGGCGATGGCCTGGAAGGAGGCCTTGCGGGGCTTGATCACTTCGGTGCAACCCGTGATCGTTCCGCCAGTGCCGACCGCGGCGACGAGGATATCGATCTGGCCATCGGTATCGTTCCACAGCTCTTCGGCAGTGGTCTTCGAATGAATGGCGGGGTTGGCGGGGTTCTCGAACTGCTGGGGCATCCAGGCATTCGGCGTGGACTTCACGAGTTCCTCGGCCTTGGCAATGGCACCCTTCATGCCCTGAGGCCCAGGGGTGAGGACGAGTTCAGCACCGAGCAGAGCGAGCAGCGTCCGACGCTCCAGAGACATGGTCTCTGGCATGGTGAGGATGAGCTTGTAGCCTTTGGCGGCTGCGACGAAGGCGAGGGCGATCCCGGTGTTCCCGCTGGTGGGCTCGACGATGACTGTGTCCTTGGTGAGGACTCCACGCTGCTCGGCATCTTCGATCATGGCCATGCCGATGCGGTCCTTAACGCTGCCGAGGGGATTGAAGAACTCGCACTTGAGCGCGACGGTGGCATCAAGGCCAGCGGTGACGCGATTGAGTTTCACGAGGGGCGTATTGCCCACGGTCTCGACGATGTTGTTGTAGATACGGCCCATAAGTGGAGTGTGCTGGATGGTTGAAATCAAGGTGGTGGCAGAGCACCGGGAAAAAGCGGCGGATGTTTAGGTTCTGACGGCTTGCCTTGCAAAGAGAAATTCAGGCCCGGCGGCGACCCTGCGGGAGGCTATGGTAGGTCAGGAAGGTCATCGCATGGGCATGATGGGCGTCCGCCGGATGCTCGATGCGAGTGATCTCGATCCACCGCTGGGGATCAATCGCGGGAAAGGCGATGCCAGAGCCCAGGCGATCATGCACACGGGTGATGACGAGCTTATGCGCCAGGGGGATCGTGGCGGCGTAGGTCTGGGCACCTCCGCAGACGATGAGTTCCTTCGCCTGCTGTTGTTGTGCATAAAACAGGGCCAAAGGCACCGTGGGCACGCGGCGGTGGCCGGGTTGCGGGCGAAAGGTGGCGTCGCGGGTGAGCACGAGAGGTTTGTGATCGGTGAACCATCCATTCATCTCCTGGTAGGTGGTGCGCCCGAGCAGAAGACAACGGCCTGCTGTGTATTGTCGGAAGTGCTTCCGATCATCAGGGAGGTCCCACGGCACACCATGGCTTCGGGAGATGAAGCCGTCCTCCGACAAAGCGGCGATGAGGGTAATAATCATGGGTGACTTGTATTTCTATCTTGTCGCAACCTCAGGTTCCCAGCTCTTCTCGCCAGCTCCCACGCCGATGAGTTCACCTTCTTCCTCTTCGATCTCATCCTCCTGCAAAGGAGCAAAGCGCTCGGCGCGGAAGCCAAGTTCCTGCTTCACATTGGAGTGCGGATCATCGGGGTTGAGCAGTTCTTTGAGTAGAATAAGGAAGTCGAACTCTGCGCCCGTGAGCTTGATCTCGGCCTCGTCATTGAGCGTGAACTGCGGATTCGATCGTCCCATGCCGATGGCGCGGACGGTATAGACTTGGTCCTTCTTGGGCAGCGCCTTGTAGAGGTCATAGACCCAGGGCTCGAAGTCGTCATTGATGCAGACGACACGCTGGCCAACGGAAAACATAGGGAAGAGCGGGAGAGCTTGCGCGCGGAAGAACTTGAGATCGGAGATGAGAGCTAGAGGTCAGAAGGAGCGGGGAGCTGGAGCTGGTGATAATGACTCGGGTTGGGTCGATCTAAAGCTCTACAGTCCTGAGGCTCTAACGCTCTTCAGTTTCACCCTTCCGTGAACTCGCCGAACTGGCGGAACTTCTGGTAACGCTGGTCGAGGAGTTGATCGTGGGGAAGCGATTCGAGTTCAGCGAGGGCGTCGAGGACTGCTTGCTTGAGATTCGTGGCAGCTTCGAGGTGATCGTGGTGTGCGCCGCCGAGAGGTTCGGGGACGATGCCGTCGATGATGCCGAGCTTCTTGAGGTCCTGGGCGCTCAGCTTGAGAGCGGAAGCGGCTTCGGGAGCGTGCTCGCGATGTTTCCACAGAATAGCTGCACAACCTTCGGGCGAGATGACGGAGTAGTAG
>CAUJJC010000140.1 GCA_963204975.1 Verrucomicrobiota bacterium | reverse complement strand
CAGTCGCATCTGAAGGGCAGCTTCGATCAAATCCATCCCGCCCGTTCCTGTGCCTAGCCCAGGACATATCAGCTTCTCGATCTTGCGGCTTTCGCTTTGATTGTGCCGATGGACAGCACACAGCGACGCCCACATGGCGAGGTAAACATTGTCGGTGCCCATGACATTCATGGGAGCTCGCATGGTTGGAGCATGAGCGACGAAGGGATGTCGGAGATGACCCGTGGCAACAATGAGACAGGTTCCGACAGGCTGCTCACCCAGATGCTCTTGAAGGATGAGTTGTTGAATGGACTCCATGACATGGGTGCCAAAGAACTTCACGACCGCCAGATCCATCCCAGCATCCATGAGGCCGAAGGAGTTCCCAGCCGTGACCACGCAATCAAACTCCGGCACGTCTTCGAAACGCCCGTTGATCACTTCCACTTCTGGATGCGCTCTGAACTCCCAGCGAGCTACCCCGCCGAACTCGCGATCACGACTGACAATCGTAAGCCTCATCCCACCTTCCTCCGGTGATAAAGCAGCGACTCTGCCGTCATGAGTCCGAGGGCCAACAGCGCGAGCCAGTAGGACCAGGGGCGGCCTTGCGAGAGCGGTTGTGCGGTTTCTTTGAGCGAGGCGTTGTCGAGGTTCGACTCGGCCTCGTTGAAGAGTGACACACCGGTGACCCACAGCGGATCATCGTTGAAGAAGAAGCCCACGCTGCTGGCGACGCCTCTGGGCAAGGCGCTGCCGGTGGCGATGATCGAAGGCAGGTCATCCTCGCGACCACCGAGCACGCGCGCGGCATTGTTGACCAGCACAGGGAACCAAGCGGACAGGTAGAACGCCGATTCTGCAGGGTCGAGGTTCACGACCACGGCGGACTTGTCTGGTTGGCGCGCGAGATAGATCAGCGGCACGCCTTCCTCACTCTCTACCAGCACGAGCGAGCCGGGAGGCGCTTTGAGTTGCCGCGCACCGGTGAAGTCCATGCTCTCCGCATCCAGGAAGCGACCGAGCGGATGCGTGCGGTTCTTCCAGCGCGGCACGATGGTTTCCTTCACCACGTCGCCCGCATCAGTCCACCACTCGCTCTTGCCTTCGGGCTGGAAGATGATGGTGCGCGGGCGCTTCGACTCGTTGCGCGTCGCGACCACGATCTGTGCCTTCGCTTCGTCGTCGGTGAGTTGCAGCGATTGATCGCCTTGCTCAAAGGCGCGCACGGCCTGCGAGTAGAAGAACGGTTCGCTGCTCGACACCGCCACCGTGATCGGCTCCGGCTGCGGCATCACCAGGTGAGCGCGGTTGTCGAGATCGAGCGCGTCCTTGATCGACAGCTCCGCTATGTAACGACCCGCAGGCGCATCAGCAAGATCAACAGTGACCGGCGTCTCCGCGTTCGGCTTCAACTCCAGAGGCATGACTTTGACGAGCCGCTTCGTGTCCTCGTGCGTGAGATTGAGTTCCGTCTTCACCACCTCGGCGAAGCTGGATCGAATGCGCAAAAACAACCGCAGCCCAATCACTTCGCCCGTCGCCTTGCGCAGGTCGCCAGCGACGATGCCGACGTTCGGTTGCGTGCTGCCCACGCGCAGGACTTCGCAGGACTTCGGCAGTCGCTCCATGCTCGCTGAGCATCCATCGGTAATGAAGAGCACGCGCGAGTTCTGCTGCGCGCTGCCCGTCGCGATGAAGCTGGCGAGCGCGTCTGCATCGAGCGGCATGTCTGTCGCCTTCAGCTTGTCCACCGCCTCCAGCAGTGAGCGCTGATGCCGCGTCAGATGCGCCGCAAAACTCAACTCCTGCGCAATGCCCGCCACCGAGGCCTGCTGCGCACCACGCAAGCCGCGAACCACATCGCGCGCCCGCTGCTGCGCCAGCTCGTAGCGTGTCTGCGTGCCCTCGCGTGCCTGCATGGACGCGCTTTGATCAACGATGAGCACAAGGTTCTTGCGCTCATCGCCCGTGAGTTCCGGCTCCGTCAATGCGAGTGCGATCAGTCCAAACGCCAGCGCCATGAGCAGCAGCGAGAAGATGTCGCGCAACCGCTGGAACAAGGCGCTGCGCCGATCCGGTGTGATGACCTTTTGCCACAGGAAGAACGCTGTCGTCTGCTTCTTGCGCGGACGCACCTTCAGCAGGTAGATCAACGCCAGCGGGATCAGCGCTGCGAAGGTCCAGAGGAAGATGGGTGCCAGCAGAGTCATGGGTGCTGCGTTGCCGCTGAGTTGAGCAGCATTGGAAATTGGGATGGGCTTTCGGCATCGAAGACGGGCCTGATCGAGGGCCGAGTATCAAATCTCCAATTCTCAGTCTTCAATTTCCAATGCGGCTTGGTCTTCATGATGCCACCAGCCCTCCACGGCGAAGGATGTCTCTGACGACTACATCACTCGGCACATCGCACATGGTGCTGGCGAGCCCGATGCCGCGTTTCTTGCAGGAGCGGACGAGGTCATCGTTCCACTCGGCCACAGCGGCTTCGAAGCGCTTCGCGTCCTCGGGTGTGATGGTGAGGCGGCGATACTCGTTGCTCTCCACGCAGGTCAGATCGCAGTCGCCAACGAAGTCCCACTTCAGATCGCTGGGTGCGAGCGTTTGTAGGCAGAAGACGTCGTGGTTGTGCCATTGCAGGAAGCTCAAGCCGTCATCGAAGCCACCAGGGAACAAGAAGTCCGAGATCACGATCACCACGCCACGACGGCGATGCCGTGCCTGGAACTGACGGCAGCACGACGTGAAGTCCGTAGCGCTGCCGAAGGTCGGCGCGGTCTCTAGCGCACGCAGGAATGGGAAGAGCTTCGCCTTGCCGCGCGTCGGTTCGAGCAAGGGCTTCAGCGTGTCGGCCAGCGCATACGTGGCGAGCCGGTCGTGCGTGTTGAGTGCGATGTAACCGAGCGCTGCGGCGAGTTCCCGTGCCTGCTGGAGCTTCGCCTGCATCGACGGACTGGTGTCCACGAGCAGGTAGATGGTCGCGTCTTCCTCCAGCTCAAAGAGCTTGATCAGCAACGACTCGAACCGTGCAAACACCCGCCAGTCGATCGCGCGATAGTCATCGCCCGGATTGTATTCCGCATAGTCCGCAAACGTGATGCCCGCCCCCTTCTTGATGCTCCGCCGATCCGCCTGCAACGAGCCACCCAACACCTTGCGCGCGAGCAAGTGCAAGGACTCCAGCTTTTGAAGGAACTCGGGGGAGGTGAGAGTCATGGGATGCATTGTGGCGTATCAATGATCGACTGTGCGGCGGACTCGTTCAGACTGCGCGATTGTCTGTCGAAACACTGTGGTTGCTTCTGCCATGACTGCGTTCTCGAAGTCTAATCCGGCAAGTCTTTGCTCCACCAACGAAGCGTCGATGAGGCCACTGCCGATCAGCGCGGCAACGGTGTCGATGTCCTTGGTGCCTCGGTCCTCCTCTCGTCGGCCCAGCCGCTTCGCAACGCGAGCTTGTGCGCAAGCGATGAGCTTGTTGGCAGCGACATCAATAGGATCGAGCACAAACACGTCGTCGAGACCAGGGAGCGGAATGAGCCGCGATTGCCAGCCTGAGGGGAACGGACCGCTGGCCCGAAAATCAACGAAATCGGCATAGCGACCATGCTCGCCATGATAAGAACGATCTGCTCCAAACTGCTCGACCAAAAGCGCTCTGACGCTCGAGTCATCTGGATCGAGAAAGATGTCCGCATCCAATGTGACCTCCACGCCTAGCTTGGCTGGAGAACAATCGGGAAATGCACCAAGAAGTGAAGTGGAGCCGAAGATGATGATGCGCCTGCTGGCAGTCATGGACCGCACTTTCGTGATCAGGCGTGTCAATTCGGAGTGGTCCATGGTCCCTATCGTTGACTGGCTTGCACAACGCCCGCAAAAGGAGAGAAGCCCTTCCACTGAACCGCATCAGGCTTTCGGTCTCGGAGCAACCTGAGCAGGCTGGCGAGTCCCTCATTCGATACCTGAGCGAGTTCGATCTTTTGACGCCAGCCCTCAAGCCTTGCCACGCTGGAATGACCGTTCGCCAGCCATCGCTCGATGTTTTCCAAGGCGATCCTCAACAAGCGAGGATCGGCCTCGATACAATCTGCGATAGCGAGGAAACGACGATGATCTTCGTCATCAATGGCTTGGAAGATGTCTCCAGCCAGTTCGGAGGCAGTCGGCTCAGCAGTGATCATAAGGGCAATGGTAACGCGACAGGTTTAAATTGTCACTCTGGGTCCTACCCCACCTTGTTCAGCAACTCCGCCAAGATGCCGTCCGCCTTTACACCATCCGCTTCGCCTTCGAAGCTAAGGATCACGCGGTGGCGCAGGGCGGGTAGGAGGACGGCGCGGATGTCGTCTTTGGCGACGTGGAAGCGACCGTCGAGCAAGGCCTTCACGCGGGCGGCGGCGAGGGTGGACTGGGCACCGCGGGGGCTGGCACCGTGGCGGAGGTATTTCTTCACCTGATCGGTGGCGTCGCCGGAGTCGGGATGGGTAGCGCGGACGAGGCGGACGAGCCATGCCTGGATCTCTTTGTCGATGGGGACCTCGCGGGCGATGGCTCCCATCTTCAGAATGTCATCGCCGGTGGCAACGGCTTCGATCTTGGGTCGGCTGCTGCCGGTGGTGCGATCGAGGATGCCCATCCAGTCATCGTGGCCGGGGACCTCGACGAAGAGCTTGAAGAAGAAGCGGTCGAGCTGCGCCTCAGGCAGCGGGTAGGTGCCGTCGTGCTCGATGGGGTTCTGCGTGGCAAGCACGAAGAACGGCAGCGCGAGCGAGTGCGACACGCCAGCGACGGTGACTGTCTTTTCCTGCATCGTCTCAAGCAGCGCGGACTGCGTCTTGGGCGTGGCACGATTGATTTCATCGGCGAGCAGCACATTGCAGAAGACGGGCCCCTGCTGGAACTCGAGCACGCGGCTGCCGCCTTTGTCGGTGAGCACCTGCGTGCCCACGATGTCGGCGGGCAGGAGATCGGGCGTGAATTGGATGCGCTGGTATTTGAGATGCAGCGCATTGGCCAAGGTGTGAACGAGTGTCGTCTTGCCAAGGCCGGGCACACCTTCGAGAAGAACGTGGCCGCCGCACACGATGGCGGTGAGCACCTGGTCGATGATGTCTTTTTGGCCGACGATGTATTTCGACACTTCAGTGCGCAAGCGCTCGAAGGTGTCGCGGAAGTGTTGAGCCTGGGATTCGGGAGAAGAAGTCATGAGGTATGTGAGTCAGGGGCGAGGAGGAGCGCTGAGTTCAGCAGCATTGAAAATTGGAAAATGTGAATTTGAGATTGGAAAGAGGGGCTCGGTTTAGCGGAAGTCGCCTCGGTTGGTTTTGGCGGTTTTGATGGAGGCGGCGATGATGTGGCAAAGCTGGTTGCACTCATCGAGCACGGGCAACATCCGACGGTCGGGAAGTATCTTGCCGCGAACGATCAGCTTGAGCCAGATGCGGGTCTCTCGGAGTTCTTTGAAGACCACGCCGAGCTTGTGAATGAAGTCGTTGGTGCTCTCGCCAGCATCGGCCTCGCCGTAGTTGGGAGCTGGCGAAGTGCCGCAGCGGATGATCTGGCTGGCAATGTGTTTGCCGAGCTTGGTGGCTGGCAACGCTTCAGCGACCGCACCCACACGAAGGGCGAAATCAATCATGCGATCCTCCAGTTCCTCCGCCTTCTGCTGACTGCTCTTCTTGTCATCGTCCGATTTCATATCCTCCAACTTTCAAAGCTCCCAACCCCACCTTTCCAATCTCAAGTTCCCAATTTTCAGTTTCCAATGAAGCTCCTGCGAAGACTGGCTCTCACCCCACCGCCTTCTTCGGCCCTGGTGTTTCTTCCTTCTTCACCTCCGGCTTCACGGGAACGGGCACAGGCACCGGTTTATCTTCCGGCTTGTCCTGGATGGTCCTGAAGTAGTTCTTCACGCCCTCCTTCACTTCAGCGGGCACGTCTTCGCGGCGGACGAAGGACTCGGCTTGTTTTTGGTAGGTGCGTTCGCGGGCCCCGGCGGCACGGGAGCCGGTGCGGTCGCCGGAGTCGGCGGCTTCGATGGTTTTGTCGCTGGGTCCTTGGCCTTTCTGGCCTTGAAGCTGCATCGTCTCAGTGGTGAAGGGGAGCGGATCGCTGCCATCGCGGCGCGACTCGACGCTGCCATTGCCTGCCTTTTTGCCACCGGGCTTGGAGCCGGGTTTGTCGCACTGGCCATTGAGGCAGCCCTGGCACTGGCTGAGGCATTGGCTGAGCTTGCTCAGGCTTTGGCTGGCACTGCGGCACTGGCTGAGCTTGTTGAGGTTGTTGCACAGCTTGTTGAGCTGGCTCTGGCATTGGCTGCTCGCGTTTTTGCACTGGCTCTGGCTTTGCTGTTGCTGCTGCTGGCTGGCGTTTTGCTTCTGCTGTTGCTGCGCTTGCTTGAGCGCGTCGTCCATCTTGCGCACGGCGTCTTCCAGCGAGGCCATGTTCTGTGCGAGCGAGCTATCGGATGACTGGCCGCTGGCACTGGACTGCTGCTTGCGCAGCATCGCTTCCTTCGCGACCTGGCCCATGCGTTGCGCGGCGCTGCGCAGCTTTTCCATCTGCTGGCGCTGCTGCTCGGGGCTCGCGCCTTCGCCCTGCGGTTGCATAGCGGCGAGTTGCTTGGCGGCTTCGGCGAATTGCTTGTTGGAGAGCTGCTGCCCAAGCTGGCGATTCGCAGGGTCTTGTTGAAGGGCTTCACCGGCCTGACGCGCGAGTTCTTCCTGGTCGCGACGGTTTACCTTCTGCTCGGCCTCGGCGATGCGACGCTCCAGCATCGCATACTGCCTCATCGCTTCCTTCATGTCCTTGGTCTGACGAAGCTCCTGCTCCCACTTCTTGAGGTCCTCTTTCGAGATGAGGTCGTTGTCGTCACCGAGCGCCTTCTTGAGTTCCTCAAGTTGCTTCTTTACCTCGTCGTTCAGTTCCGCAGTGAGCTGATGCGTTTCGGCTTCCTGCTTCCAGCGGGCGACGACTTCCGGCGACGGACTGCGGAAGCTGAGGCTGAATCCCGCGAGCACCAGCAAGGTGCCAAGCGCAAGCATCCGCTTCGGCGCGGGCAAAGCGATGCCCTCGGGCTTCACGAGTGCGGCAGTGGCTACGGCTTGCTGATTGATCAAGGTGAAGAACTCGCCGCTGCGCCCCTCGCGCTGGAAGTGTAGATCGGAAGTCAGCGTGTCCT
>CAUJJC010000139.1 GCA_963204975.1 Verrucomicrobiota bacterium | reverse complement strand
CGCAAAGCACGTCTTCTCCATCGCCTCGTGCAGTTGCCAAGCGGCGACACCTTCCCACTGCAAGTCGCCCTCTGGCATCTCGGCGATGCCGTGTGGATCGGCGTTCAAGGCGAGAGCTACAACCTGCTGCAAACCGAACTGCGCCGTCGCTTCCCCAACAAGGCGATCATCGTCGCCTCGCTCGCCAGCGACTGGGGCGCATCGTATCTCCCGCCGCGCGAGCTTTACGGCCAAGACATCTACCAAGTGAACATAGCCGTCGTCGCTGAAGGCAGTCTCGAACAACTCATCGAGTCGATCGCCACGCGCATCTCCGCGTAAGGGTCACGCCACGATCTCCTTCAGCACACCCGAGCTGTCGCCATGACGCTCGGCATTCACGCCGATGCCGTGGAGCAGGGTGAGCCAGGTGTTGCAAAGGGGCGTGTCTTTCGGCGCGACGATGTTGTGGCCGAGCTTGATGCCTGCGCCGCCGCCGGTGAGCAGCGTGGGGCAGTTGTCGAGGTTGTGCTCGGTGCGGATGTTGCTGCCGTAGGCGAGGGCGACGTGGTCGAAAAGACGGCTGCCATCAGCTTCCTTCGTCGCTTTGAGTTTGTCGATGAGTCCGGCGAGCAACTCGCTCTGCACGAGATCGCGCTGCTGCGAGGCGGCGAGCTTTTCGCCCATCGTCGAGTGGTAGTGGCTCATGTCATGCGGCGCGACCTTGATGCCGATGCTCGTCAGCAGCGTGCTCACCGGCTGGCGGTAGGTCAGCACGCGCGTGCTGTCCGTCTGCATCGCGGCGAGGATGATGTCATACATGATCTTGATCTCCTCTTTGCCCGCCAGGCCCTCTTGTGGCTGCGGAATCGGTGCCTTCGGCTGCGGCACACCGATCCATTGCTCGTCCTTCGCGAGCCGCGTCTCGATGTCGCGGATGCCTTGGAAGTATTCGTCGAGCTTCGCCCGGTCGTTCTTGCCAAGACCGCTCTGCATCGCCTTCGCATTCTCCATCACCGTGTCGAGCACGCTGCGCTTCTGCGCGAGCATGGCCTTCTGCTGCTCAATGGGCGTCGTGTCCTTCGAAAAGAGCCGATGAAACGCCTCCACGGGGCCTTTGTGACCGCCGATGGGCTTGCCACTCACATCCCAAGCCATCGAAAGCCCCGGCCCATGCCCCGAAGCCTCCGCGTTCTCGCTGCCGTTGAGTTGCAAAGATGCAAAACGCGTGTCCATGCCCAGCTTCGCCGCCGCGACCTGATCCGCCGAGATGCTGTTGTGAAACGTCTGCCCAGGCTCCGCGAAACGGTTCGCGCCCGTGAGCCACATCGTGCTGCCCCAGTGCCCTTCGTTCGAGTATTTGTTCCAAAGCCCCTGCACGATGGAAAAGTCCGCCTTGTGCCTCGCCAACGGCTTCAAGCCCTCCGGTAGCGTGTAATCCTTCCCCGTCTGCTTGATGTCCGGAAACCAAGTCTCCGTCGTGATCCCCCAGCCGAAGCCGAGGAACACCAACCGCTTCGGCGGCGTCGTTGGTGTTGCAGCCGAAGCAAATCGACGAAACCCAAGCGACTCAAGCGCAGGCAGTGCAATGAGCGAGGTGCTGGACTGGAGAAAGTGACGGCGGGTTTTCATGAGTGGAGATTCAAACGCACCTGCGACGAGGAATCTATGGCGCTGACCGAGAAACCAGACGCCTGTCTATTTCACCCTGCCCGAGTCGATTGGGGTAACATTTGCTTCTCAAACCCGCGCTTGCAGAGGTGTTTGGGTCGCGCTGGTGCGAAATCAAGGGGTCCATCCGTTAGGAAGGTAATCCACCATGAAAGCCGACGAGATCACTTTCAGCTTGTCGCCAGTCCCTATCCGCGAGTTCATTAGCGGGATGCACTTCCTGCGCCTGTCTCTCGCCACCCTGATGCTGGGCTCCGTTCACGCGGCCGATGCTCCATCGAAGCCCCAACCAGCTCCCACTCCGGCCAAACCCGAGCCCAAACCGCAGCCCGCTCCTCCTGCCCCCACTCCACAGCCAGCGCCAGCCCCTCAACCCGCCGCCCCACAGGCCACCACCACTCCCGCTGCGCCAGCCGCACCGGCTGCTGCACCCAAAACGGAAGCGCCAAAGGAAAAGAAGAAATCCGTCGAGGAAGTAACCAAGGATTGCCAGCTCCGCGATGGCCTGTTCCGCATCCATCTCAATCAGGAGAAGGGCAATATCTTCCTCTACATCCGCAAGGAGCAGCTTGGCCCCGAGTTCATCTACTTCACTCACAGCGTGAATGGTCCCGTCGCAGCCGGTCACAACGTGGGCCGATTCGGTAACGAGAGCATTTTTAAAATCTCGAAGTCCTTCGACAAGCTCGAGTTCACCAAGCAGAACACCGCTTTCTACTTCGATCCCCAACACCCGCTGGCCAAGGCTGCCAAGGCCAACATCAGCGATGCTGTGATGGCTCGCGAGCCGATCCTGGCCGAGGACGCCGGAGGCTATCTCATCGCCGCAGAGCCTTTGTTCCTCAAGGAGTCCATGCTCCAGGTGAAGCCGACCGGAGCCGCTGTGCTGGGCAAGCTCAACGAAGGTAAGACCGTCTTCACCGATGCTCTGGGCTACCCCGACAATACCATGTTCGGCGTGCGCTACGTCTTCGAAGGCGGCTCCACACCCAGCAGCGACAGGCACGCGGACTTCGACGACATCACCGATGTTCGCTACGTGACCGTGCAGGTGCAGCACAACCTCATCCGTATGCCGGAGACGGACTACCAGCCGCGTTTCGAAGACCCGCGCATCGGATACTTCACCACGCAAGTGACCGACCTCACCAGCACGGAGACCACTCCCTGGCGCGACTTCATCCATCGCTGGAGATTGGTGAAACAAAAGCCCGGCACCGCACTCAGCGAGCCGGTCAAGCCCATCACCTTCTGGATCGAAAACACCACGCCCATCGAATTCCGCGACACCATCAAGCAGGCGGCCCTCAAGTGGAACGTGGCCTTCGAAAAAGCCGGATTCAAAGACGCGCTCGTCATTCAGCAGCAGCCCGATGATGCCAAGTGGAACGCAGGCGACATCAACTACAACGTCCTGCGCTGGACCTCCTCGCCCAAGCCACCCTTCGGCGGCTACGGACCCAGCTTCGTCAATCCGCGCACCGGCGAGATTCTGGGAGCGGACATCATGCTCGAGTTCAGCTACCTCTCGAAGCGCCTCATCTATCGCCGCGTCTTCGCCGAGATGGGGATTGAGGACATCGTCGCGCCCACCGCCACCGCCTTTGATCCGAAGCGTTGCGACATGGGCATGGCCTCCCAGCTTGGCGTTCTTCGCGGCAACACCGCCCTGCGCCTCCGTGCGGCAGACAAGATGGACATGGATCGCATGATCAAGGAATCCCTCACCAAGCTCGTGCTCCACGAGATCGGCCACACGCTCGGGCTCAATCACAACTTCAAGGCCAGCCACCTGCACGACCCCGTGGCCATTCACAACCGCGACCTCACCTCGAAGGTCGGCCTCTACGGCAGCGTGATGGACTATCCCACGATCAACATCGCTCCCGAAGGCAAGACACAGGGCGAATACTTCATGTCCTGCACCGGTCCGTATGATGCCTGGGCCATCGAGTTCGGTTACAGCGAAGGCCTTGCTGATCCTGATGAAGAAGCCAAGCGCCTCAACACCATCGCCTCCCGCTCGCACGAGCCACAGCTCGCCTTCGCCAACGATGCGGACGATATGCGGTCCGTCGGCAGCGGCATCGATCCCGATGCGATGATCTACGACCTCAGCAGCGACCCTGTGACTTACGGTGAACAACGCCTCGCCCTCGACGAGAAGGAACTCACCAAGCTGCTCGAAACCTTCCCCGCCAACGGCGAAAGCTATCAGGAACTCGTGCAGGCCTACTCCGTGCTCACGCGTGACATGACAGACGCCCTCACCGCTGCCTCACGCTACGTCGGCGGTGTGCATGTGGAGCGTGCGCTCAAAGCGCAAGGAGCCAAGCGCAGCCCCTTCTCCCCCGTGCCTGCCGAGCAACAAAAGAAAGCCCTGGCCCTGCTCGCCCGCTACGCCTTTGGGCCAGAGGCCTGGAAGACCTCCCCTGCCCTCATCGCTCACCTCCAGCAGCAGCGGCGCGGCTTTGAACTCGGCAAGGAAACCGAGGACCCCAAGATGCACAGCCGCATTTTCGGCATCCAGCAGTCCCTCCTCAATCACCTGCTCCACGCCTCGGTGCAGCAGCGTCTGCTCGATTCCTCGCTCTACGGCAATACCTACTCCCTGCACAACATGATGGAGAGCCTCACGCTCGCGATCATGACAGGAGAGCCCGCAGGAGCCACGATTCCCGCTGTGCGCAGCAACCTCCAGACGGAGTATGTCTTCCGGCTGCTGAACATGCTCAACAACAGCACTTACATGCCCACGATCCAAGGTGTGGCTCTGCACGAACTGCATCGAATCCAGAAGGCCATTCAGAAAGACTGGCCCGCCTACAACCTCACCCCTGAGCATCGCGACCATCTGCTCTATCGCATCCGTCGCGGACTGGATGAAAAGTAGGCCCCTGGGGCATCACACCACCGTCAGCCCGCACTTGGCCATCTCGGCGAGGGTCCAGTCGTATTCCTTCACGAGCTGGTCTTCCACGCTCTCGCTGCGGAGGCTCTCGGGGAGGACTTCCCAGGTGTAGGTTTCCATCTCGATGTGGCTGCACTTCGTGGGGTTCGCGGCCAGCCAGTCGATGGCACCGAGAACGTGATCGCTGGTGTCGTCGAAGCCGCCGGTGGGACGCGCGTGCAGAGGGATGTGGAAGTGGACGCGCCATTCGTCGCCAACGGCGCGAGGGTTCTCGCGGGCGGCTTGCAGGGCCACGTCGAGGTCTTTGAATCGGCGCAGGGGCATCTCACCGTCGCGGGCGATGACTTGATGGAAATAGACGGGCTCCACGAAGTTGGCGAGACGCTCGAGGTTCTCGGGCGTGGGCTGGAGGCGCAGGGCGTTGCTGAAGTGCAGCTTGCTCAGGCGAATGCCAGAGCCGGTGATGCGTTCGAGGGCGTCCTTCGCTTCTTCGAACTCGATCGCGAGGTGGCAGGTGTCGTAGTTCATGCCGACGAACTTGAAGAAGTCGCGGTCGTCCGGGTTGGAATCGAGGTAGAGGCCGAAGAACTTCAGCGTCTCGCCACTGGTCTCGAACAGGCCGAGCGGTTCGGGTTCCAGGCCAAGGTGAAGGTCGTGCCCGGTGGCCTCGCTGACCTTCTCGATGTGTTCGCGAGTGGCTCGCAGGTTCTTGAAGATCTGCTCAATGCCATCGGCGTCGATGCCGAAGGTCTTGTGCGAACCGGGCAGCGTGCTGACGGAACCGGCCATGCCTTTGGGCAGCAGCTTGGCCAGGATGTCGAAGAGCAGGTTCGTGTAATCGACGCGCGCCTGCGTGGTCCAGTCGGGCTTGAAGACTTGCTCCTTAACACGCGTGCCATGGAATGCACCATACGGGAAGCCATTGATGGTGAAGACGTAGCAGTTGTTCGCTTCGAGCCATTCCTGGAACTCGGCGATCATGCACGGCGTGTTCAGCTCTTGCGCAGCCTGGGCACTCAGCCGGAGCCCAATGCCATACGGCTTGCCGTGGGCGACGCGCCGCCGCACCTCGAGCGTGTGATCACGCAGTCCGCGCCAAGTTTGCTCCCAGCTTTCGCCGCGATGAATGTTGGTGCAGTAGCCGAGGTGGATGCCGTGGTTCAATTCCATTGCTGGGGATGGGTGACGTGTTTTGAACCACTAATAGACACTAATAAACACTAATGAAGCAGCCGGGAAGCTCTGGTCCATGAGCGGTGATTAGTGTCCATCAGTGTTCATTAGTGGTTCAATCCGACCCTGCTCTCGCTGCCGCGATCAAACAATGACGCCTTCTTCGCCGAGACCCGCGTTCGGATCAGGCTCGATAAAGCCGAGTTCCACCAGGAAGTCGTCCATCGCCATGAGCGTCTGCTCATACATCTCGAAGGACAGGTTGAAGTTGAAGAAGCCGTGGCCCTGGCCCTCGAAGGCGAGGAGGCGGCAGAAGTTTTTCTTCTTCGACGACTTCTTCGAGAACTCATACGAGCCATCGAAAGGCACCACGCGGTCGCCCGTGCCATGCAGGATCAGCATGGGCGGGAAGCCGGGCTGGATCGCACGGATGAGGTGCGCGTCCTTGGCCAAGTTGGGATTCGGGAAGCGATCAAGACCGAAGCCGCTCTTCGAAGTGTCGAGCACCGGATTGAAAAGGACGAGCGCGTTCGGTGCGGCGCTGATGCTGGTGTCCTCGCCAGGCTCATCAAAACCTGGAAGCAGTGCAGCCGAAGCAATCGCGTGCGCACCGCCGGAACCGCCGATCCCGACGATCTTGCCGGGGTTGATGCCTAGCTCCACTGCGTTCATCCGAATCCAGCGCATCGCACTGCGCGCATCGGCCATCGCTTCGATGGGGCCGGTGCCATGGCGAACACTCACACGATAATCAAAGGCCAGCGTGAGCATGCCGCGCGAGGCGAAATAGACACAGTGCGGCGCAAACTGGCTGATCTGGCCATTGTCCCAGCCGCTGCTGAAGAAGAAGGCGGCCACCGACTTGGGGGCCACGGGAGCCTGCTGTTCATCTGGACCCCAGATGTAAACGTTCAAGTCCGCGCCATTCGCTGTCTTATAGATCTCTTCGCGCGCAGTCTTCAGCAACTCGCGATTGCGGTCGATGGGCAAGGATCTGGGGGAACTGTCCGTCGGCAGCGACATTGATCAAACGTGGGAGGGGTGCAGGTAGGTCAAAAGAGGACAGACGTTCCGCAGAATGGGGGGGGCGGCAAATACTTTTCCAGTATCTCTAAAGGTTTGGGATGCACAAGCCGGGTCCCTTCGGCATGATGGGCACCCTGTTGCCATGCATCGACTTCCCCTTTTCCTCTGCTGCGCCGCCAGCCTCCTCCTTTCCCCCGCTGCTTCCAAGGCGGAGGATTTCTCCGAGCTGCGCGTCACCCTCGACAAGATTTATACCGAATGGCGCAGCGCCCTGCTAGCCCAGAATCTCAAAGCCTGGCAGACTTGCACCACCACCTACCGCCAGATCGTCACGCACAATACCATCGTCAGCCAGCGCCTGCGCTACCCGGACGCCATTTTCGTCCTGCCCGTGACTCCGCCGGAGACCCTGCGGCTGAAGTTGATCGAAGTCGAAGCCGTCGGCGACACGGCCCACCTTCTCTACTTTGGCAAGATCGACCTCGGGCTCGCGGAAGGCGATGTGAAGGACATCCCCGAGAACCTCATCGTGCTGAAGTTCTTCAAAGAGAAGTCCGGCTGGAAGTTCGACTCCACCAAGTTCATCAACCTCGCCGACAACCCCGACATGCGCGAGGCATGCAAAAGCGGGAACCCCGAATTCGTCAAGCACCCGCCCTTCAACCCGCCCGGCACCGCCCCTGCCTTGCCCAAGATCTGCAAGCAGCCAGAGAAAGTCGCCGCCCTGCGCGTCCAGGCGATCGGCTATGAGGTGATCGCCACGGTCAATGGCTACTCTGGCGTGCCCATCGTCGATACGGCTGAACAGCAGCTCATCATCGGCGGGCTGAACCGGGGCGAAAACACACTCCAGCTTCAGGTCAAAGAGATCCCTGTGCCCCAGGGCGAGGACCGCTACCTGGAAGTGGAGGCCGTTCACCTCACTGGCGAGGACAAGCGGCCCTCTGTGCGAGTCTTCGACTGGGTGCCCAAGACGCTGCCCGTCCCGCCCGTGGTGGACCTCACCATCAACATCACCAACGGCACCCTCAAAGGCATCTAGGCCGCCATGCTTTCGCTCTCCACCTGCTGGAACAGCCACCGCTATCACGACGGCCGCGAGCTGGCGGACGAGGCGCGGGCGCTGGGCTTTGAGTTCATCGAGATCAGCCACGGCACCAAGGTCTCGCTGATTCCCGGCTTGATGCAGGCCTTCGATGCCGGCGTCATTCGCGTGTCCAGCATCCACAATTTCTGCCCCTCGCCAGTCGAGGTGCTCATCGACGCCCCGGACGCCTACGAGTTCACCTCCCACCGCCTCTTTGACCGCGAGCGAGCCCTCAAGCTCACCCATCAGACCCTCCAGACCGCTGTTCGCTTTGGCGTCAACCGCGTGGTCATGCACATGGGCAGCGTGCCGATGAAGAGCTTCACGACCAAGCTGGAAGCCATGGCCCAGGCCGGCGAAATCTACAGCCGGGCCTACATCGACCTGAAATTGAAGTTCGTCACCGCCCGCGAAAAACTCAGCGCCTTCTACCTCGACCGCGCCCGCGCCGCCTTGAATGCGCTCCTGCCTGTCGCCGAAAAAGCCGGAGTTGCCCTCGCCATCGAGACTCGGAGCCACTTCGAGCAGGTGCCCAACGAACGCGAGATGCTCACCCTGCTCACCGAGTTCAAGGACTGCCCCTGGATCGGTGCCTGGCACGACTTCGGCCACGTCCAGCGCAAGGCCAATCTCGGCCTCCTCGACCACGCGCAGCTCCTCGCCGCCATCGCCCCCAAGCTGCTCGGCTGCCACGTCCACGACGTCGAATGGCCCGCCCGCGACCATCGCGTGCCCCTCAGCACCGGCGGCGTGAACTTTGATCAACTGCTGCCCCTCGTCCCCCAAGGCATCCCTCTCGTCTGGGAACTCAGCCCCAGCCAACGCCGCGCCCATGTAATCGAAGGCTTGGGCAAGTGGCAGGACAAGTTTGGCCGGTGAGAACAACTCGCCGACCTCACTCGCGGTCCAGTCGCCGCACCATCGCAAAATCATCCATCACGAAGCCTTCGCCGATGTCCGTCACCACATCGCGCTCGAACTCAAAGCCTGCGCGCCGATAAGCACGGATGGCCTGGACATTGCGCTTGTTCACCACGAGGCGGATCGCCCCAAGCCCGCGGCTAACGGCTTGCCCGTCCACCCATTGCAGTGCTGAAGCCCCCACTCCCTGCCCTGCCACTTCGGGCATAAGGTAGAGCTTGTGGAGAAAGAGATCGTCAGTGCGCGGCTCGATGCCGATGTAGCCCACGGCGTCCTCACCGCACCGGATCAAGGCATAGACCACCCGTCGTGCCACATCCTCACGCAGCATCGGCAGCTCGTAGCGCTGGCGCAGCATGTATTCGATCTGCGCCACGCTGATGATACCCGGATAGACACGCGGCCAAATCGCATGAGCCAGGTCGTGCACGATAAGCAAATCATCTTCAGTAGCGACTTCGATCCGCACCTCCGGGCTCGCAGGAATCTTGATCCCCGCCTCCTGGATCGCCTCACGCCAGCGCAATTCATCGTCGGCGGGCGAGAGTTCGCGGAGCTTTGCAGCGATCATCGCAAACGTTGGCTCGACGACACCCTCTTCGCGGATCTGCTTCATGTCGGAAGGAAACTCATCCTCGGGCAGGAGCCCCTTCGCCAAATACCAGCAGGCCCACGCACGCCAGGTTCGCAGCTCCTTGTTAGGCTCGACCATCCGTGTCGCCAGATGCTGGAAGTGCCGCCGGGGATTGCCGATGAACTGACCCTCCTGCGGATTCATCATCAGCCAGGCCATCACCCGGTAGGGCAACGGCAGCCGCTCCAGAATGGGCTCGCCCTCAGGCAAGGCGCAAGCCAACGCCCGGTTCACCTGCAACATGGCCTGCGCCGGCACGCCAGCACACCACTGCGACTGCGCATACTTCAACGACAACTCATAAAACGCCGGCCCCCGATCCTTGCCCAGCGCATTGACTTCAGACGATGCGATGGGTCGATCAATCGAAGGAAGCAGCGGGCAAGGTTCATTCATGGCGTGCAAATGCTCGGGCTTAAAGAAGACGCGAACCTCCGAATGAAGTCCGTGTGATCCACCTCTAACCGAGCACCTTCTTGCGCACGATCTCGGTGACGAGTTTCGGATTGGCCTTGCCGCCGCTGAGCTTCATGGCCTGGCCGGTGAACCAGTTGAGGGCTTTCTCGTTGCCGCCTTTCACTTCGGCCACCTTCTCGGCGGCTCCAGCGATGATTTGATCCACGATGGCTTCGAGGGCTCCAGTGTCGCTGACTTGCTCGAAGCCCTTGGCCTTCACGATGTCGGCAGGTTTGCCGCCGTTGGCGAAGAGTTCGCCGAAGACTTCCTTGCCCTGGTTGTTGCTGATCTTGCCAGCTTCCACGAGCGCGACGAGTTCGCCGATGCTGGCGGGTTCGAGTGTGCAGTCGGTGATGGTCTGCGCGGCTTCGTTCAGGCGTCCGAGCAGCTCGTTGATGATCCAGTTCGCGATCTTCTTCGCGGGTGCGTTCGGTGCGGCGCTGACGGCTTGCTCGAAGTAGGCGGCCAGGGCTTGCTCGCTGGCGAGGACGTTGGCGTCGTAGGCGGTGAGGCCGAAGTCCTTCTCGAAGCGCGCGCACTTCTCGTGCGGCAGCTCGGGACGCAGCGGCTTCATGCGCTCGATGATCGGCGCCGTCTTCACCGGGATGAGGTCGGGGCACGGGAAGTAGCGATAGTCGTGCGCGTCTTCCTTGCTGCGCATGAGGGTGGTTTCGCCCAGATCATCGTCCCAGCGGCGCGTGCTCTGCACCAGCACCTTGTCAGTCGGGTGGCGACCTTCCAACACGTCGATCTGGCGCTCGGTCTCGGCCTTCACGGCGCGGCGGATGGCGCTCATCGAGTTGATGTTCTTCAGCTCGATCTTGGTGCCGAGTTCCTTCTGGCCTTCGGGGCGCACAGAGATGTTCACGTCGGCGCGCATCTGGCCCTTCTCCATGTCCGCATCGCCCACGCCGCCGTAGATCAGGATCTGCCGCAGGCTGTTGAGGTAGGCCACGACTTCCTCGGCGGAGTCGAGTTCCGGCTCGCTGACGATTTCCATCAGCGGAGTGCCCGCGCGGTTGAAGTCGAGTGTGGTGAACTTGTCGTGGTGCGTGCTCTTGCCCACATCTTCCTCAAGGTGGATGCGGGTGAGGTTCACGATCTTGCCGGGGTTCGCGATGGTCTTCTGCGCGTCCTTCGGATACGCGAAATCATAGAGCGGCACGCCGCCACCGAGGCACAACGGCAGATCCATCTGCGTGGTCTGGTAGTTCTTCGGCATGTCCGGGTAGAAGTAGTTTTTGCGATCCCACTTCGAGATCTCCGGCGTGCGGCAGCCGAGCATGAGGCCGGTGAGGATGGTCTTCTCAATCGCGCCCAGATTCAGCACCGGCAGCGCGCCCGGAAGGCCCAGGCAAACGGGGCAGGTCTGCGTGTTCGGCTCGCCACCGTAACCCACCGCACAGGTGCAGAACATTTTGCTCTTCGTGTTGAGCTGGGCGTGAACTTCGAGGCCGATGGTGACGATGTATTTGGGCATGGCGCGGGCTGAGGAGCGCGGATGCTAGAGCAGGCTGCGAAGTTTGCCAGTGCTCTGTTTACCTCCCCAATCCCCGCACCGCATAGCGCGGGTTCGGCGAGAAGAGGCCGTCGAAGACCTTGTCCTGGAGGTAGTCGAGCTTGCGAGCGCGCTTCACGACGCCGCCGGCGAAAAGCAGCATCTGCTCGTCGGGCTTGAGCGCGAGGAGTTCGCTGGGGCGAACGTCGAAGATCTCGGCGACCTGCTTGGCCATGAGGTGATTGGTGAGGCCGAACGTCTGCACGACGCCGGCGTTGTTGGTCAGCGTCTCCCAGTCGAGCGGGTAGAGGTGCTTGAGCTGGCTGAGGTCCTGGATGTAAAGCCAGCAGCGCACGCCGTAGCCGCGCATCAGCGTCATGGCGACGCGCAGCTGGCTCATGGTGCCGAGCGCGGCGACTTCATCGACGGCGAACATCGTCTGCGTGAGCGGCAATTCTTTGCGCGACATCGCGACGGCGAAGAGCGTGCTGAGCCAGTTGCGCAGCAGCAGACCGTGCGAGGGCAGCTTCGTGCTGGGCAGGATGAGGTAGATGGTCATCGGCTCGCCGCTTTTGAAGTCGGCCAACGAGAAGCTCGTGGGCCCCAGTGCGGCCTCCACGGCCGGATCGGCGAGGATGCGCAGGTGCTGCTGCGCGGTGCTCAGGATGCCGGAGCGCGTGACGTCGGTGGTTTGCAGGAAGGAGCCGATCTGCTGCTTGGCCATCTTCGGCATCGTCTTGCCCACGGTGTCGAGCAGCACGGCGAGGTTATAGACCACATCGTCGCTCATCAAAATCTTGCGCAGGCCCATGAAGTTGCGCTCCTCGGGCTCGCCAGTGGAGAGCAGGTGGCAGGCGACGCCGCCGAGCAACGAGTCGCCCTGGATGTCCCAGAACGGTTCCTTGAGCGAGCCGCTGTTCTCCGGGTGCAGCAGCGAGGGCACCGTGAGCGCGAACTCCTCCACGCTGTCGCCAGTGAACTGAATCGCCTCCATCGGATTGAGCGCGTCGGTTTTCTCCGAGGCAAGGTGGAAGGGGTCGAGCATCACGACGCGCTGGCCCATTTCGCGGCGACGTTGCGCGGTCACCAGCGCGGCCTCGCCTTTGGGATCGACAACCACACACGAGCCGCGATGCGTGAGCAGCATCGGGATCAGGTTCGCTCGCCCCTTGCCCGCTCCAGTGGGAGCAATGGTGAGGCCGTGGGCCTCGCCGTTCTCCAGCCACACTGGCGGTGTTTTGCCGCGTGCCGGACCGGCTTTATCGGAGACGAAACCGATCTGTTTGCCCGTCGGCTCGTGCTCCCAGCCCATCAGCAGATGGCCCTGCGCGAGGTGCGTGTCCGTTACATTGGATGATTTGCTAGCTCCGGTTTTTTTCATGATTCAGAGAAGCCGCCCTCCTGTGCGGTATTTAGCGAGAGTTTTAGCACGAAGTGAACCAGCCGTCTCGCCTCGAATCGTTACGAATTGAAAAGGCAGTCCGCCGCCTCCCTCAAAACTCGTGGCAGCGTTTGAAACCCTGCACACCCCGTGCATATTCCGCGCCCCCTTCCCGAATCTCTTCAACACGACATGGAAAACCCACCCTCACAAGACGACACCACGCTTCCGCCGGAGGCCCAGCCTGCTGCCGCTTCCGTCGCCGAAGACACCGTTCAACCCGCCGCTGAAGTCGATCCCCTGACCGCCCTGCAAGCCGAGATGGAACGCTGGCGCGACCTGGCCTACCGCAGCCAGGCGGAGCTGGATAACTTCCGCAAGCGCGTCGCTCGCGAGCAGCAAGAGACCCGCTCGTATGCCAACGCTGACCTGTTGCGCAGCCTGATCCCGATACTCGACACCTTCGCGATGGGCATGGATGCCGCACGCGCTGAGTCTGAGAAGTCCATCGTCTTCATGGGCATGAGCATGGTGCAGAAGCAGATGGAAGATTTCCTCCGCGAGATGGGTGTGCAGGAAGTCGAAGCCCAGGGCAAAGCCTTTGATCCCAACCTGCATGAAGCCGTCTCCCAGGAAGCCAGCGCCGACGTGGCCGAGGGCACCGTCCTGCGTGTGATGCGCCGTGGCTACAAACTGAAGGACCGCCTGCTGCGTGCCGCGAACGTCGTGGTCTCCAGCGGTGCTACGAAGGCCGAAGGCTAAGCGTTGAGCGATAGAAAATAGCCCTCGCTCCCCGGTCGGTCGTTATTCCTTCTTCCTCCCGGCTCACAATCCTCAACTCAAGACTCTCCACTCACCCCCACCATGGCTGCCAAACGCGATTACTACGAGGTCCTCGGCGTCCCCAAGACCGTGACTCCCGAAGAACTCAAGAAAGCCTACCGCAAGCTCGCGGTGCAGTATCACCCGGACAAGAACCCGGGCGATAAGACGGCGGAGGACAAGTTCAAGGAAGTCGGCGAAGCCTACGACATCCTCAACGACGCCGACAAGCGCGCTGCGTATGACCGCTACGGCCACGCGGCCTTCCAGGGCGGCATGCCCGGTGCTGGTGGCGGCGGTGGTTTCCACGATCCGTTCGACATCTTCCGCGAAGTCTTCGGTGGTGGTGGCGGCGGCGGTGGTGGCATCTTCGAGCAGTTCTTCGGTGGTGGCGGAGGCGGCGGTCGTCGCAAGTCCGCGAGCGGCCCCCAGCGCGGCAGCGACCTGCGCTATCCTTTGGAACTCACGCTCGAAGAAGCAGCCGCAGGCGTCGAGAAAGACATCGAGATCGAGCGGCTCGCTCCCTGCAAGACCTGCACCGGCAGCGGCTCCGCCAGTGGCGCAGGCAAGAAGCAGTGCCGCACCTGCGGCGGCGTGGGTCAGGTAATCAGCTCTCGTGGCTTCTTCCAGATTCAGCAGACCTGCCCGGACTGCGACGGCGCGGGCGAAACCGTGGCCGATCCGTGTAAGTCCTGCCGTGGCACAGGTCGCCAGAAGGAACGCCATCGCATCCGTCTCAAGGTGCCTGCGGGCATCGAGGAAGGCACGCAACTCCGCAGCACTGGCAACGGTGACCTCGGCATGAAAGGTGGCCCCGCTGGCGACCTGTATGTGCTCATCCATCTGCGTCCGCACGATGTCTTCGAGCGCGACAGCCACGACCTGCACTGCGACATGCCGATCTCCTTCGCCACCGCAGCCCTCGGCGGCGAACTCGAAGTTCCCACGCTCGTCGGCAAGGCCACGGTCAAGATCCCGGGCGGCACCCAGAACGCCACCACCTTCCGCCTTCGCGGCAAAGGCATGAAAGTGCTCGGTCGCGATCAGTTCGGCGACCTCTACGTCCACGTCCAGATCGCCGTTCCCAACAAGCTCACCACCGAGCAACGCGAGAAGCTCACCGAGTTCGCCAAGGCCCTCGGCGAGAACAACTCGCCGCTGCACGAGAGCTTCTTCGCCAAGGCGAAGAAGTTCTTCAGTTGATCCGCAGGCTTGCACGGCGACGCACGATCAGCGAAACTCCCGCCCATGGGACAGCCAGCCGCCCAGTTCTACACCATCCCCGAATACCTCGCGCTCGAAGCCCGCACCGGCATCAAGCACGAGTATCATGAGGGCGTCGTCACCGCGATGGCCGGCGGCACGCCTGAGCATGCGATGATGCTGACCAACATCGCCAGCATCCTCCACGAGCGTTTGAAGGGTAAACCCTGCAAACCCTTCTCCAGCGACCTCAAAGTCAAAGCAGGCGGCAAGACGTTCTACCCCGATGTCTCGGTCGTGTGCCCGCCCGTTCGTCGTGACGACGAGATGACCGACGCCATCACCAATCCGCGCGTCATTATTGAGGTGCTCTCCGAGTCCACTGAGAACTACGACCGCGTGGAGAAGTTCGCCTTCTACCGCGAGAACCCGGAACTCATCGACTACGTCCTCATCTCGCCTAATCGTCGCTACGCCGAGCACTACTCGCGCGAAGCAAACGGCAGTTGGAACCTCGAGTTCCTCGGAGGCGACAGCACCCTCCGCCTCGCCAGCATCGAGTGCGAGATTCCCGTCGCCGAGTTCTACGAGGGACTGGAACTGCTGTTGTCCTAGCCGCGAAGGCAGGGGAAACATCCTGTCATGCCTCGGCGTAATAGCCGCCCGGCATCGTTGCGCCCTGTTTTGTCAGATGGTGAACCGATGCTGCTGTTCGACCCCCAAACTCGTCCGTTCCCCATGAAATCAACGTTCCACGCGCTCTCACGCCTCGGCCTTTGCCTGCCTTTGGCACTCGCCAGCGTCACCTTCGCCGCCCCTCCCAAAAAGGCCGAAGTCATCGACCCGAACGCGCCGGTCAGTTTCTACAAGCAGATTCGCCCGATCTTCCAGGCCCAGTGCCATGGCTGCCATCAGCCCGCGAAAGCCAAGGGCGATTACATCATGACGGACTTCGCGGCCTTGCTGAAGGGTGGTGAGGAAGATGTCGCCGTCGTCGCTGGCAAGCCGGAGGCGTCGAACCTGCTGAAGCTCATCACGCACGATGCGAAGGGCAAAGCCGAGATGCCGCAGAAGGCGGATCCTTTGCACGAATCGCAGATCGCCCTGGTGAAGCGCTGGATCGCCGAGGGTGCGAAGGATGACACACCTGCGAGCGCGAAGCAGGAATACAGCATGGAGAAGCCGCCGGTTTATGTGACCGCGCCGCTGATCACCAGCATCGACTACTCACCCGATGGCAAGCTCATCGCGGTCGCGGGCTATCACGAAGCGATCATTCACAAGGCCGATGGCAGCGGGATCGCGGCGCGTCTGGTGGGTCTCTCCGAGCGCGTGAACGAGGTCGCCTTCTCACCTGATGGCAAGAAGCTCGCCATCGCGGGTGGCAGCCCCGCACGCATGGGCGAGCTGCAGATTTGGGACCTGGAAAAGAAGAAGCTCGAACTCTCCGTGCCCGCCACGTTCGACACGCTCTACGGCGCGAGCTGGTCGCCCGATGGCAAGTTCATCGCCTTCGGCTGCGCGGACAACACGATGCGCGCGGTCGATGCTTCGACCGGCAAGCAGGTGCTCTTCCTTGGCGCGCACAGCGACTGGGTGCTCGACACCGTGTGGGGCCTGGAAGGCAAGCACGTCGTCTCCTGCGGTCGCGATATGGCGGTGAAGCTCACCGAGGTCAGCACGCAGCGCTTCATCGACAACATTACCTCCATCACGCCGGGCGCGCTCAAGGGCGGCGTGCATACGCTGGCTCGTCATCCGCAGCGCAATGAAGTCCTCATCGGCGGTGCCGACGGCGTGCCTGCGATCTATCGCATGGAGCGCCAGACGAAGCGCGTGATCGGCGACAACGCGAACCTGATCCGCAAGTTCCCCGCGATGCAGGGCCGCATCTTCGGCGTCGATTTCTCCCCGGATGGCAAACGCATCGCTTGCGGTTCCAGCCACGACTTCGCTGGCACCGTGAGCGTCTTCGCCTCCGACTACGACAGCACCATGCCCGCCGACGTGAAGAAGATCGTCGAGACCGTGAACGGCAAAGGCAAGGAACTCGATGACTGGGTGACCAAGGACGTGAAGCTGCTCACGAGCACCGCCATCCCTGGCAGCGGCGTCTATGCCGTCAGCTTCAGCCCTGATGGCAAGACTGTCGCCAGCGCAGGTGCGGATGGAAAGCTCCGCCTCATCGACTCCGCCACGGGCAAGATTACCAAGGAATTCGTCAGCGTGCCGCTGGTGAAGAAGGAAGAACTCGCTGCCAGCGATGTGATCGTGGACGACACGGTGCGCATCGAGGCAAAGAAGGATGACTTCATCGAAGAGCTGCCCAAGGGCGCGGTCGTCGCCTCCCTCGACGTTCAGCCAGCCTCAGTGAAGATCGGCAATGCCACCGAGTATGCTCAACTCCTCATCACCGCGACGATGACGGACGGCAGCCGCGCCGATGTCACTCGCATGGCCAAGCTGGAACTCAAAGGCGACATCGCGAACCTCGACAAGCGCGGCATGGTCCGCCCAGAGAAGGACGGCAAGGCCAGCGTGCAGATCGCCTTCAATGGCAAGTCCGCGAACGTGCCCGTGGAAGTCAGCGGCATGAATGCCGTCTTCCATCCGAACTACGTGCGCGATGTGATGCCGATCTTGTCGAAGCTCGGTTGCAACCAGGGCACCTGCCACGGCTCGAAGGACGGCAAGAACGGCTTCAAGCTCAGCCTGCGCGGCTACGATCCGATCTATGACGTGCTCGCTTTCACCGATGAACTCAGCAGCCGTCGCGCGAACATCGCGTCCCCTGAGCACTCGCTGCTGCTGCTCAAGGCCAGCGGTGCCGTGCCTCACGAAGGCGGCCAGCTCACGGTGCCCGGCGAGCTTTACTACGAGACGCTCAAGGCATGGATTCGCAACGGGGCCAAGCTGGACACGAGCACTCCGAAAGTAACTCGCATCGAGGTCTCGCCCAAGAACCCCGTCATTGAGAAAGTCGGCGCACGTCAGCAGCTTCGCGTCATCGCCTACTACGCCGATGGCTACACCCGTGATGTGACGGCGGAAGCCTTCCTCGAGAGCGGCAACACCGAGGTGCTGGAGACTGACAAGAAGGGCCTCGGCACCACGGTTCGCCGTGGCGAGGCTCCGGTGCTCGCGCGCTACGAAGGCAACTACGCGGCGACCACCGTGACCGTGATGGGCGACCGCACGGGCTTCATCTGGAAGGAGCCTGAGAAGTGGAACAAGATCGACGAGTTCGTCGCCGCGAAGTGGCAGCGCATGAAGATCGAACCGAGCGGGGTGTGCGATGACGCCACCTTCATCCGCCGCCTCACCATCGACCTCACCGGACTGCCTCCGACCGTGGAAGACGTGCGCGCCTTCCTCGCTGACAAGACGGAGACTCGCACCAAGCGCAACGCCCTCATCGACAAGCTCATCGGCAGCGATTCGTTCGTCGATCACTGGTCCAACAAGTGGTCCGACATGCTCCAGGTGAACTCGAAGTTCCTCGGCACCGAAGGCGCAACCGCGCTGCGTGCGTGGATTCGCGATCAGGTGAAGAACAACACGCCTTATGATCGCTTCGCCTACCGCATCATGACCGCGACGGGATCGAACAAGGACAACCCCGCCGCGAGCTACTTCAAGACGTTGCGCGATGCCGATGCGATCATGGAAAACACCACGCACCTGTGGCTGGCCACACGCTTCAACTGCAACAAGTGCCATGACCATCCCTTCGAGCGCTGGACGCAGGATCAGTATTACCAAACCGCCGCCTTCTTCTCCCAGACCGAGCTGAAAGGCGATCCCGCGAGCGCTGGCAAGACCATCGGTGGCACGGCTGTCGAAGGTGCGAAGCCACTCTACGAACTGGTGAACGACAAGAAGGACGGCGACATGATTCACCTGCGCACGAATCAAGTCGCGCCCGCCACCTTCCCCTACAAACAGGAACTCAAATCGCCTGCGGCCAAGACACGCCGCGAGCAATTCGCCGCCTGGCTCACCTCGCCGCAGAACGACTACTTCGCGCTCAGCTACGCGAACCGCATCTGGGGCTACCTCACTGGCACCGGCGTCATTGAGCCACTCGACGACATCCGCGCTGGCAATCCGCCGACCAATCCCGAGTTGCTCAACTACCTCACGAGCGAATTCGTGCAGAGCGGCTTCAACGTCCGCAGCCTCATGCGCACGATCTGCCAGAGCCGCACCTACCAGCTCGCGCTCAGCACTAACAAGTGGAATGAAGACGACAAGACCAACTACTCGCACGCCAAGGCGCGTCGTCTGCCAGCCGAGGTGCTCTTTGACTCCGTTCATGCTGTCACTGGCTCCACGTTGAACATCCCCGGCGTGCCCGCTGGCACACGCGCTGCCCAGCTTGCCGATGCCCAGGTGAAACTGGCCGATGGTTTCCTCGGCAACTTCGGTCGCCCGGTGCGCGAGAGCGTGTGCGAATGCGAGCGCAGCAATGATGTGAACCTCGGCCCCGTGATGGCACTGATGTCCGGCCCCACCGTCGGCGACGCGATCAGCAATCCGAAGAACGCCATCGCGAAGCTCGCGACCGAGATCAAAGACGACCGCAAGCTGGTCGATGAGATCTTCATGCGAGTCCTCAATCGTCCCGCTACGCCCAAGGAAATCGATGCCGCGCTGGAGTCGATGAAGAGCATGGACGGCGAGAACAAATCACTCGCCGCCGAACTGGCTGCGAAGGAAGCCGAGCAGAAGCCCATCATCGCCAAGGCCGAGGCTGCCCGCGTTGCCGCCATCGCCACATCGAAGAAGGAACTCACCGACTACAAGGCCGCCAAAGCCCCCGAAGTCGCCAAGGCCAATGCCGCCCGCGATGCTGCGATCAAGAAAGCCGAAGCCACTGTGAAGAGCGTGGCCGATGCGGCTGCGCCGTTCCAGACCGCGTGGGAAGACCGCGTGGACCTCAGCACGGAGTGGGTGCCTTTGACCATGCTCAACAACAAGGTCAACGGCATCGAGAAGCTGGAGCAGCAGCCCGATGGCTCGCTCCTTGCCACGCCGTATGCCGATGGCCGTCAGGTGCCTGGCAACTACGTCATCAACGTGAAGACCAACCTCACCGGCATCACTGCCTTCAAGATCGAAGCGCTGCCTGATGATCGTCTGCCGAGCAATGGCCCTGGACTAGCTCCTGATGGCAACTTCGTGCTCACCCAGTTCACCGTGCAGGCCAATCCCGCCGATGCGAAGCGCGCCAAGGGCAAGAAGAAGGAAGGCCAAGTCACGCTTGTGCGTCCGCGCGCTGACTTCTCACAGAAGAACTTCGAAGTCGCCGAGGCACTCAAGGTCGGCAACCGCGACCGCGGCTGGGCGCTCTCGCCTGAGACCGGCTATCGCCACGAAGCGATCTTCGAAGCGCAAGAAGCCGTCGGCTTCGATGGCGGCACGACCCTCACCTTCACGCTGAGCCAGAGCTTCCAGAACGGGAAATACAACCTCGGCAAGTTCCGCCTCTACGCGACCACGAACCCGATGGTGCGCTTCGGCACCACCAAGGAAATCGCTGACGCTTTGAAGACACCAGCGATGAAGCGCACCAAGGAACAGACCGCCGCGCTGCGTGAGCACTTTCTCACTCAATACAAGGACTACCAAGGCCAGAAGCGCATCCTCGCTGCCGCGAAGAAGCCGCTGCCCGTCGATGAAAAGCTCGTCGCTCTCGAACAGAAGGTCGCCAACGCCGAGAAACCCATCACCATCGAGCCGAAACTCGTTCAGCTCCGCCGCGATGCGCAGCTCAGCCAGTCGCAGCTCGGCAACCAGCGCCTCACCGCCGCGCAGGACCTTGCCTGGGCGCTGATCAATTCACCGGCGTTCTTGTTCAACCACTAGCCTCATGCCCATGCGCTCGCTCGTTACTGCTTTGACTGCCGTATTCATCTCAGCGTCAGTCACGCTGGCGAGCCCGAGCGATGGCAAGCTCGACCTCTTCTGGATCGACGTGGAAGGAGGCGGCGCGACACTCATCGTGACGCCCGCTGGTGAATCGGTGCTGATTGACACGGGCAATCCCGGAGGTCGTGATGCCAAACGCATCCACAAGCTTGCGACTGAGGCCGCAGGCCTGAAGCGCATCGACCATGTCATCATCACGCACTTCCACGTCGATCACTTCGGTGGTCTGGCTGAACTCGCTGAGTTGATGCCCATCGGCACGCTTCACGACAAAGGCATCCCCGACGACAGCCCCGATGGCAAAGGCAAGGACATGCGCTGGACCTTGATGAGCCGACCCTATCGCGATGCGAAGGTGGAGAAGCGCAACGTCATCGCCGCAGGCAGCAGCATTGACCTCGAGTCCGGCAGCGGCCCCGCGCTCTCGCTGCGCTGCCTGGGTGCGAATCAGAAGTTCATCACCGCACCAGCGAACGCTGAACGTAATCCGCTGACCGGCACCGTGCCCGCCAAGGCAGCCGACCCTTCCGACAACGCGAACAGCGTGGTGATGCTGCTGCAGTTCGGCGACTTTCGCTTCTTCGATGGTGGCGATTTGACCTGGAATGCCGAGGAGAAGCTGGCCACTCCCGTGAACCTCGCGGGCGAGATCGACCTGTATCAAGTCAATCACCACGGCCTCGACGTGAGCAACAACCCCGTGCTCATTCATTCGCTGAAGCCCACGGTCTCCGTAATGAACAACGGCCCGCGCAAAGGCACCAGCAAGACGGCATTGGATGCCCTGAAGTCCACGCCGACCATCCAGGCGATGTATCAGGTGCATGAGAACGTGCGCGACGATCACGAGAACACGAGTGACAAAACCTTGATCGCCAATCACGGCGACCTAGCCGACCAGTGCGCCGCGCATCACATCCATTGTGCTGTCGCCGCCGACGCGAAGACCTACGTGGTCGAGGTGCCCTCGCAAAAGCATCGCCGCGAGTTTCAGACGCGGACCAAGTAGCTCGACGAAATGCGGGCTCGTCTGCCGCGTTATCCAGGCATGATCGGAAAAGCCCCGCTGATCGCCCTTTTCGCCGCATCCTCGCTGCACGCCGAGGATGCAGAGCTGTTGTTCGTGCGCCGCATCGCGCCGCTGTTTCAAGACAAGTGCCTCGCTTGTCATGGCAATGAAGAGTCGAAGATCAAAGGCGACTTCGACATGCGCTCGCGCGAAGCCGTGCTCAAAGGCGGCGAGAGCGAGAAGCCCGGCATCGTGCCTGGCAAGCCCGATGAGTCCCCCTTGTATCTCGCCGTCACACGCCAGCACGAAGATGACTGGGAGCCGATGCCGCCGAAGGAAGCGGACAAGCTCTACGCGGAGCAGATCGAGTGGATCAAACAATGGATCGCCGGTGGTGCGCCGTGGCCGGACAAAGCCAAGTTTGACGCCATCACGAAGGCCAATGCCGAGAAGTGGTCCGCCGAAGACGGCATAGTGGTGAAGACGACTGGCGCGTTGTCCGATGCGTGGGCGACTCGCAAATACAAACCGGAGGGCCTGTGGGCGTATCAGCCGGTGAAGAAGCCTGCGGCGAAGGGTATTGATGAACTCATCGCGATGCATCTACCTGAGGGCGTAGAGCCCGCGCCCGCTGCCGATGCCCGCACCTTCATCCGCCGCGCCACCTTTGATCTCACTGGCCTACCGCCGACACCGGAGGACGTGGAAGCCTTTGTGCAATCCAGCATCAAGGATCCCGCAACCAGCACCCAGACACTCATCAACAAGCTGCTCGATTCCCCGCACTATGGTGAGCGCATGGCGCAGCATTGGCTGGACGTGACGCGCTACGCCGACAGCAGCGGCTTCGCCAACGACTACGAGCGCGGCAATGCGTGGCGCTACCGCGACTACGTGATCCGCGCCTTCAACAGCGACAAGCCCTACGACCAGTTCATCAAGGAGCAGATCGCTGGCGACGAGATCGACGCGAACGATCCCGAGAAGCTCGTCGCCACCGGCTTCCTGCGCATGGGACCATGGGAACTGACGGGCATGGAAGTCGCGAAGATCGCACGCCAGCGCTTCCTCGATGATGTGACCAACAGCGTTGGCGAAACCTTCCTCGCGCACTCGCTGCAATGCGCGCGCTGCCATGATCACAAGTTTGATCCCGTGCCCACGCACGACTACTACTCGATCCAGGCCGTGTTCGGCACCACTCAACTGTGCGAGCGTGCTGCGCCATTTTTGAAGCAGGAGAACACGCAGGGTTTTGAAGAGAAGAAGTATCTCGAGATGCGCAGGAAGGAGCACGAGGCGATGCTAAAGCAACTCGACGTCGTGATGCTCAAGAACGCCGAGACGTGGTTCGCCGAGAAGAAGCTCGACCGCACTGCGTGGGACACGGCGGTGATCAACGCGCGCAAGTTTGTCGAAGGCGGCGGCAAGGGTGGGAAGAAGGGCCGCAGCTTCACCGGCGTCTTCGAGACCGCTCGCAACGCCATGGAAAAGCAGGGCGTCGCCGAAGACCAGTATCCGCCAAAGCTCGTCGGCTTCACGCCCGAGCAATTCGGCAACGAACGAGTCGCACGCAAAGGCTTGGAGCGACTGAAGTGGGAGGTGGACCGCTACGAGCCGTATGCGCTGTCCGTTTACAGCGGCCGCACGGTCGAGATGAAGGCAGTGCTTGCCCCGCTGCGCATGGCTCCCGATCGCATGACGAACGGTGAGCTAGAAGAGACCTGCATCCTCCCCGGCGGCGACCCCTTTGGCAAAGGCCCGAAGGTTTCACCCGGAGTGCTCAGCGTGCTCGCTGCTTTCAATAAGACGACCAGCATCGAGTTCCCGCCTGAGATCGAAGGCAGACGCACCACCTTTGCCAACTGGGTGGCCGACAGGCACAACCCGCTCACCACTCGAGCCATCGTGAACCGCATCTGGATGTGGCACTTCGGCCAGCCCATCGCGGGCAATCCCAACAACTTCGGCAGCACGGGCAAGAAGCCGACGCATCCCGAACTGCTCGACTGGCTCGCGGCGACGTTTGTTGAGAAAGGCTGGTCGTTCAAAGAGCTGCACCGCGTGATCATGATGAGCGAGGCGTATCTCAGGAGTTCTCAGTTCTCGGTTCAGGGTTCGCCGTTGCAACGCGAGGAACTGGAGAAGTTCTACGCTGTCTTCAAGCCGCGCCGCCTCACTTCTGAAGAGCTGCGCGACTCGATGCTTAGCGTGAGTGGTGAATTGAACCCCACGCTCGGCGGCATTCCAAACCGGCCCGAGATCAATCTCGAAGCCGCGCTGCAACCTCGCATGGTGATGGGCACCTTCGCTGCTGCATGGACACCGAATCCCCTGCCCGCGCAGCGCAACCGTCGCTCGATCTACGCGCTGAAATTGCGCGGCCTCGTCGATCCGATGCAGGAGGTCTTCAATGCGCCCGCACCCTACTTCTCCTGCGAGCGCCGCGATGCTTCGACCGTCACGCCGCAGGTCTTCAGTCTCTTCAATAGCAAGGCCAGCGCTGTGCGCGCACTGGCGCTGGCCACGCGTGTGACCAAAGAGACCAGTGACGACGCAAAAGCTCTTCAGCGTTGCTTTGCTCTCATCTATGGTCGTGATCCTAGCGCCGAGGAAAGCTCTGCCTGCCTCGCCCACTGGAAGGCAATGACCGCTGAGCAATCGAAGCTGACCTTCAAAGCCGACCGACCACTGCTCGAAGTTCGTCGCGATGCTGTGGAAGAAAACACGGGCGAGAAGTTCTCCTTCCAGGAGAAGCTGCACGCGAACGCTGACTTCGTCCCCGATCTGCAACCCGGCGATGTCGATGCCCGCACGCGTGCGTTGGCCGATGTGTGCCTCGCTTTGCTCAACTCCAACGAGTTCGCTTATGTCTATTAGCCATCCCTTCCCCTGCGCAGGCTCGCGCGCGCTCCATGCGCCGACGCGGCGTGACTTTGTCTATGGCCTCGGTGCCAGTCTCGGCAGTGTGGCGTTCAGCGCTTTGATGGCTGAGGAGAATATTAAATCTCAGATCTCAGATCTCAAATCTTCAAGCCCGCTCGCGCCGAAGCAAGGGCACTTCCCGAACGCGAAGGCGAAGAACGTGATCTTCCTGATGATGGAAGGCGGCCCCTCGCATGTGGACACCTTCGATCCGAAGCCGATGCTCAATAAGCTTCACCTGAAGGAGTTCACTCGCGAAGGGAAGCAAAAGTCGGCCATGGAAAGCGGCAAGCGCTACTACGTGCGCAGTCCGTTCAAGTTCATCAAGGCCGACAAGTCCGGCGCGGACATGGCAGAGAACTGGTCGCATCTCGCGGGTGTGGCAGATGACTTGTGTTTCTTCCGCGGCTGCCAAGTCGATAGCGTGAATCATCCAACGGCGATGTATCAGATGAACTGCGGCAATCGCTTCGGCGGCGATCCCGGCATCGGAGCCTGGGTGAACTATGGTCTCGGCACGCTCAACCAGGACCTGCCCGGCTTCATCGTGCTGCCGGAAATCAGCTACCCACAAGGCGGTGCGGCGAACTGGAGCAATGGCTACCTGCCGGCGCACTACCAAGGCACACCACTGCGCGCCAAGGGCTCACCCATTCTCGACATCAATCCACCCGAAGGCATCACGCGCGAGCATCAGCGCGCGAACCTCGACTTGATCGCGAAGCTGAATCAAAAGCACGCTGCCGATCATCCGTGGCACGAGGAACTGCAGGCGCGCATGGACAGCTACGAGCTGGCCTTCCGCATGCAGGTGCAGGTGCCCGAGGTGCTCGACCTCTCGAAGGAAGATGAGAAGACCAAGGCGATGTATGGCATCGGCAGCGACGCGACGGATGCCTTTGGTCGCAAGTGCCTGCTGGCGCGCAAGCTCGTGGAGAAAGGCGTGCGCTTCGTGCAGCTCTACAACGGCACCTGGGACAGCCACGACTACATCGAGCGCGCGCATGGCAACCGCGTGCGTGGCGTGGACCAACCGATCGCGGCACTGATCAAGGACTTGAAGCAACGAGGGCTACTCGAGAGCACGCTCATCGTGTGGTGCGGAGAGTTTGGTCGCACGCCTGACAACGGCGTGCGCGGCGGCACTCAGTATGGCCGCGATCACAATCCGAAAGCGATGACCATCTGGATGGCCGGTGGCGGCTGCAACGCGGGCCACACCATCGGTTTGACCGACGAGGTCGGCATGGAAGCCGTCGAGGAAGTGCATCACGTCCGCGACTTTCACATCACGCTGCTGCGAATGCTCGGGCTCGATGACAACAAGCTGTCCTTCTACCACGGCGGACGCTTCAAGCAGCTCTCGCAGTTCGGTGGCAAGGTGATTGAGAAGCTAATCGCGTGAGCAAGCCACTCACCAGGGCCGCCTGGCAAACAGGATCGGATCACCGGCAAGGGCTGTTCACAGCAAGGCGGAACCGTCCTTGTCATGCCTCCGATGCGAGAAAGGAAAAAAGCCCTCGCCAATTCACAATGTCCGCGTAACATCGCCGCCCCTTTTCAGCCGCCTTTAGAACCATGTCAGCCACCTCCCCAACTCTCCGCCTCGGACTGCCCAACGGCAGCCTGCAGGAGCCGACGTTGGAGTTGTTCAAGAGGGCTGGCTACAACATCGTGGTGTCCTCCCGGTCCTACCGTCCGACGGTGGACGACGATGAACTGGAACTCCGCCTGCTGCGTGCGCAGGAGATTGGCCGCTACGTGGACCATGGATTCCTGGACTGTGGCATTACGGGGCGGGACTGGATCGTGGAGAATGGTGCGACCGTGGAAGTGATCACGGATCTGCGCTATTCCAAGGCCACCTCCAAGCCCACGCGTTGGGTGCTGGTGGTGCCTGAGGAATCGCCCATCAAGTCCGTGAAGGACCTACAGGGCAAGCGCATCGCCACGGAAGCCGTGTCGATGACTCAAAAGTATCTGGCCAAGCACGGGGTGCAGGCCGAAGTCGAATTTAGCTGGGGAGCCACCGAAGCGAAGGTGCCGGAACTCGTGGATGCCATCGTGGACATCACAGAGACCGGCTCATCGCTGCGTGCGAACAAACTGCGGATCGTGGACACTCTGATGGAGTCCTACCCGCAGTTCGTGGCCAGCCCCGCTGCCGCCGCTGATCCCTGGAAAAGGGAGAAGATGGAGCGGTTGACCCTTCTGCTGAGAGGTGCGCTGGAGGCCCGCGACAAAGTGGGCCTGAAGATGAACGTTCCTCAAAAGCAGTTGCAGGCAGTAGTGGACTGCCTACCCTCGGAACGCTCGCCAACGATCGCTTCCCTAGCCAGCCAGGAATGGGTGGCCGTGGAGACGGTGATAGGCGAGGCGGTGGTTCGGGAAATCATCCCGAAGCTCAAGTCGCTAGGCGCCGAGGGCATCGTGGAATACCCCCTCAATAAAATTGTCCACTGACATCTAAACAACGGAGACCAGACACATGGGATCGCTCAAGAAGCGCAGAAAGACCAAGATCAACAAGCACAAGCGGAAGAAGCGCATGCGCGCGAACCGCCATAAGAAGCGTTTGCGTTACAAGAGCTAGCACGTCTAGCTTTCCGCATGATCTTGCCCAGCGTTGCGAGCCTACTTTTTCGCCTGCGCAGCGGGTCGCTATTCACTCACCAGCTCCGCAGGTTCGCCTGCGGGGCTTGTTTGCTGTCAGTGACTGATGCGGCTCATGCAGGGTCGCGTGCGGATCTCTCCTTGGGGGCCGTCGCATCCGCCCCCACCTCGACGGCAGTCCAGGGGGAGGCCATGGCGCACTACGCTGCAGCCTTGCAATTGGAGGCCGAAGGCCGAATACGAAGCGCGCTCCAGCACTACAAGGAGGCGGTTAAACACGACCCCGCCAATCCTGAGCTAGCAGCACGCACCGCCGAACTCCTGATCAATTACGAGTCCCGCGATGCCGCCATCACATTGCTCCAGGCCTGCATCAAGGCAGCACCCCAGGACAGTGGAGCCTACATCAACCTCGCCCGCTTTTTTTCCACCTACCCTGGGGACGATCCCTTCGCCCCCGATCAGGCGGGAAAGGTCCTCACGGAGGCGCTGAGCAAATTTCCTCACAGTGCCGAGCTGTATCGTGAGACCGTCATCATGCACCTCACGCGCAACCTGCGCGAGGAAGCCGCCTCAGCAATGGCGCTGGCTGCCAAGCAATCCGTCAACGATCCCACCTACTGGCTGGAGACCGGACGTATCGCCCAGCAGGTGTGGCCGCTCTCTCACCCTGAGAAGAAGGCAGAGCACCGCGAGAAGGTGAATCCCTTCTTTGAAAAAGCGCTCAAGCTATCCCCCATCTCACGCGAAGATGTCCGTCTCGCGGTGGCGCAATACTACTTGCTCAGTAATCAACTCGAACGCGCAGCGGAAGTCACTGAGGAGGCTGCCCGACTCAACAAAAGCATGGAGGCTCGGAAGCTTCTCGTCCGTCTTTACCAGACGCTTGATCGCGAACCTGATGCCATCAAGCTCCTGGAAGAACTGCTCAAGGAAACTCCGACCGACGTGGAAAACCGTCGGCTGCTGGTCAATCTCTACGAGAAGAACGATGACTTCGAGCGGGCCGTTCCTCATGCCGAGGCGCTCATCCAGGCCGCAGGCGGCACAGCCGAGGATTACATGTCGCTTGGTATCCTGCTGCTACGCAGCGGCCAGTCAGATAAGGCCCAGCAGCTCTCCCAGCGCACGCTCGCCCTCTTCCCCAGCAACCCGCGCTTCACCTTTCAGGCAGCCTTGGCACAGCGCAGTCTCAAACGCTACGATGACGCCCTGAAGCTCTACGAGAAGACCGAAGCCCTCGCACAGGGAACCGCCCCTGAAATTCTCAACGACAGCTTTTATCAATCGTGGGGCGACGCCTTGCAGGCCGCCGAGCGATACGACGAAGCCGCCAAAAAATACCAGCGCTCCATCGACCTCACGCCCGAGAGCGATCCCGCGCGCGCTGCCGTGGTGCTCAACAACCTGGGCTACATGTGGCTGGAGCAGAACAAGAACCTCGACGCCTGCGGCAAGTTCATCGCCAAGGCCAACGAACTCGATCCGCAGAACCCCATTTATATGGACAGCCTCGGCTGGTGGCACTTCGTCAAGGGCGACTACCAAGCCGCGCTCAAGGTCTTCCTCGACGTCGAGAAACTCCTCGCCAAACCTGGCAACGGCGACGCTGAAATCTTTGACCACATTGCCCGCACTTACCTCAAACTCGGTGATCGTGCCAAAGCACTCAGCTACTTCGATCAAGCCCTCAAACTCGATCCCGGCAACAGCCAGATCAAACAACGCAAGGAGCAGGCGGCACAGCCGTGAGTCACTTCATACGCTCTTACCCCACAGACCGGCGAACACACCGCCGCGGGCAATGAGTTCATCGGGCGAACCGCGTTCGATGATTTGTCCCTGATCCAAAACGAGCACCACATCGGCATGGCGGATCGTGCTCAGACGGTGGGCTACTATGAAGCTCGTGCGGCCCTGAAGCAGGACTCGGAGGGCCTGCTGGGTGCGCTGCTCGGTCAAGGGATCGACGGCGCTAGTGGCTTCGTCGAGGATAAGCAGCGCGGGGTTGGCTAGCAGGGCGCGGGCGAAGCAGATCATCTGGCGCTGTCCGAGTGACAAGCCCGCGCCATGCTCGCCGACTTGAGCTTCCAGACCGTTCGGAATAGCCGCGATCACATCCAGGCAGTCGAGCTGTCGCAGCGCTTCGATGACTTCCTCGCGCGTCGCTTCCGGGTGCGCCACTCGGATGTTGTCCAGCACGGTGCCGAGGAAGAGGAAGTTTTGCTGCGGCACGAGGCCCAAGCTGTGATGAATCGCATCGCTGTGCATCTGAGTGATGTCGATGTCGTCTAGCAGCACGGTGCCGGACGTGGGCAGATGGAACTTCGCGATCAGGCCTGCGAGCGTCGTCTTGCCGCTGCCGGTGTGCCCCACGAGCGCCACACAGCTGCCGGGCTCAACCTTGAAGGAGACACCGCGCAGTGCTGCGCGTCCGGGCTGATACTCGAAGACCACATCGCGGAATTCGACGGCTCCGCGCAGTCGTTCAGGTTGCACAGCGTCAGCATGATCCTGCCAAGCGGGTTGTGTGTCGAGCACATGGAACAACTTCTCCGCGCCCGCCATGGAGGTGAGCGCTTCATTGAATAGCTGACCGAGAACGGTGATCGGCTGGAAGAACAGGCCTGCCAGAAAGAAGAACTGAATCACGGTGCCGATGGGCATCGCCACAGTCGGGTTCAGAGCGCGCCAGCCGCCGATGAGTAGCAGCGCCGCGAGGAATGCCTGACTGCACAACTCAAGCAAGGGCACGAACTGACCGCCTGCCTTAGCTGCTTGGAAGTTGTAGCTCGCGTGATCGGCCACGAGGTCGTGAAAGAGTTCGTCATTAACCTCCTGGCGACTGAAACTCTGCGTCACGCGCACGCCGCTCACACTCTCCGCCATGGTCGCAGAGATGCGGCTGAAACTATCGCTTTGCGCACGATACGCTGCACTGAGTCTGCGGCGGAACATGACATTGATCAACCACACGAGCGGGGCGATGCCCAGGGCACAGATGAAGAGCGTGACATCCGTCAGCGCCATGAGCACCGCACAGCCCAGCATTTGCCCGCACTGCACGAGCGACACAAAGAGCACATTCTGAACGCCCACGCGCACATTCTCCGCATCGCCCGTCAGACGGCTGATCAGGCGGCCCACCGGTCGGCTTTGGAAGTAGCTCATTGTTAGTCTCAGCCAGTGCCGGAAGAGATCGCGACGGAGATTATGGACTACTTGTTCGCCAAGTTGCTGGGCGAATTTTACTCGAAAATGGAAAGTGAACTCGGTGAAGAGCGCGAAGGCAAAGAACCCGACCGCTGCTCGCGTGAGACCTGCGGTGTCGTGCCGTGCGATCGGTCCATTGATGATAGCGCCGATGGCCCAGGCTAGGACAGGCAGTTGCAGCCCACGCGCAAGCACGCACACCAGCAGCCAAAACGTGCGTCCAGGATAGGCACGCAGGTAGCCGAGCAATCGTTTGATCAATCGGAAGGACAGAGACGCTTGTTTGCGATCCTCCACTTCGTCCACCGGCTGGGACTGCTTTGCCCGCTCAAGCACATCACGATTCACGATGCCAGCGACGCCCTGGCGGTTGACGTGATCGGAGGGTGCGGACATGTGAGCGTGGCATCAAAGGGATGATTCTGGGGGAAGCAAGAGGTGCGCTCGATGAATTCGATCTGCACAGGAGGCCCTTTGATTCACCCACTGCCATGACGGTCGCCAACTTGAACGCAGGAACGTTGACGATGGTTTCACCTTTGCCTTCCCGAGCAAAATCGCACGCATTGGGTTCTAACGCCGTCAGCCGCCCAGTTCGGCGACGAGCTGATGCACGAGATTCATTTCGGGCAGTTTCTGAAAGGCCGCATCTGCCGCTGCGCTCTTCAACAGCTTCAGCGCCGCCCGATCTTTGTCCTTATCCCGATCACGTCTCAGCAACTCAACCTCATAAACAATCGTGCGAAGCCGGTCCTCGGGTTTCTCATAGAGGCTGCGTGCGTGTTGCAGGAGATTGATTGCTTCCGCAGGCTTGCTCTCCTGCGAGGAGAGCAGTGAGAGGAATTCAATCAACTGCGGACTCTGGCGCGTTTGCGCGGCCTCGAGCACTTCCCGTTTAAGCGCTCGTGAATCAGGATCACCCGAGTGCTGCGCCACGATTGCCTTGTAGATGGCGTAGTCGCGATCCACACCAAGTGCTGAAGCGGCAAAGGGGCGATACAAAGGATCACCCATGACCACGTTCATCCATGAAAGCCCCGGCGTGGCGCACCATGCGGCCTCAATCAATGTGTCGCCAGCGAGCAGGCGTTCATTGAAGGTATCGAAATGAACTGTGAGTGACAGGTAGGGCTCCCACACATTCCCCATCGTTGCCGCTGCTCCGCGATCCAGCAGGGGACCTACCCAGTTCTTGGTGGTGGTGCGGATGACACCCGCGCTGTAGGAGTGCAGATGACAGGCGACAGCTCCACGCTTGAAGCGAAAGGCAGGGTTCTTCAGCGCACCCGCGACGGTATCGACATACCAGCCGAAGTAGAGCGCGGTATCAGGAAGCGGCCACCCGTCTCGTATCACCTGCTCATAACGATCCGCATACGTGGGAATGCCGTGGGAGCGATAGGTCTGCACACTGCGCCGAAGCCATTCCTCGCCTTCTTGATAGGGTCCCTGCTTGAGTGCGAGGTCAATCACTGCACGGCCCCGAAGCCCGGTCTTCTCCACCTCGATCGCATCATCAATCATCCGCTTTACCGTATCTGGTGATGCCGCATCCAGCCGTGCCACCAGCAGCATTCGCGAGGCAGGAGGCGTAGCGGCGAAGCGACTCTTCCGCTGATAATATGGGTTAGGCACTGGTCCATCCAATGTAGGAACTTCCATGCGGAGGCACGCCAGCTCGGAGTCCACACTGGCCTCGTCCTCCATGGAGGGTTTGGGATTCTCTTTCTGCCGGATGATCATCGCTGGCACACCGCGCATGAGCACGACCACCGCCGTATTAGACGGAAGTTTCGTCGATAGCGGGTCACGAATCGTCTTGTTGAAGGCCTCTCTCGTGATCGCTTCTTCCTGGCTGCAATGCAGAGGCATGAGGCGTTCGTCCGCGATCCCACGTCGCTCGGCATAATACTTCGCCAGCGATTCAGACTCAGGGAAGTCAGCATTGAAAACAATCGTGGTGACTGCTGTAGCTTGCCACTCGCTCGGCGTCTGCGCCGTCGCACTCGCTGCGATCAAGAGCAGCACATGAAGCATTCGCCTGATCATGACCATCGCAGGCAGAGTCCATCATAGGCCATGCGAACGCCTGGCGGGAGTCGGCTTTCATCCCGCGCGTGCATCACTTCGCACTGAAAATGAGTGAGCCATGCCGATCTCGGGCAGATCTCAGCAATCGCCGCCAGCGCCTCATCCCAATTCATGTGAGTGCTGTGAGGTGTTAGGCGCAATCCGTCAATGATCAAGGTATCTACCCCTCTCAGATGATTCATCGCCTCGCTGGTGATCGTTTTGCAATCACTCATGTATGCGCACAGCTTTGTGCCATTGCGCGTGAAGAGCAGGCCAATGGTCTCCACCTTGCCATGCTCGAGAGGAAGCGGTGTGACCAGAGTGCTACCGAGATAAAATGATCCCTCAATCGCATGTGGCTCTGGTTTCAGGTAACCGCGGTAACGATTCTCGCCATTGAATGCATACACAAACATCCGCTCCAGCACATGAAGGCATGAAGGACGAGCGTAGATCGGCATGACCGCCTCCTCATCAATGGTGAACCTCCTCAATTCATCGAAGCCGGTGAGATGATCCATGTGCGGATGCGTGTAAATCACCGCGTCCACCCGACGAATGTTTTCCCGCAAGCACTGCTGCCGAAAGTCAGGCCCCGTATCGACGACGAAATCACACTCGGGTGTCCGAACCAGCACCGAGCAGCGCAGACGCTTATCGCGAGGATCGGTGCTGCGGCAGGTCTCGCAACTGCACCCTATCATCGGTATGCCGACCGATGTGCCGGTGCCGAGGAAGGTAAGATCAAACGAAGCCATGGTGCCCATGGTTTTGACACGCTGGAGCCTGGCCTTCAACTGCTAAGGCTGGCGCTCTCGAAGCCACTTCACCACCATGTCGGGAAAATCAGTGAACAGACCATCCACTTTGGCTCGGTGGATGAGCAAGTCGAGGACCTCGTCCTGCGACATTGCCCACTTCGGCAAATCATCCCGCCGAAAAGTGTAGGCATGAACCTTGAGCCCCTGGGCGTGGGCTAGCTGAGTTAGCACTTCGATGTCCTGGCTGATCGCAGGACCGATGCCATCGGCGACGTGGGCAACTTGCTCCATCGTAGGCCGCTCCGTTGTGACCTTCTCACCCTTCTTGAAAGCGCCCATGAGGTAAATAAGCCGCCCGTGCCAGCCGAGTTCGGCGCGAAGTCGCTTCACCTCGTCGAACTCAAAGCATTGAAGGAAGCACGGGTCATCCTTGGTCGCGTAACCGTAACGCTTCAGAATGGGCAACACAATGGCACTGATGTCATGCCCTTCACTGCGGTGCCACTTGGGTTGCTTAATCTCAGGATAAATGCCGACCACGCGGCCCGTGCTTTGATTCAGGCCTTGAATGAGTTGCAACTCTTCCTCGAGCGTCGGAATGGCGAAGGATGAGGTGCCTTTCGGAAAGCGCATGGGATACACTTGCTTGCCCGTCTTCTCGCTGAAACGCTCACTGGCATTGAGTTGCTTGATCTCAGTGAGTGTGAAATCAATCGCGTAGTAGCGGCCATTCGCGCGTTTGCGGTCAGGGAACTTTGTTGCGACATCGCTGATCGTATCGAGGTAAATGTCGTGCATCACCACGGGCACCTCGTCCTTGGTGAGCACGAGGTCTTGCTCGATGAAGTCAGTATCCTGGGCGTGGGCCATCGCCTTGGCCTCCAGCGTGTGCTCAGGCAGGTAGCCGCTGGCTCCACGATGAGCGATCACAATGGGCTGGGCGAAAGCCGATGTGCAAACTGACAGTATGAGTATGAGTGCAAGGAGGCGATTCATGAGGTTGATGAGCTTTCGGCGCGATGGCCTAGGGTGAAAGCGCTGAAGGCCATAGTGAGCACGGCACAGCCCAGCATGGCGATGATGACGCCGCCCCACCCCCAATGATCCGCGAGCCAGCCGACGCCAGTGCCCGACACGGCAGTGCCAAAAACGTAGCCGAAGAACCCAGTGAATCCTGCTGCGGTGCCAGCGGCCTTCTTCGGCACCATGTCGAGTGCCTGCAAACCGATGAGCATGATAGGACCATAAATGAAGAACCCGATCATGATGAGGGCGCTGATGTCGATCCATAAAGGCCCGTTTCGATTCATCCCATACACTGCTAGGCCGATGAAGGTGGGAATCATGAACAAGATCGTTGCGGGAGCCCGCCGTGATTTGAAATATTTATCAGACATCCAACCAGCGAGAATCGTCCCCGGAACGCCAGCCCATTCAAATGCAACGATGGCGTTCTTTGATGCCTCAGCCGTGAATCCTTTGGCAGTTTGCAGGTATGTGGGAATCCAGTCGGAGACGCCGTAACGCATGAAATAGACGAAGGCGTTCGCTATGGCGATGGCCCAAAGCATACGGTTGTTGAAGACATTCTCGAAGAATATCTGTTTGAAGCTCAGCGTGGTCTCAGAGCGTTCGTTGTAGTTGGGTGGATAATCGTTTTTGTAGGCTTCAATGCTTGGAAGTCCGCAACTCTGCGGTGTGTCTCGCAACAAGAGGAAGGCGATCACGGCAACGCCAATGCCGACGATGCCATTGAAGTAAAACTTCGCCCCCCAATCATTGAAAATCACGACTCCCCATCCGGCGACAACGGCCATCATCGAGGCACCGACATTGTGCGCGAGGTTCCAGATCGAAACAGTGCGTCCACGTTCCTTAGTGCTGAACCAATGCACCATCGTCTTCCCACAAGGAGCCCAGCCCATGCCATTGATCCAACCATTGAGTGTTTGCAGAATGATCATGAGGGGCAGCGACATGTAGATACCCTTCACCCAACCAAAGATCATCATCAGGCCGCAGGAGAGAAGTAGCCCGAGCGGCAAAAAATATCGCGGATTGCTGCGGTCCGAGACGCTCCCCATCAAGAACTTGGAGAAGCCGTAGGCGATAGCCAATCCGCTGAGCGCACTGCCGAGATCAGCCTTGGAGTAGTCCGGATACTCTCTGAGGATGTCCGGCATCGCGAGCGAGAAGTTCTTCCTCACCAAGTAGTAGCCCGCATAGCCAATGAAGATGCCTGCGAAGACTTGAATCCGTAGCCGCCGATACTCCGCGTCAATGCGATCACTCGGAATCGATTCAGACGCTGGGGCTGGCTTGAAGAAGGAAAACATGTGGGACGATGCTGACAGATACGAGGCAAGAGCGTCAACTCATGAGGGAAAAAGAAAACCCCGCCAGCTCGCGCGGGCGGGGTTCATCTGAGATTCTTGAATGCCTAGACTTACTTCGCCGCTGGGGCGGGAGCAGAGTTCTTGATGGCGGTGTCTGACTGCTCCTTCACCCATGCATCATACTCCTTCTGCTCCATCACTTCGAGAGTCGCCTTCATCTGGCTGTGGCCAGAACCACACAACTGACCGCAAATAATGTCCCAGGTGCCAGCTTTGGTAGGCTTGAACCACATGTGTGACTTCACGCCTGGTGTCGCGTCTTGAGCAGCGCGCATCGGCACCAAGGCCAGATTAT
>CAUJJC010000138.1 GCA_963204975.1 Verrucomicrobiota bacterium | reverse complement strand
CAAGCACCGAGCGGGGCCACGGCCTCGCTGAGCATCTTGCCACACCGCCCATGCGGCGTGAATTCCCATACCGGCTTCTTCCATGGACCCAGGCCATTTTGAAACGCCTCCACCTTTTCTCCGAAGTCTGACTCCTGCCCGTGATGCTTGATCAGAGCGGGCTTGAAATCGAAGAGGTCGATGTGACTGGCCGCTCCGCCCATGAAGAGCTGGATGACGCGCTTGGCCTTCGGTGCGACGACCTGCGAGTGATGCGAGGACTCCGCTGCCTCCAGCGAAGCGCAGGCAAGCGCGCCAAAGCCTTGTCCGGTGGTCTGAAGAAGCTGGCGGCGAGTGAGCATGGTTGAAACGATGAGGAATCTACGCCGCCAGCGAGTGAAGCCTTCGCGTTTTGTTGCCGGGGTCCATCCCTGATGGTGTCGTGGCTTGCTTTGGCTGAAGCCTCAGGGAGTGGAGATCGACTGCTTCGTCAGCACGGGATCATCCGTGGTGATGCCATCCACGCCTGCGGCGGCGAGGCGCTGAATGTCCGCAGGCTTGTTGGCTGTGTAGGCATACACCTTTAATCCTGCGTCATGAATCTGCTCCACCATCGCCTTCGACCACGGCCAGTCGAGCCCGAGATCCAGTCCATCCAGCCCGGCTGACGTCGCCATGGCGATGACTTGCGCGAGCGTGCGTGGTTGCTTGTTCTTGTCCTTCGTGCCCGAGAGGAAGTAGCAGTTCATCCAGGGCATTGATTTTTTGGCAGCCGCCAGCGCTTCCTGGTCAAAACTGATGAAGGCCAGTTGCTTCTCGCGAGGACGCCAGCGTGCCAGTTCACGAGCGAGCGCTGGCACGACTTCCTTCCCGCACTTGATCTCCAGGAAAAATCGCTGGCTGCCTTCAGGCAGCGTAGAGATGGACTCATCGAGTGTCGGCAGCTTCTCACCCTTCCACTGCTCGCCTTTCCAGGAACCCGCATCGAGCTTCCGAAGCTCATCGAAGGCGGTCTTCGCGATCACCTTCAGCACGCCCGTGGTGCGCCGAGTATCTTTGTCATGACAGATGATGACCTTGTCATCTGCAGTGAGATGCAGATCGAGTTCACAGGCATCAGTGCCTGCCTCCCATCCTGCGGCAAACGCCGCCACCGTATTCTCGGGTGCCTTGGCCGAGTAACCTCGATGAGCGATGATTTCGAGACTGTGAGCAGTGATGGCGAGCATGGCCAAAGCCAGGGTGATAGCAGATTTCATCGTGAAAAGAAGATCATTAAACGCCGCTCAAATCACCGCCTTGCCTTTTCTCAAGCCACCTGAGGAGCGCGCAGCAAGGCAAGTGGCAAGGTTTCAGGCAACAACCGCTGAGCCTGCGCGTTAGCAGCGTCCGCTGGTGGTCGAGGCAAATACACGTTCGTGCTTTTCATGAATTGGCTAGTCTGTCAGCCTGCCAGATTATTCCATCCATGCCCAACTCCTCCCCTGCCCGAATGATGTGGTTACTCAGTGTGCTGAGCCTTCTCAGTGCCTTCCTGCTCTTCCAAGTTCAGCCCGTCATTAGCAAGTTCATCCTGCCCTGGTTTGGTGGCAGTCCCGGCGTGTGGACGACGTGCATGCTATTCTTCCAGTGCCTCCTGTTTGCCGGTTACGCCTATGCGCATGGTCTGATGCATCTTCCGCGCAAGTGGCAGTTCATCATCCATGGCGTGCTGGTGATCGCTGCCGCCGCGATGCTGCCGATCGCGCCTTCGGCAAGCTGGAAGCCGACGGGCAATGAAGATCCCACGGGCCGCATTTTGCTGCTGCTGATCGCCTCGGTGGGGCTGCCCTACTTCGTCTTGTCCAGCACGAGTCCGCTGGTGCAGGTGTGGTTCTCACGCGCGGTGCCGGGGGGAAAGCCCTGGCGTCTGTATGCGCTGTCGAACATCGGCTCCCTCACGGCGCTGATCACGTATCCGTTCATCTTTGAACCGCGCTGGGATGTGCAGGAGCAGACGGTGCGCTGGTCGTTGGGCTTTGTGGCCTTCGCTTTGTTATGCCTGGGATCATTGTGGCGCGATAGCAAGAGCCACCACGATGAAGAAGCCCATGCGGCAGCGAAGGCGGCGAGCACGCCAGCCATCTGGCAGCGTTCCCTCTGGGTGCTGCTGCCCGCGATGGCGAGCATGCTGCTGCTGGCCACGACGAATCACGTCTGCACCGATGTGGCGGTGATTCCCTTCCTGTGGGTGGTGCCGCTGAGCCTTTACCTGCTCACCTTCATCATCTGCTTTGAGCACGAGCGCTGGTATCGTCCGGCGTTGTGGGCGCTGCCCGCGCTGGTATTCCTGTTTGTCGCAGCCTGCTATGGCGGCATCTTTGACAGCTTCGCCGAGCGTCTGGGAGAGGGAAAGTTGCACGACTGGATGAGCACCATGGATGACAATATGGACGACTTCCGCTGGCAGTTGCTCGTGTGCTTTTGGGCCATGTTCCTTGGCTGCATGATCTGCCATGGAGAACTCTCGCGCATCAAGCCGGACCCGGCGCACCTCACCGAGTTCTACCTGTTGATGTCGGCCGGAGGAGCCATCGGCGGGCTGTTCGTTAGCCTCGCGGCCCCGCGTTTGTTCACCACCTATCTGGAGTGGCCAGTGTGCCTCATCCTTTGCTTTGTGATCGCAGCGATCATCGTCACGCGTGCTGGATGGCGGAAGAAAAGGCGCTGGCAAAGATACCTCCTGGCCCCGGCGGGCATCGCCGTTCTGGTGTCCGGCCTCTTGTTCATGAAAGACTTCGCCTTCGAAGAGGAAGAGCGCATCTACCGGGTGCGGAACTTCTACGGCGCGGTGTCCGTGGAAAAAATTTGGGACGAGGAAAACGGCGGCGACATGATCCGCTTCCATCATGGTGGCATCACGCATGGCGTGCAGGTCTTCACGCCTGATCTCCAGCAGCAGCCGCTGAGCTACTACGGGCACGATACCGGCATCGGGCGGGCGCTGGATTCTCTCAAGGACAAGCCGGGGGCCAAGGCAGGCATCGTGGGCATGGGGACGGCCACGGCAGCCACGTATGGGCGCACGGGCCACACGTTCCGTTTCTATGAGATCAATCCCGTGGTGCCACAGATCGCCCGCGATTACTTCACGTATCTCGCCGACATGGAAGCCCGTGGCGGGAAGGTGGAGGTGATCATGGGAGATGCCCGCCTCTCCATGGAGCGGGAGCCATCGCAGCAGTTTGATGTGCTGCTGCTGGATGCCTTCAGTGGCGATTCGGTGCCGGTGCATCTGCTCACACGCGAGGCCTTTGAAATCTACCAGAAGCACATGAAGCCAGACGGCATCATCGTGGTGCATGTGACCAATCGTTACCTCGTGCTCGCGCCCGTGATCGAGAAGATCGCCTCCGTGGTGGGAATGAAGACCGCGCGATTCATCACGGATGCAGAGGGTGATCTGGAATACACAGACTATGTGCTGCTGACCAATAACGAAGCCTTTCTCACGGACAATCCAGGCGATGAATCCGCTTCACGTTCAGAAGCTCTCGTGCAGCCAGGCGTCTGGACCGACGAGCGCTACAACCTCTACCAGATTCTCGACACCGACTGATCATATCAAGACAGGACGTGGCCTCGATGTTGCTTGTGCGGGGTGAAACGCGCGTGATCCTGTCTTGCCACCACGTTCGTATGTCCTTACGCTGTTCAGGAACTCTAACATCCCAACTACCATGAGTGATCTCCCTCCACCGTCGTCGATGCCACCCGAAGTTCCCTCCGAGATTCCGCCAGTCACGCCGCCACCGGAACCACCACCCACACCGCCCGTCGATCAGCTGCCAGCACCACCGCCTTCTGGCGATGATCCGCAACCCAAGGATGCCAATGAGCGCACCATGGGCCTGCTGATGCATCTGTGTCCGCTCGCAGGCATGTTGTTGCAGACGCTGGGCATTCCCTTTGGCCACATCGTTGCTCCTCTGGTCTTCTGGCTGATCAAGAAGAACGAAAGCCCCTATCTGGATGCTCACGGCAAGGAAGTGCTGAACTTCCAGATCAATGTGGGTGCCGCCAGCCTCGTCGGCTTCCTGCTCGTCTTCGTCTGCATTGGCGTGCCGCTGCTCATCGCCCTGGGCATCGCCACCCTCGTCTTCATGATCATGGCCGCCATCGCCGTCAGCGATGGCAAGTTCTACAAATACCCGTGGATCTATCGCGTGATCAAATGATCGCCCGCTGACTCCTCCGTGCTGTCACTTCGCAGCCGCTTCGCCTCAGGGTGGAGCGGCTGTTTTGTCTTCGGGTGAGAGGTTGCGTATTGGTGCGCAAGTCGCATGGTGGCAGCATGGATGATCGTTCACTGCCCGACTCGTCTGGTTTCCTCTCCCGCGCCTGGGGTGAGGTGAGGACCATGTTCAGCATCCTCACGGATCTTTCGTTCCGCCGTTTTGTTACCCCTCGTCTTGTTCGGCTGATCTATTTCATCAGCTTGATCGGAGCCGCCTTGTCCGCCATCGCGTGGATGCTGAGCGGGTTCAAGACGAGCGTCTTCTACGGCGTCTTCACCTTCGTCACCGGGCCGCTGGCCTTCTTCATTTACATGCTCACCGCACGCGTCGTGCTGGAGTTCATGCTCGCCGTCTTCCGCATCGCAGAAAACACAGAGCGCCTGCGCGAGAAGCAAGAGAACCGCTGAGCGATCTCACGCAGCTCTGATCCAGCGAGCGCGATGGATGCTGCGATCCAGCCGCAGCCAGTGGCGCTCGAAGTCGGTCATCGCGTAAAAGAAATCTCCCATCGTCCAGGGGGCACGCGTGAAGCCCGGCATCGGATCGAACTGCTCCTGCGCATCCTCGAAGTAAACCGCGTCATCGGTTTTCAGCAGGAATTCCCCGCCAGGCACCAGCACCCGCGCCAGCCCGCGCTGGAATTCCTCCAGCCGCACCATGCGTCGCCGCGCGTGGCCCGCCTTCGGCCAGGGGTCAGGGCAGAGCAGGTGCAGCCGCGTCACGGAGAGCGCGGGCAGCAGCCAGCCCACCGTGTAGCTGCTCTCCAGGCGGAGCACGCGGACATTGGTCAGCCCCTGCTCACGAATCGCGCGGGCCACCTTCTCGTAGCGCCCAGGCATCCGCTCCACGCCCAGGAAGTCGCGCTCCGGGTGATGCTTCGCCATCGCCAGCAGGAAGGTGCCGTCGCCGCAGCCCAGATCGATCTCCAGTGCCCGCGATGCATCAGGGAAAATCTCCTCCCGGCGTGCTTCGCGGAAGTAGTCAGCAGGGATGAATTCGGCGTCGTGGACCCTTTGCATCAGCGTCCCAGCAATCGTTTCACCTCATCCTCGCTGTAGGCATTCGCGCTGGGTGCCGAGTCACCAGGCGCACCCACCTCAATCACCACGCGCTTGTTATCGTCGAGCGACTTCTTCGCGGGCTGGAATTCACCTGTGCGGTAAGTGTCATTGCCTTGCTGAAACATCTGCGAATTCTGCTTCGCCATCTGGCCCTCGAAGCGGCTGGTCTTGGTATCAAAGTTCTGCCCGCTCATGCGATTCGCCTTCGATCCGTAACTCGAATCCTTGCTGCCCCAGCGGCTGGACTTGCCAGCCTGGGAAAACTCTCCGGCCTTGAAGCTCTGCGATCCGCCTCCGAACTCCTTCATGCCCGCCACATCATTGGAATGGAAGCCCTTGCGCCCCCAGGACTTCATCCCCCCGCGATCACCGGCGCTGGCCGTGTTGAACGCCTTCTCAAACGGGTGCGACTTGCTCATGTCCGGTTTCAGCATCCGGCGTTGCATCGCCCCCTGCGTATTGAGCGGGTCCCGCTTGTCTTTGTCATTCTGAGCACAGCTCATCAATGCCGAAGCAAGAACGGCCAGGGTGAGTCTGAAAAGGCGAAGGGGCATGTTTTTGGTTTAGCACACTTGCCGCCGTGTTGACAAGCCAATGCGCACATGTCACAGGGCGCGCTCTTTTCCTCGACCCATGAAGTATCTGACGGTGTTGCGACATGCCAAGTCCGCCTGGGATCAGCCCGGACTCAGCGACCACGATCGCCCCCTCAATGAACGGGGCAAGCTCGCAGCGCCCGTCGTCACCACCTTCCTGAAAAAGACTTACTTCGGCGGCAACGGCACACCACCCCTGCTCGCCGCGCCCGATGGCATGATCGTCTCCACCGCCGTGCGCGCCCTCTCCACGGCGACCTATGCGCAGACCACCTTCAGCATTCCCGTGGAGCGGCTCCAGCTCGATTCCCGCCTCTACCTGGCACCGTCCAGCACCGTGCTCGAAGTCGTTCGCGGCGCTGATGAAACGTGGAAGCACCTCGTCATCGTGGGGCACAATCCCGGAATGCACGAGTTCTGTGATCGCATGCTCGCCCGCGCCTCCATTCCCCGGATGCCCACCTGCACCGCCGTCATCATGGGCCTGCCGCACGAATACTGGGGCATGGCCGATTGGGGCGAAGCCCAGCTCATCGCCTACGTCACCCCCAAGGCCCTCGAACGCCGCTTCCCCCTCGAATTCGCCGGCATCTCCAAGCTCACCGGCGAGGATGATTAATAGAACGCGCGGCGCGTGGGATAACGACTCGGATCAGGCGACGACTCGCGGGCACGACTAACCATTATGGTCATTCGGGTTGAGGCGTTGGAAGTGGATGCCTCCTTTGGAGGACTTCCCGCCACCTACGCTCAATAGCCTCGTGTCGGCGCTTTCCGAAAACATGCCAGACAGCGATGAGTAGATATAGAACAGAACAGCCGATCACAGCGTAATCCGGACGAGAAAGCGGCGTGCCACCTGAAAGCAGCGAGACAAAAAAATAGTTCGCAGGGACTAGCACGCCAAGAAGCAGGTAGATAAGCGAGACCGCGCGACTCTGGCTTCGATATCGAAACGTCTTATTGCGTTGGTCGGTGAACTCCTGAAAATCTCCCTCCCACTCAGAGGCACCGCGCAACTCCAGATACCGGCTCATAATGGTAATGACCTCCCACAAGGTCCGAGTCCAACGGAGCATAAGCCACAATAAGACGAGTAGGGCGATGCTCGCTGCGGCGGGATGCCATGTGATGGGCGTTCCTTCTGGCTTCTCAGGCCGGGGAAGGGCCGTAGTCATGACACACCCCTCACATTCGATGGGCGTTCCTTCTGGCTTCTCAGGCCGGGGAAGCAGCCACGACGAAAGTCCAAAGGCAGTGAGCGCTCCAGTGCCAAGCAGAAACTGTTGGTTGCGTGCTTGCTGCATCTCCGATTGGAGTTTCTTGATATCGTCTGTGGTCTTTGTGGGCTGGAAACTCATGATGTGCGAGCAACGGCTAACAGTTGAATCAGCGACAAATTTGTGGGTTTAGTCCCAACGGCTTTATGGCTGACAGTTTTGTCGTCATATCGGGCAAAGGTAACAAATCGGTCGCCATGGGAGCAAGAGCTTTGTTATTTCACACCCATAGGTCGGATAACGTGCCTATTTCCGCCGAAACCAGCAAGCCGGAGCCGCGCAGTGGTTTCCTGGAGGCCGGCAGACGGTGTTTATTCGCTGCGTTGGTGGTGGAGCAACGAGGCCTTGCGCCACATGATCGCCTAAAGGCTCGACTCCAACTGCCCTTTCGCTGGCGATGGTCACGTTGGAGTCGAGCCTTTAGGCGATTACAACGGTTGCTCAAAAGCGTGCCGCTCAGCCAAGTGAAAGTGAACTGCCCGGCATTTACATGAAGTCAAGCGGCGGACGGGTGAGGTCGAGCGGCGGACGGGTGAGGTCGAGCGGCGGACGGGTGAGGTCGAGCGGCGGACGGGTGCCAGTTTACTCCTCCTTGATGAACACATTCGCGAACTGGATCGCGTCGTGGTGATACTGGAGGGCGAGGGGGCCTTCGGCGGCGACGCCGGGGAGCTGGGCGTTGTCGATGATCGTCTGGCCGTTGAGCAGCACGGTGCAGCGGTCGCCTTTCATCGTGATGACAAAGCGGTTCCACTGGCCGGGCTTCGCGTCCGCGACGAGCTTCGGTGTGCAGGCGGTGCGGATGTCCATGGGCTGGCTCTTGTCCACGCGATAGCCACGGATGTCGCCGCTGCCGATGGGGCGCACCCAGATATTGACCTGCGCCTTGCTGCTGCCGCGCAGGTAGATGCCGCTGTCGGCTGGCTCCTCGACCTCGACTTGCTCAGGCTTGCCATCGGCTCCCAGGATGGGCTCCTCGCCGTTGGGGGCGATCTTGTTGACCATTTTCTTCTTGGGCGGCGAGATGAACTTCCAGTCGGCGACGAGCGTGAAGTCCTTGTAGCTCTTCTCGGTCCAGAGATCGAGGTTGCTGCCCTTGACCTCGGCCTTCGCGGTGACGTTGAGGCCGTTCACCTTCCACACTTCCTTGATCGCGTCAGTGACCTTCCAGCCGGTGAAATCAGTGCCGTTGAAGAGTTGCTGGAAGCCCGCATACGTCTCGGCGGTCTGCGCTGCGGTCGCCCCCGTGGAGGGCAGTTCCTTGAGGCGGATGTTCTTGAAGTGCGCCTCGCTGCCCTCGCTTTCCAGGCAGATGAAGCCCTTGCGCGGATTGCAGTCGCGGCCCGTGGTGACGAGCTTGCCGTTCACCTCGAGTTCGATGGTGCCGTTGTTGCAGGTCACGCGGTAGTGGTTCCACTCGGGCGAGGGCTTCACGCGCTTCTCGCTGGGGAAGCTGCGCACGCCGTTCTTCGCCGTGGGTGCCACGGGCGTCATCGTCGCGCCCCAGATGGGGAAGATGTCGCCGTGCGAGGTGAACCACTCCCACGCGCCCTTGTTCTTCTCGTAGCCGAGGTCGAGGATCTGCACCTCGATGCCCTTCGCATACGGCACGCCCGGCGCGGGCAGGCCCTCGCCCCAGATGAAGAGGCCGCTGTTGCCGCCCTCCTTCAGGTGCCGCCAGTCGAGCTCGATGATGAAGTTCTCATATTGCCGCTCCGTGGCCATGAAGCCCGTGGGCTTGCCCGTGGTGACGATCATCCCATCCCGCACCGAGAACGTGTCAGCCGCCACATTGATCGGCCGCCATCCCGTGAGGTCCTTGCCATTGAAGAGATCGATAAAGCCGTCGTCAGCGGCGGTGAGAATGCTGGTGGAGAAGGCGAGGGCGAGGAGCGCGGCGAGTGATTTCATCGGCGGCCCAATACGGTGGGCGATGCGGTGGTTTCGCAGCGAAACTGGCCCCTAGTCTTCGGAACGGTGGAAGTCCTCCAGCCGCTCGCGGAATCCGCTGGCCTTTTGCTCGGGTGCGGATGCTTCTGATGCGGCCTCTCGACGGACGCCATTGATGAAAGCGGGCCGAAAGGTGCGTCCATCCTGGCCTTTAATCGCACGGATCTCCTCCTCCGTGAAACCTTCTTCACGAAGCTCGTCGATTGACTTGCCTTTCCATCGCTGAATCTCTAGCACGACTAATCATGAGCGAGCTAGATCAGGCGAACAACGGGTATTGTTGTGCAATAATTAAGCTGAAGTGGCTTGAGCATCGAGCGCGGCCTGGGCTCTCGCCTTGGCTTCCTCAGCCTTGCGCAGGATTTCCTCGGGTGAGGGCAGTGCAGCCAGCACGTCGGCAGGGATGAAGCCGTCGCTGACCATCTTAGTGAGGCACTTCTTGCGCTCATCAAGGGCCTTGTCCGGGCTGCGTTCCTTGCTGAAGCGGCTCTTCGCGGCCTCGCTGCGGTTCTTCAGCGCCGCATAGATGTCGCCACCGAGCAGCGACGAGATGTCCACCTTCATCTTCTCGCGGCCCACGTCGGTCTCGTTCACCACATCGCCATTGATTGGTCCCTGCTGATACTTGGGGAACATGATCGCGACCTCTGGGCAGACGCGGGAGCAGGCGGGGCAGTTGGTCTTGCAGTTGTCGTTGTTCTGCACCTGGATTTTGTTGTCCTTGCTCACGCCATAGACGTCGAAGAGGCAGAAGCTCAGGCACTGCATGCAGTTCGTGCAGCGCGAGTAGTCGATCACCGGGAACCAGGGCTTCCACACGCCGGGCTGGTTCATCGGCTTGTCACCGCGCGTGGTCTCCACCAGCGCGAGCACGCCTGAGGCATCGAGGCCGGTGATGTCGCGCGTGTCGATCTTCACCTCGCCCGAGATGTCTTCCACCTGCGGCGCGCGCTGATCCGGGAAAACGCCAAGCACCAGCAGGCTGCGATCATCGTGCGGAAAGGCGGGGCTGCCCTGCGCGGTCGTGCGCGTCACGGCATAGCCCTTGTCCAGCAACGCCGACATGACTTTCGCGCGAGCCGAAGCGTCGAGTGGGATCGCACCGTTGCCTTCATAAAGGACGACGCGGAGGGGACGGTGGGTGTGGGTGATCATGGCGAAAGGATGAAGTCGGAACGATGAAGGATGAAACTATTCAGCGAGCATCGCCGTCGCGATTTCCTCAGCCGTCTGCGCGCGCATGTTGAGGATCTCCGCGCCCTCGTCGGGCAAGGGGGCTCCGCATTGAGTGAAGAGTCCCTTCACGACACGAGGGAAGCAAGCGGCGATACGGATCGGAGCGCCAGCGGCGAAGGCTTTCAAGCGCTCATCGCGATGCGCGGCCATCTCGCAGAGATCGGCCACGGACTCGAAGCTGGCCCCGCTGTCGCAGAGGCGTTGCAGGACTTCGTCTTTGACGCCCTGAGGGACGACCTGGGCGTAGGCGCAGCGGCAGTAGAGGAGTTTGGGCGTTGCAGGGCCGGACATGGGTGGCGGAGTATGGCTAGTCAAGATGACCGCTCAAGCGGCATATACGGGTTCCACCAAGGTAATTGCCGCAGAACGTTCTCACGGCACGGAGACTGGTGGAGTGGCTGGTGTAATCGGACCTTGAGGACGCCAGCGATAGTGTCCCGTAGGCTGCCATTTAAAGAGTTGGTTCTCCATCTTGGGGCCGAATCCACGATTATGCATGATCCATGGACACTGACCAGCCGTCGGTGCCGGGACCACGATTGCAATGTGAGGCCTGTTGCCACTGAACATGTAGGTCACTAGATCTCCAGGCTGGTAGTCATTGGGGTCACTGCTAACCGGAAGTGATGCACCCTGGCGACTGAGGAACTTTTGGAGGTTGGGCACCCGACGATGATCAATGTTGGTGTCTGGCTCAGTGAGGCCCCACAAACTGGGGTATTCGGAAAAGTGAGCCCTCAAATCCTCATGAACGAGGCGCTGCAGGTCGATGCCCAAAGTGCGGTAACAACGGACAACTTCGTCCGTGCACACTCCTATGGACGACGGCACGTCTCCATTGGGGTAAGTGATCGGCATGTATTGGCCATCGTAACGCACCTTGAGACTCGTGCGATCAAGCGCCGCATTAACCAACAGTGCGTTGAGCTTGTCGGTCTGGATGACCTGATGCCGGGCTGCCTCGACCTCTTCGGGAGTAGCGGCATCCCAAGGAAAAATGCGGATAAGTGACCAAAGGCTATACCCGATGCCCGCTAACGCGATAGCGACAAGCCAACGCACAGACTTATGGACGGGGACGTTCTTCATCCTCGTGAGACGGTGATTACTTTGTCACGGGAGGTTTTGCCTTCAGCCCCTGATACACGCCGAAGTCATGGTAAAAGAACCGCTTCGCCAGGGCATACATCCAGTGCTTCTCGGGAATCTCTTCTTCGACCCACTGGCTGCTGCGTGGGGTCATGCTATCGAGTTCGGCGATGGCGGTCTGGCGGACGGTGGTGTCTTTCGCACCGTGTTTGGCGGCGAGGGCCTTCACTAAGTCCGGGCGCTCCAGCACGATGCAGCCGCGCGTGTGCTGGGCGGCGGTTTCGCGGAAGTCCTTGAGGAAGGCGCTGCTGGTGAAGGTCTCGTAGATACCGCGCTCGTCTTTGATGTTCTCAGTGGCGAACTGGATGATCGGGCACGGCTCGATGGCACCGGTGGGCGCGACGTGATGGCTGATGCCGGTGGCCATGGGACATAGCGCCTGGCCATTGTGATCGTAGTAGGCATCGACGATGGCGATGGGCATCTTCGCTCGCTGCGAGGTGACGAACTTCCGCACCTGCGTGATCTGCTGTGGCGTGAGCGCCAGCTCGGAGCAGATCTTCGGACCGACCGGGCGATACGTGTGATACCAGGTGTAGTGAACGCCCATGTCGATGAGCTTCTGCAGCCACTCGACGGAGAGCAGGTCGTCGATGTTCGACTTGCACAGCGACGTCGCGACGCCGGTCATGAGCTTTTGATCCAGGCAGTTCTGCAAGCCACGCAGCGTGCGGTTCAGCACATCGACCTTGCCACGGCGTTCATCGCTGACGGTGCCGGTGCCTTCGACACTCACGAGCGGTGTCGCATTGCCGAGCTGGCGTAGCGCCTTGGCCGTCTTCTCCGTGATCATCTGGCCGTTGGTGAAGACTTGGAAGTAGCAGTCCGGATGCTGCGCGAGGAAGTCGAGCAACTCCGGGTGCATGAACGGCTCACCACCGAGGATGCCGAAGAAGGCGTTGCCATGCTCGCGCGCGTTGTTGACCGTTCGGTTCAGCGTGTCGAGATCAATCGCATTGCGCGGAGCCTCCACATCCACCCAGCAGCCCTGGCAGCGCAGGTTGCAGGAGTTGAGAATGCTCAGATAAAGGAAGGGCGGGAAATACACGCCCTGCTTCATGCGCTTCTGAAACAGCAGCACCGAGCGCGCGCCTTTGTAGCCGAAGTTCCAGGCGATCTTCGCAAGGCAGTGCGGATCGACAGTGGAGAGAATGCGGGAACCGAGAGAGAAAATCATGAAGGTGAAAGCGGGGCGGTAGATTCGAAAAAGGAAACTCGGATCAAGACAGACTCCTGTCAGCGGGATTCTACGTTGGTGCGATCATTTCTAGGCAGCAGAATCGTCGGTTCGTGATGTGACGCGCTTTTGGCTAGCTGAAGCAGATTGAGCTGAACGCCAACCATCCTGTTGTGATGCTTTGCCATGGAGGGGATCAAATCCCATACTTTGCCATCACTTCTTCCGGGATCGGCTCTGGCCGTGTGGTGGTGAGGGAGATCAAGGTGAAGACGCACCAGCCCGTGCAGGCGGTTTTGTTGGTGTCGGCCTTCGTGATGTCAAAGCGCACCTCCACATCGCTGCCGCGCACGTCTTCGATCCAGGTGGTGACGTGGAATTTCTCGGCGATGCCGAGTGCTCGTTTGTATTCGAGGTGTGAGACCTTCACCACCCAGCCGAGCCCACGATCCAGGAAGGTTTGCATCGACATGCCATAGCAACGCTCCATCTGGTCGAAGCGCGCCGCGAGCACATAATCGAGATACTTGCTGCTGTGGACGTGGCGGAAGAGGTCGATGTCATCAGGCCGCACTTGCAGCTCGGTGGTGAACTTGGTTTTGCCGAGGGAAATCATCATGCCGCGCTCCATAGCGGCCCGGAGTGCTGCTGCAACCTGATCGCGTGTGGGGCCAGATGGCAGATTCATGTTGAAGATCGCCCCACAGAGAGCAGCATGGCCATCTGTCATGAGTCTCTCACTACGCCAGATGTTGTTGTTCGTCACGGTCGTGGCGATCGCATGGGCGCAGACTGCCGGGATTCATCGTGGGTATCTGTGCGAATGTGGGGGCACTCCTCAAGTGACGCTGGCTGATCATTGCCATGGCCCTGATGATGACGCCTGCCATGATCATGGAGTAGCCGAGGCTTTGCCCTGCGGTGCTGGCCATGGAGGCTGCGAGGAGACCCACGATCATCCAGAGGTGAAGGAGAAGATCCTCGCCAGACAATCATCGGTGACCGAGCCTGTTTTTGCTCAGTCGGTCTGGGCCACAATTTGGGTGCCGAGGTCGATTTCAGATGCAGCGTTGGCGACTGTTTGTCGTCCAGCCCTCCCCACTGATTACCCAGGCGATCCGCCACGACGATGGCCAGCGCTGCTGGCGCATACGATTGAATTGAGGATTTGAGAGAGCTTCACAGCCCACGTCTCGCAGGACGTTGTTGGCTGGCTTGTGAAGTCATCGCGCATCGCACGGTAGATCCGTGCCCGCCTCTCAAACTCTCTTCGCCTCATGAAACTCAAATTGATACTTATGCTCGCTTGCGTGTCGCAGGCATCGGCTTTCACCCTTTCTCTCGATGATATTCCTGTGCGTGTCCGCAGCTCGCATCCGCAACTCAAGGCTGCGCGTCTCGCCATCAGCGAAGCCAGAGCGCGCCAGCTTGCCGCAGGCCGACTGGAGAATCCCACGATAGGCCTCGAATTCACTGGCGAGAGCCGCGTGAGCCCGCAGGCGACCACCTTCTCCATCGACCAGCCGTTTCCTCTCACGCGACGCTTGCAGTTGGAAAAGCAACTCAGTGCAGAACTCGTTGCCGCTGCGGAACTCGAGGTGTGCGATGTCTCGCGCCAGCTCATTGGCGATGCCCAGGCGCTGGCCGTGCAACTCCTCGCGCTGAAGCAGCAGCGGGCACTGCGTGATCAGCAGGCAGCGCTCGCAACCAAGCTCGCGGACTTCATTGCCAGTCGTGCGAAGGCTGGCGAACTCAGCGCGCTTGATGCAGCGCAGGCGCATCTTGATGCTCAACGTCTCGCGGTTGAGTCTCGCAAACTCGAGGCCGAACGCGTTGTCTTGACCGGCAAACTAAAGCCCTTGCTCGGCCTCAATCCGCAGGAGTCTCTCGATTTCTCAGGCGAACTGCCAGCGATGAAGCTGCCTGCCGTCACATCGTGGCAGCAACGTGCTGACTACCAGCTTGCTCTGGCCAAGGTGCGGGCTGCGCAGACCAGCATCGACCTCGCGAAATCGAAAAAGTGGCACGACGCCACCGCAGGCATCTTCGGCACCCACGAAAGGCAGGACTCTGAGCACACGGGATCGGTGGGCATCCGCGTGTCTGTGCCCTTGCCGTGGTGGAATCGCAACGAAGGCGAGATCGAGGAGAAGTCGGTCAGCGCACAACGGGCATCGTTGGAGGCCGAAGCTCTGGGAAAGAGCATCGCTGGTGAGGCCGAGGCTGCGCGCGAGGAAATGAATGTGCATATCGCACTGGCGCGTGATTCGCGGGACAAGCTGCTGCCGCTCGTTACCGAGCAAACTGCGAATCTCGAGAAAGCCTACGAAAGCGGTCAGGCTGAGTTGTTAGCCGTGCTGCGGGCGCGGGTTCAGCAGTTGCTCATTGAAGCCTCAGCGCTGGATGCTGTGCGCGACTTCCATCTCGCACGCATCCGCTTCGAAACCACGACTGGCCAGCACTCACCGGTAACCATTCGAACCAAGTAACTCACCCAATATCTCAAGCCATGTATTTGCTCATCACCAAAGCCTTCATCAGCGGAGTAGTCATCGTCGTCGTCTCTGAACTGGCGAAGAAAAACAATCTGCTTGCCAGCATCGTGCATTCCCTTCCGCTCACCTCCTTGCTCGCCTTCATTTGGCTTTATTCCGAGACCAAGGATGCCGCGCTCATCGGACGCCATGCCTATGGCACCTTCTGGTTCGTGTTGCCCACACTGCCGATGTTTCTGCTCATGCCATGGCTGATCAGGAAGCTCGGTGCCTTCTGGCCTGCACTGGGTGCGGGCATCGTGCTCTCCATCGGCCTCTACTGGCTAACCATGCGCCTGCTCGATGCAGCAGGTGTGAAACTCTGATCCTCTCTTTCCCCATGTATTTCAAAAGACTGATGCTCGTCCTCTGCCCATGCCTCCTGATGGCGGCGGCTGGCGATGCCGCACGCAAAGACAACCTCGTCATCCTCGATGAGGTAGGCGAAAAGAACCTCGGTATCGAGACCGTCGAAGCCGAGGAGACCACGTTTGAAGAGACGATCTTTGCGCTTGGTCGCATTGAGGTGCTGCCGGGCAAGCGTGCCGTGGTCAGTAGCCGCATTCCAGGACGCGCGTATTCGGTGCTCGCGCTGCCGGATCAAAAGGTGGATGAGAACGAGGAACTGATGTGGGTGGAGAGTCGCCAGCCCGGCGATCCGCCGCCGAAGGTGATGCTGGAGGCTCCCATCTCGGGCATCATCACGAAGGTGAACATCGCCATCGGCCAGCCGGTGTCACCGGACGACTCGCTGATCGAGATCGTGGATCTGAGCGTGGTGGAAGCCAGCGCGCATGTGCCGGAACATCTGGCATCGAAGCTAAAGAAGGGCATCAAGGCGCACATCCGCGTGCCGGGCTTCGCGGGGAAAGTCTTCGAGGCGGAACTAAATCACATCGGAGCGTATGCAGATGGCGAGAGTGGCACCATCGAGGCCGCCTTCCATGTGCCCAATGAAGAGCTGCTCCTGCGCCCGGAGATGCGCGCGGAGTTCAGCATCGTGACCGGCGCGCGTGAGAACGTGATGAGCATCCCCCGCGCCGCCGTGCAGGGCGATGTGGCGAACCGATTCGTCTATATCAAGGACTACGATTTGAAGCACGCCTTCATGAAAACGCCCGTGCAACTCGGCGAGGAAAACCATGAGTTTGTCGAGGTGAAGTCTGGCCTCCTGCCTGGCGATGAAGTGGTAACGAAAGGTGCCTACTCGCTCGCTTTCGCGGGTAAAGGCAGCGTCTCGCTCAAGGAAGCCCTCGATGCCGCGCATGGCCATCCGCACAACGAAGACGGCACCGAGATGACGGCGGAGCAACTCGCCGCGCAAGGTGGCGATGATCACGATCACGCCCACGGCTCGGAGTGGAATCAGATGACGATCTTCTTCGTGGCCAGCACGGGGCTTTTGTTGGTGCTATTGATCGTGAGCATGATGGTGAAGCGCAAACCAGCGGAGGCATGATCCTATGCTGAACAACCTCATCCGCTTCTCCCTGCATCATCGGCCCCTCGTGCTGATGGCGTCGTTGCTGTTGGTCGTCTTCGGGTATCAGACGGTGACGAACCTTCCAGTGGAAGTGCTGCCGGATATGACGAAGCCGACGGTCACAATCCTGACCGAGTGTCCCGGCCTCGCGCCCGAGGAAGTCGAAACACTCGTCACGCAACCGCTCGAAGGCGCGGTGCAAGGTGTCGGTGGACTCGACCGCTTGCGCTCGAACTCGGACGTGGGTCTCTCCCTCGTGTTCGCCGAGTTCGCGTGGGGCACGGACATCTACCGTGCGCGACAACTCGTGCAGGAGCGAGTGCAATCCGTGCTCGGCACCTTGCCAAAGGATGTGACGCCCGGCATGACGCCCGTGTCATCGCTCATGGGCGAGATTTTGCTCGTCGGTCTGCGCTGCACGAAGAAGCCGGGCGAGCCTGATTACATCTCGCCGATGGATCTGCGCACGCTGGCGGATTGGACAATTCGTCGTCGGCTGCAAAGTCTCAGTGGCGTAGCCGAGGTGCTGACCATCGGCGGCGGCGTGAAGCAGATTCAGGTGCAGCCTGACCCGCATCGACTCACGGCCAATGGGGTGTCCTTTGCTGAACTCGAAGCCGCTGTGACCAATGCAGCGGGCAATGCCACCAGCGGCTACCTGCAATCTGGTCCGCAAGAGATCATGGTGCGCAATCTCGGCATGACCACGAGCCTCGACGACATCGGGCGCACCGTCATCAAGACCATCGGCGACCGGCCTGTGCTGGTGCGCGATGTGGCAAAGGTGGACTACGCCGTGCAAGTGATGCGCGGCGACGCCAGCGTGAATGGCACGATGGGCGTGGTGCTCAGCCTCGATAAAGCGCCGGGCTTTGACACGCTCAAGCTCACCGCCTTGGTGGAGCAGGCACTCGAAGAACTGAGACCCACGCTGCCGCCCGGAGTCACGATTGAACTGATGTTCCGCCAGGGTGACTTCATCAGCCACGCCATCGGTAACCTCAAGGAAGCCATCCGCGATGGCGCGATCATGGTGACCATCGTGCTGTTTCTCTTTCTGCTGAACTTCCGCACCACGGCGATCACGCTCACCGCCATGCCGCTCTCGTTCGCGATCACGGTGCTCACGTTCAAATGGTTCGGTGTCAGTGTGAACTCCATGACGCTCGGCGGCCTCGCCGTCGCCATCGGCATGGTGGTGGATGATGCGATTGTGGATGTGGAGAATGTCTTTCGAAGGCTGCGCGAGAATGCGTCGCTGCCTGAGCCGCGACCACCGCTGGAAGTGATCGCGCGCGCCTCTGGCGAGGTGCGCAATTCCATCCTCTACGCCACGCTCATCATCGTGCTCGTGTTCCTGCCGTTGCTTGGATTGGAAGGACTCGAAGGTCGGCTCTTCACACCCATCGCCATCGCCACCATCGTCAGCATGGCTGCATCCTTCGTTGTATCGCTCACCGTCATTCCCGTGCTGTGCTCGCTGTTGCTCCGGCCCAAAGCAGGCAAGGCGCACAGTGATGGCCCCATCGTGCGCCTGTTGAAATGGCTGTGCCGCCACACAGCGCTACGCCTCTCGCTCAGCGCGCCGCTGCTGGTGCTTGCGCTGGTGGGGATGATGCTCGTTGCCTCGCTGATGCTGTATCCACGGATGGGCAAGGAGTTCCTGCCCACCTTCAATGAAGGCAGTGCCACCATCTCCTTCGCCAGCGCACCGGGCACTTCGTTGCAGCAGTCCAACGAGGTCGGCGAGATTGGCGTGCGTTTGTTGCAGAGCATACCCGAAGTGAAAAGCGTGGGCCGCCGCGCCGGACGTGCCGAGCGCGATGACCACGTCATGCCCGTGAGCGTGAATGAGTTCGATGTCGAGTTCCATGAGGGTGGACGCCCGCGCGCCGAGGTCTTCAAAGAGATCCGCGACAAGCTGCGTAGCGTGCCCGGCACCTTCGTCAATGTCGGCCAGCCCATCAGCCATCGTCTCAGCCACATGCTCAGCGGCGTGAGTTCCAAGATCGCGGTGAAGATATTCGGCCCCGATCTCGATGTGCTGCGCGAGAAAGGCGCGCAGATCCGCGACATCGGCAAGAGTATCCCTGGCCTCACGGATGTGAACCTCGAAGCCCAGGTGCCCATCCCGCAGCTCAAGATCGAAGTGAACCGCGAACGCGCACTCGCCTACGGCGTGCAGCCCGGAGCGATCAATGAACAAGTCAGCGCCCTGCTCGGTGGCCGCACTTTAGCGGAGTTGCGCGAGGGCCAGCGCACCATTGACCTCGTGCTTCGACTGCCTGCGGAGTGGCGCGATTCACCCGCGCGACTTGGTGAGCTGCTCATTGAAACCGGCGGCGCACGGCGCATTCCCTTGCGCCTCGTTGCCGACATCCGCGAGAGCAAAGGACCGAACGTCATCAACCGAGAGAACACACAACGCCGCATCGTCATCGGTGCCAATACCAGCGTTCGTGATCTCGAGTCCCTCGTGCAGACCTGGGAGAAGCAGGTGCGCGAGAAAGTGAAAATGCCCGAGGGCTACTACTTCCGCTTCGAGGGCGAATACCTCGCGCAGCAAGAGGCGGCGAAGCGCATCGGCTTGTTCTCCATCCTCGTCTTCGGCGTCATCTGCATGTTGCTCTATGGCTATTTCCGCAGCGCCATGCTCGCCGCGCAGGTGCTCATCAATATTCCCCTCGCGCTCATGGGCAGCCTCGCCCTCACCTGGCTGCTCATTAATAACATCAGCATCGCCACGCTTGTCGGCTTCATCGCCGTCGGCGGCGTCGCCGCGCGCAACGGCATCATGATGATCAGCCATTACCTGCACCTCATGAAGCACGAAGGCGAAACCTTCTCTCGTGGGATGATCGTGCGCGGCACACTGGAACGCCTCGTGCCCGTGCTGATGACCGCGCTCAGCGCCGGCATTGCCTTGATCCCGCTCGTGCTCGCCGCGCATGAGCCGGGCAAAGAAATCCTGCACCCCGTCGCCGTCGTCATCTGCGGCGGCCTCGTCAGCAGCACCCTGCTGGACATCCTCGTCACCCCCGCTGCCTTCTGGCTCTTCGGCAAGCGCGCGGCGGAACACGCAGTGCGTTTCAATGCACCTGCCGCGCAGTGAATAATCACCCCAACCAAACAGACAAACACAGCTACATCCATGAAAACCAAACTCACCACCCTCCTCCTCACTCTCATCACTGCCATCTCCTTCGGACACAGCGGTGTCGAACGTGGTCCCAATGGCGGACGCATCCTCGAGTTCAGCAAGGACGAAACCATGCACGGAGAAGTCACCGTGAAGGGTGACAAGTTCCACATTGCCGTGCTCGATAAGGACATGAAACCTGTCGCACTCGCCGAACAAAGTCTCACGGCCATCACGGGTGATCGCAATGACCCCAAAAAGCTTGAAGTCAGCAAGGACGCCAAGGGCTTCGTGGTCTCCCTGGTGAAGGCCGGTGACTGGCTGATCCTTCAGTTCAAAGAAAGCCCCAAGAGCAAAGCCATCACTGCCCGCCTGGAATACAACACGGAGATATGTGAAGGCTGCAAGGCTGCTGAGTGGCTGTGTAAATGCGAGCCTGAGAAGAAGTGATGGCCTTGTCTTCACGCCGATTTCACAGGCACTTCATTTGAGTTGTGACGGCCCGGGGCGCAGCGTCGGGTCGTCATGAAAACACAACTCAACACCGCCAAGTGGGTCGCCTTCTTCCGTCACAACAAACTCAATCGCCTGGAGCCCCGATGGGATGCACCCATCAAGGTGAAGCCGGAGGCGAGGCTGCTGCTGGAGCAGTCGCTGAAGGAGTTTCAACTGGGAGACGGTGGCGGGCCTGCCTCGCTCATCGCCTGGAACGTGGCTACCTATCGGGAGAGCCAGACGGGGCTCGATGAGGTGATCGACTTGTGGTTCGAGGAGGAGAAGGAGCACTCCCGATTGCTCGGCGGACTGCTGTTGCGCTTCGGCGTGATCCCGATTGAGGACCACTGGAGCTTCAGCCTGTTCTGCTACCTCCGAAAGGTGCTGGGCGTGAAGTTTGAGCTGCAAATCCTGACGCTGACCGAGCTATCGAGCACGGCCTACTACTGGCTGCTGTTGCGTCACTGTGAAGATCCGGCGGTGCGGGATGTGTGCTCCCTCATCCTTCGTGACGAGGCTGGGCATGTGGCCTTTCAGAACGACCGGCTGCACTGCTCGGGTGCGCCGGGCAGGGGCTTGAAGCGGCTGCTGTGGCGTGCGCAGTTTGTGCTGAGCGGAAGTTTGGCAGCGACGGTGCTGTGGATTAGTCACGGTAAGTGTCTGCGCACCATGGGGGTGACGACGGCACGCTTCTACCACGAGGCGTGGCGGCAGTTCGGGCGCTTCATGTTCAAGCTGGATGTGAGGGCTAAACAAGAAGAGCGCTCCCAGGCGACCGGGAGCGCTCTCGAAAGGACGATGGCGGCTAGTGCTTGAGCAACCACTCCGTCGTGCGCGGATTGAAGTCGCTCAGGCATTCCCAGTGGAAGGCGTGGCCTGCATTGTCATAGAGATGCAGGTCGCTATTCGGGATACCGGCGGCGACTTCCTCGCTCATCCACGCGGGAGTGAAAGTATCATTCTTGCCGCCGATGACGAGCACGGGGCACTGGATATTCTTCAGGTCGTTGAGCGTGTTATGCGTGATGGCGGCATCGCTCTGGGCTTCGGTGGCGTGCAGGGGCTGCGGCGCGGGATTGAGCGCGGCGTCTTTGAGGCCTTGCTGCATGTTGTTCCAGCAGTCGTCGTTATCGAACCAGGGCTTGGTGAAGATGAGCATCTGGATCCACTGCATGAAGTCCTCGGGGCGCATGTTGGCCTTGGCCTTCTTGAGGTGCTGCCAGGTGTAGAGGCCGAAGCGATCCTGGCGTGCCCAGGAACACATGAGAATGGCGGACTGCACCTTGTCGGGATGACGAAGTGCTAGCTTCTGCGCGATGACCGAACCGAGCGAGCAACCGACGACGCGGGCTTTCTTGATGCCGAGTGCGTCCATGAGTCCGGCGTAGTCATCGGCCATCATGTCGGTGGTATAGGGACCTTCGGGCTTGTCGGTTTCACCGACGCCGCGGTTGTCGCCAAGGATGCAGCGGAAGTGCTTTTCCCAGGCTTGGGCATGAGCGTCCCAGACGCCGCCAGGCGCCGTCACGCCCATGATGCAGATGAGGGGATCACCGGAGCCGCGCTCCTGGTAGTTCATTTCGATTCCGTTGGTCTTAATTTTTGGCATGAGGATGGAGGGTGAATTGAGGCGCTAGGTTTAGCGGGTTCGAATTATCGAGCCAAGGGGAAAGTAATGGGAGCTACCAGTTGAACAAAACACAGTCGGTATCGCTCCAGACGGCGAGGTGATAATGGGCGGCGTCCCAGGCGATTCGGTTGAGAGAGGGTTTCACTGGCAGTGGAGGCGTGATGGGTAGGGCGGTGGCGAGTTCCCACACTCGCAGTTCGCCTGCGCTGGTGAGCGTGGCGATGTAGCGGGCAGAGGGATCAATGGCTGTGGTGGTGACAGGTGCGGAGTGGGGAAGAGGATCGCATAGCTCGGCCTCGCCCGGCTTGCCCCGCCAGATGCAGACGAAGGTCTGCTCAACAATGCTGGCCGTGATGGGGGCTGCGGATGGTTCGGGAACGGGGGCATCCTGTGGGGGCTCAAAGCCACTGGACGGAGGCAGGGTGTGGCTGCCGAGGGCGGTGCGCAAAATGAGGCGCCCGTTGTCATCGAACCATACCTTTTGTAACCCGGTGCCGGACCACTTGGGCAAGGGCTCGGGCTTGGTATAAACGCTCACGTTTTGTCGCGCCTGGAGGATGATGCTGCGCCCATCGGGGCTGTGAAGCGAGCGCCGGATGCTGATGCCGATATCTGGAATCGCGAGAGGGGCATCGGATGAAGTCCTGCCACTGCTGCTCAAGGTGGCGGTGTGCAGTAGTGCACCATCCTGGCAAGTGGCTGTGGTGGAATCGGCACTCCAGGCGAGGACAGGCGACGGCTGGGTGCATGCCCAGTGAGCGACACGCTGAGGAGCGAGGCGCTGGACCACGCGCTGGCGCAGTCTGATGGCGTGATCCTGAATGGCGTGGTCGGTAGAGATGGTGACGGCTTCATCCAGGTGCGGCAGCGCCTGAAGCATCGTGGCAGGGGTGACCAGGAACTGCACGGCGTGATCACGGAGCAAGCGCGCTCGCGAGGCTTCGCTGCGATGCATGGCTTCGGCGGTCCGGTTCTGCTGGGTGGACATGACCACGTTCATCACGGCTGAAAGCATGATGAGGATGATCACGGTGAGAGCAGCCATGAAGTAGAGCACGGCGCGCGTCTGATGGCGTTCGGCCCAGCGCCAGACACTCTCAGTGATGGGCGGATGGCGGGCTGTGACGGGCTCGTCGGCAAGCCAGCGCCCCAGGTCAGTGGCGAGCGCTTCGGATGATGGGTAGCGACGTGAGGGATCTTTTTCGAGCGCGCGAAGACAAACGGCCTCAAGGTCGCGGTCAATGCCATCGACGAGCGAGGAAGGGCGCGGTGGTTCGTCCTCGGTGATGGCCTTCAAAAGCGCGAGCGGTGCCTCGTTTTCGAAGGGCGTTCGTCCGGTGAGAGATTCAAAAAGGATGACGCCCAGAGCATACACATCGCTGCTGGTGGTGTGGCTGGCCTTTCCACTCGCGACCTCTGGAGCAAGATAGGCGGGAGTGCCGAGAAGCGCACCGCTCTTGGTGACGGAGTCCGCACCCGTGAAGCGCGCGAGGCCGAAGTCGCTGACGATGGGCTGTCCCTCGTGATCGAAGAGAATATTCGCTGGCTTGAGATCGCGATGAAGCACACCTCGCGTGTGCGCGTGATGAACCGCTTCGGCGATTTGCTGGACAAGGCGAGCGGCGATGGGGGCTTCGAGCGGTCCTTTATCGCTCAGGCGGCGTGCCAGCGTGCCGCCGTCGGCGAGCGTCATCGTGAAGTAGGGCTGCCCATCGGCTTCCCCGGCTTCGTGGATGACGATCAAGTTGGGATGTCGCAAGCTGGCGACGGCCTCGGCTTCGATGCGGAAGCGCCGCAGTTCCTCATCGCTCGCGAGCACGCCGGAGTGGATGAGTTTGAGGGCGACCTCGCGCCCCAGCAGTCGGTCACGCGCCCGGCAGACGACTCCCATGCCGCCGCGCCCGAGGACGCGCAGCACGTCGTAATCGGCCACGCGCGTGATGATGGGCTCCTCGGGTTCGGGGAGTTGATCATGATCAGGGTCCTCCCACTCGCCGAGCATGGAACTGGCGAGACACTCCGGGCATACGCCTGCGCAAAGACCGCCGGAGGCTGCTTTGCCACATTGAGGGCATGTGAGGATGTCGGGCATGGGAATGAAACGAGCAGAACGTTCGCGGTAATCTGCTTGTCCTGCAAACGATCAAGCCATGCTCACGTATGGGTGCTCATGGACCGACGTGACTTTATCAAGACCTCGGGCGCGGCGGCGCTAGTTTCAGGATCGACTGCATCCTCGGCTCAAGCAGCATCACAGGCTCGCGATTTGATCAAAACGGAAAACACGAAGCAAGGGGCGAGCTTCCAGCTCACGCGAGTGATGCCTGATGGGGCGAAGAGCTATCGCACCTCGTTGATCGAGGGCTACTGCTCGCGGCAATCGGTGAAGGCGGGCGAGACGATGGAGATTTACGTCAGCACCAAGCCGGTGGCGCGGTTCATAATCGAGGTCTTTCGTATGGGCTACTACGGTGGCGCAGGTGCTCGGCTGATGACAACGCTCGGCCCCTTCGAGGGCAAGCCGCAAGCCGTGCCTGCGATGGGTGAGCAGCGGCTTCGCGAATGCCAATGGGAATCATCGACATCGCTGACCATTCCCTCGGATTGGACGAGCGGAGTCTATTTGGGGCGCTTGAGCACGGTGCCTGACTCGGCGGATCAACCCTACTGGCAGAGCTACGTGATCTTCATCGTGAAGGATGATCGTCCAGCGGGTGTGCTCTTCCAGTGCAGTGACAATACCTGGCAGGCCTACAACCGCTGGCCGGTGGAGGAAAGCCTTTACACCGATCCGCGGGCCGCCCATGCGCCGGGTGTGAGTGTCAGCTTTGACCGGCCATACGGGAAGTATGTGCAGATCTTCGACAACCCTCTGAGCGTCGGCAGCGGTGAGTTTTTGCTTTGGGAGTATCCGCTCTGCTACTGGCTGGAGAAGGAAGGCTACGATGTGACCTACTGCTCCAACGTTGACAATCTGGAGCCTGCGAACCTCTCGCGGTGCAAGGTGATGATCAGCCCTGGTCACGACGAATACTGGGACATCCGGCAGTATCAGCATGTGAAGCAGGCGATTCATGATGGCCTGAATGTGCTGTGGTTATCGGCCAACGATGTCTATATGGTCACGCCCTTCACGCCGAGCGCCCAAGGGCAGCCGCATCGTCGGCTCACGCGTGAGACTTGCTATGGAGAGTTCCGCGAAGAGGAGAAGGAGGCCTACGCCAAGGTGCTTGGTCCGTTTCAAAATCCAGGACCCGATGAACGCGACATCATCGGTGCCCGCACGATCGTTCCCTTCAATGGTGGTGGTGATTGGACGTGTGCCCAGCCAGATCATTGGCTTTTCGAAGGCACGGGCATGAAGAAAGGCGAAAGCATTCCAGGACTCGTGGGATGGGAATTCCACGGCGATCCAGATATCGGACGTGATGGCCTCCAGGTGGTAGCGGAGGGGAACGTCTGGGCGGGTGGCACGCGCCTTGGCAAGTATGCGGCCACGGTCTTTGAAGGGCCGAAGAAGAACATCGTCTTCAACGCCTCCACCATTTTCTGGAACCAAGGGCTGAGCAGTCCGCCAGGGCACATGATTCCCTGGAGCCATTGGAGTCGGCCTCACGGTCCCGATCCGCGTGTGCAGCGCATCACCGCCAACGCACTCAAGCGTGCGATTGGCTGACGGTCAGTTCCCAGGCTGCCCAGGAGCCAGAGGTTTTAGCCGAAACATGCTATGCTCCGTGCCCGCAGGCCGCCCGTCCTGGGATGTGGTGGTGCTCACCGTCGTTTGGGTGCGGGAGTAAAAGTAGAGCTTCCCATCCTGGCCAAAGCACAGGCCATCAGGCCACACGAGGCGAGGATCAGAGGTCATCGGCGTGTAGTCGCGCTTCTCTGGATGGATGACGCCGATTGAACGGCCAGCGATGTCGCCCACGTAAATGTTGTTCTTGTTGTCGATAGCCAGCGAGGCGGCGGCTGGCTTGTCGGCGTAGCGTTCGAGGGCTTTGACGAGTTTCTCCTCAGTCAGGTCAGGACTGCGGAGCAAGGCACCTGGCAGCCGGTAAATAGCTCGCGATTGAACAGCGGCAAAGTAGAGCCACTGGCCCTTGCGATCCATGATCAGAGGCCTGATCCCACAGTGAGGCACCGTGGATGAACCATCCAGGCGACGGGTTTCCTGGCCTGTTCGGGTGGCCTTCAGGGGCACGCTCAAGTCTGGCTGAAGCGCTGCATGGCCTTGCAAGAAACGCCGGGCGATCCCGGTGCTGCGATCCAGGATGACGAGGGCAGCATCGGCCCCATTGGCAGGATCACTGACAAAGACCAAAGGCGAAAGTGCATCCACGCAAATATCCGAGACGAATGACCCTGGCACGACTGCTGGTGGTGACAGGTAGGACACCTGCTGCACACTAGATTTCACCGGATTCCAGGCGATCAGCTTGGGGGGGAGTTCAGAGCGGCGTCCATTATCGAGCAGCCAAACGATGCCCGCAGCATCGCTTTGCAGGGCTTCGATTGCATCCAAGGGAATGGGCGATGCCATGTCGCCTCGGCTCATCTTTTCGTCAGGGAACGGCGAGACTTCACCCGAATGAGAAATGCGCACAGCACGCAACTGCGGCTTTTCAGCCTGATTGACTCCCATGATCCAAGAGCCATCGGTGGCCGTCGTTACCCCCGATGGGGCGAGGGTGAACTGAAAGACGACTTCGAGATCGGGATTGTCCCCGATCCCTCCGAAGGCGGCAGGGAGATATAGGACAACCAACGCTGCAATGCAACGAACTGATGGAAGGGGAAGACGATGCAATCGCTGGATCACCAGTTTTTGATCCACTTGCCGCTGATGTTTGTTTCCTGCTTGGAGGTCAGTGAGGTCTCGGTGGTGTTCTTGTCATCTTCAGCATACGACCACAGATCATAGGTCGTGTTAATCGTATTGGTGCTGGGGGCTCCTTGTCCGGCATTCTTACCGCTACGCTGCGGGTAGGTGTATTGAAATGGGTGCCCGAATCCGTCCATCAGCAGCCACTCGCCAGTGCTGGTCTTTTGCGACATCTCGCGCGGCATTTCCTTGAGCATGATGGCGGCGATTTCTGCATCGGTCTCCACCACTCCATCGGATGCGCTGCTGCGTCCGTTGGCGGATTTGATCTCATCATCGCCATCGCCACTGAGTGCTTGGTAAAGCATCAGCGAACCACCAATTTCATACTGATTGTTGCCGAAGTTCGTCCTCTTCCCCGCGCTGCGAGGCTCGGGGAACTCGCCGTTTTCTGACTTGTAGTTTTCCAGGCCGGACATGATCGCCCGGTGAAAGGCGGCAGTGCGGTTTCTGGAGGCATTAACAGAGGCTGAACTGAATCCCATCATGGTGAGGGATGCGAGCAGGGCCATGATGGCGATCACGACCAGAAGCTCGATGAGGGTAAAGGCAGCAGTCGTGCGACAGTTGCCAGCGAAGGAAGTGCGCATAGTTGGGGGGGCTTGGGTTTTTCCGGCCGCTTCGTGGCTAGCTGCCATTGAGGTTCTGAATCACGCTGATGAGCGGGAGGAAGAGTGCCATAACGATGGTGCCCACGACGACGGCCAGGAACACGATCATGAGCGGTTCCAGCATGGAGGTGAGGGCGGAGACGGAGTTGTCCACTTCATCCTCATACACGTCAGCGATCTTGAGCAACATCTCGGGGAGCTGTCCGGTTTCCTCACCCACGTCCACCATGGAGATCACCATCGGCGGGAAGACATTGCTGGATTCCAGCGGGGCGACCATGGACTCACCTTCCTTCACAGCGTCATGCACCTTGTTGATCGAATCGGCGATGATGATGTTACCAGCAGTTTCACGGGTGATGTTGAGTGCTTGAAGAATCGGCACGCCAGAGGTCACAAGAGTTCCCAGGGTGCGGCTGAAGCGGGAGATGGCGCTTTTGAGCTGCACGTCACCGAAGAGTGGAATCTTGAGCTTCATGCGGTCGATGATGATCTTTCCGCCAGGGGAGGCCTGGAAGATTTTCCACACGATGAAGAGCAATGCGAGACCCACGAGGATATGCGGGAAGTAGGCTCCCACATTTCGGCTGATGCCGATGACGAACTGGGTAAGCATCGGCAGCTTGGAGCGGCCACCAGGGATCATGTCGTCGAAGATTTTTTCGAACTTCGGCACGATGACGAGCATGAGGAAGACCATGATCAGCACGGCGATGACCATGACGATGATGGGATACACCATCGCGGCGATGATCTTGTTCTTCAGCTTTTGAGCCTTTTCCTGGTATTCCGCCAGACGATTGAGAACGATTTCCAGCACACCACCAAGCTCACCAGCCTTCACCATGTTGATGTAGAGCTTGTTGAAAATCTTGGGGAACTGGGAAAGGGACTCGGAGAAAGTGCTGCCGGTCTGCACACTGTCCGCAATCGTGGTGATCGTGCGCTTCATGGCGGGCACGGGCTCCTGGCGACCCAGAACGGTGAGACCACGGAGAAGAGGAAGGCCGGAGTCGATGAGCGTGGCTAGCTGACGGGTGAAAACCATCAGGTTCTTGCTCTTGACGGTCAGGCTCTCGGAGCTTTTCCCAGCCACTTTGCTTTTGCTCTTGGAAGAAACTTTCCCGGCTTTGGCCTTGATGGCGGCGGCATTGCCTTTGCCTTCCTGCGCGACATCTGTGACATACATCTGCTGCTGTCGGAGCAGGTTGATGGCTTCAGTATCGGAGGCAGCTTCGATGGTTCCGGCGGTCTCCTGGCCATTGGCGTCCAGGGCAGTGTAGTGGAATGTCGGCATAAGGGCGGGCGGGATCTGAAAATTGTGTGGCTGAGCGTGAGAATAGCGGAACGACTAATGCATTGTCGATGGAAATCTGGCTGTGGACTGATTCTGGAAACCTTTCCGCAGGCTGGTCAGGTGTATTTCAGGACTTCCTCAATGGTGGTGATGCCATCGAAGATATTGCGGATACCATCCTCGCGCAGGGTCGTCATCCCCAGTTCGATGGCTTTTTGCTTGAGGGTGAGCGAGGGGGCCTTCTTGGTCACCATGTCGCGCAGGGTGTCATTCATATCGAGCAGTTCGAAAAGGCCTTTTCTGCCCTTGTAGCCCGTGTTGCCGCAGGTCGGGCAGCCGGCACCAGTGAAAAATTGCTTCCCTTGGGTGTCGTGGCTGGTGAGTCCGAGCTGGTTAAGGATGTGCTGGCTGGGGTCGTAGGAGGTCTTGCAGTTTTTGCAGATGGTGCGCAGAAGACGCTGGGCGAGCACGCCTTCGAGTGTGGCTGCTACGAGGAAGGGCTCCACGCCCATATCGACGAGACGGGTCACGGCTCCCGCAGCATCATTAGTATGCAGGGTGCTGAGCACCAAGTGGCCTGTGAGTGATGCCTGAATGGCGATCTGGGCGGTTTCAAGGTCACGCATTTCGCCCACCATAATTCGGTCTGGGTCCTGACGAAGGAAGGCGCGGAGCGCTCTGGCAAAGGTGAGGCCGACGGCGTCATTAACAGGCACCTGCATGATGCCGTCCAATTCATATTCCACCGGGTCTTCGGCGGTCAGCAGCTTCGCGTCGATGGTATTGATCTCACGAAGTGCAGCGTAGAGCGTGGTCGTCTTGCCAGCGCCCGTGGGGCCCGTGACGATGAAGATGCCATTGGGCTTGTGGATGGTGGTGCGGATGTAGTTGTCCAGATAGTCGCTCATACCGAGATCGGTGAGCGTGAGCTGAATGGATGAGCGATCAAGCACGCGGAGCACTACAGACTCGCCATGCTGGGTGGGCAATGAAGAGACGCGCATGTCCACAGGTCGTCCATCACAAGTGGTCATGATGCGGCCATCCTGTGGGACACGTCGCTCGGCAATATTCATGTTGGACATGACCTTGACGCGCGAGATGATCGAATTGGCCAGATGCACAGGTGGCGGTGCCATTTCATAGAGGGCTCCGTCCACGCGGTAGCGAATCTTGAACTCGGTTTCGAAGGGCTCAAAGTGAATGTCACTCGCCTTTTCTTTGATGGCCTGGGTCAGCACGAGATCAACGAACCGGACGATTGGGGCAGAGTTTGGGTCGGCCTCTTCCTTGGTCTTTTCGGCGGCGAGGCCGAGTTGCTTGAAGATCTCATCGAAGCCGCCGGAGCTGGTGCCGTAGTGTTTGTCGATCAAGCCCTGCACCTGAGATTTACGAGCGACGACGGGCACAATGTCCTTGCCCAGGGAGAAGCGCAGGTCTTCCAGCAATTGCGGGTTGAGCGGATCTGTGAAAGCGACGTGCATGCTCTTCGCATCAAGGCTGATGGGGAAGGCTCCGTAGAGCTTGGCCATTGCTGCCGGCATGACGGCGATCAACTCGGGCGGAGGCTCGAAGGTGGCCAGATCGAAGTGCTCGGCTCCGATTTCCTCGGCCACGAGAGCCCAGAATTCATCCTCAGAGTTGAACACGCCAAAATCGAGGATGACCTGGAGGATGTCTTTGCCGCCTTCGACGGCCTCATGCGAGATGTCATAGGCGACGCCTTCGTCGATGACGCCTCGTGCCTTGAGCATGTCCACTACGTTCTGTGCAGTCATGGAATAGAAGTATGAAAGGTAAAATATGAAGGATGAAACTGTGACGGCGTGAAGGGCGAAGCGAAGTTGATTTCAGGCTTCACCTTCAGCGTTCATGTATTAGTCCGCGTCGCCCATGGTGGCCTCAATGACTTCCTCGGCGGTGGTCATGCCTGCGAGAACCTTGCGGACGCCATCTTCGCGCAGAGTTCTCATACCGAGTTCGCGGGCGCGTTTGCGGATCTGCGGGGTGGTGAGTTCCTGATTGATCATGCCGCGCACTTCGTCATCCATGGTGAGGATCTCGATGAGGGCGAGACGTCCGCGGAAGCCAGCCTTGCGGCAGCGGTTACATCCATTGGGCTGCATGATGCTGGCCTCGAGCGCCTGGCTGGCGTCGATGCGCAGCGCGCGGAGTTCCTTCTCTCCAAGGGCGCTGGGAGTCTTGCAGTCGTTGCAGAGCTTGCGGACCAGTCGCTGGGCCATGATGGCACGGACGGCTGAGGAAATGAGGAAAGGCTTGATGCCGATGTCCGCGAGACGTGCGACGGCGCTCGGGGCATCATTGGTATGCAGCGTGCTGAAGACCAAGTGCCCCGTGAGCGAGGCGTTGATAGCGATCGAGGCGGTTTCAAGGTCACGAATCTCACCGATCATGATGATGTTCGGTGCCTGACGAAGCATGGAGCGGAGAGCGGCGGCGAAGGTCATCCCAACGTCTTCCTTAACCATGACCTGATTAATCCCCGCCAACTGATACTCGACGGGATCTTCCACCGTGATGATCTTGCGGTCAGGACGGTTGATGAAGTTCAGACAGGAATAAAGGGTGGTCGTCTTTCCCGAACCCGTGGGCCCAGTCACCAGAATGATGCCATCTGGCAGGGTGATGAGCTTTTCGAAGTTCTCCTGGTCATCGGAGAGGAAGCCGAGGTCCGACAAGCCGAGACGCAGCCCCGATTTGTCCAAAATACGCATGACCACGCTCTCGCCGTGATTGGTGGGAATCATCGAGACGCGCAGGTCGAGTTCCTTGTCCTGATACTTTGTCTGAATTCGACCGTCCTGTGGGACTCGCTTTTCGTCGATGTTCATCGAGCCGGTCAAAATTTTGTAGCGGGCGATGATGGAGGAGAGCAGGCGCTTTGGGTGATGCTCCACGTCATGAAGCACACCATCGATGCGGTAGCGAATACGCACGTCCTTCTCGAGTGGCTCGATGTGAATATCGGAAGCGCGGTTTTTCACGGCTTCGAAAAGGATATTCTGGCAAAGTCGAATGACCGGGGCATCGCCGTCTTGACCCAAGGCCTTGGTGATTTCTTCTTCGTTGCCGTAGAGATTCGAATTCAGCGCGCGGATAAGGTTTGGCGTGGAGCAGAAGAATTCAATGTCAGGCTGCAAGACGTGAGGCAGGGCGTCCAGTGTTTCGAAATCATAGGGGTCCGAAACGGCAATTTGCAAGGAACCTGAGGCCCCGATGCCCAGTGGGGCGACCTTGTAGCGGCGGGCGACTTCCTCGGGGACTACCGCTTTGATATCCGGGTTGGTCACATAGCCATGAAGATCAACGAACTCCATGCCCGAATTGACCGCGAGCGTCTGGGCCACCTGCTCGTCATTGATGATGCCCGATTTGATCATGGCCTCGAGCAGGGTCTCGGCGGGCTTTTTCAGGCCCTTGGCATTGGCGATTTCTTTGTCGCCGACAATGCCGGCTTCCTGGAGAAGTGTGAGGATATACTCTTCGTTGGAATACATGCGAAGGGGGGCGCTGGGTCTAAAAAAGGGGATGGGCCAAATTAAGGTCCAATTTCCGTGGGGAGGAGGGCCAGATTAGCCCGGCCCAACAAAGGGTGTCAACGTTACAAGCGAGATAGGGTAAGTTTCTTGAAGAGTGGAAGTGGCGAAATGCTTTGCTGGCATTCTCGCGACAACCCGCTATGAATCCGCCACGCGCCGCAAGGCCGGCATGGCGAAATGGTAGACGCAACGGACTTAAAATCCGTTGGTGGGTGACCACCGTGTGGGTTCGAGTCCCACTGCCGGTAGGCTGAAATCCTTGATTTACAAGGACTCGGGGAGATTTTGAGCCATCTTCGCAACTAGCGGTATTACGCGTTTAAAAGCGGCGATTAGTGGTGTGAAATGGATACAAAACGGATACAGTTTTTTCGGGTTTCCAGTTCTCACCCGAGGGCGAGAGCAACCTTGCTTTCCGCCTTTGTCGCGTGCTTGTCCGATTACGGAAGGCAGTATGGCCATGCCTCAATGCGTTGCCTCGAAGTGGGCCAATCCGGATCGTGAACCTCGCGCACGCGCATAGAATTTCGGGTGGCTATTTTGGGGCTCTTAAACCCGTGATGAGAGCCTCGCGCGCGTGCGTGGTGGAATTTGGCGCTTACTTTCCAGGATGTTTTCTTCGTCTTTGGGCTTCGCGGGCGGGCGTGGAGCTTTTGGTTGTGGTCGGGATGCGACTACCCTCGCCGGTAGTGGAGCCATCATTCACGGCATTGAGCATTCACCGACAAGGAGATTGCCGGTGCTTCTTTACGGCAGGTCGTGTCGAATGGGTGACGTTAGGCCGGGCAGGGGTTTCGGCACGACATAAATGCGAAAGCGATGCGCCTAGCAGCAAGACAAGAATTGACACCATTGGTGGCCATCAGACAATGATCGCATGATGAGGCTGCCATTCCCTGCTCAAAAGGAAATACCGCAAGAGTTGGACTTTTCGTTCTGCCAAATTGTCTCCGATGCACTGAGTAGAGCAATCCACATGCCGGATGAGTTCTATGACATAGTAACCGAAGAGGGGTTTAGAATCACAGATGGCGACGATAACTATGAACAGTATTTGCAGGCCGCATGGGAGCGGTTGCGAAAATGTAAACCGTTACTAGAGACGGGCATTCCTTGGGAAGAGGTCAGGAACTTCCAGGACAGGTTTAAAGAGCGGCGTCCTGGCCTTGTATTTCCAGAAGACAGCCTAACGTGCCTAGAATGGATAAAATGGAATTATGCGCAGCGTGAGGGCGATGAATCGGAAGCGGTAGATGCACCAAAACTGAAACCGCTCACGGTAGAGGCGGTCTATAGAACGAACTCAAAGGAAGATGAAGCTGAACCATTGGATATTCGTCGAGTCATGCTGATCACGTTTTGGGTTTTGCACTGCGCACTCGTCTTCATGGTGTTCAGTTCTGATAAGGAGGATGAGGCGGCGATGCGCCGACTTGAGCGCCGTCAAACGGTGATTATTGCTGACGCGCCGAGATGGCAGAGTGGCATGTGGATGGTGACATCCGTGCCAGTCATCGGAGAGTTTCTCGTGATGTTCAACGCAGCAGCGGGAGGAGGCAGTCGCCTTCTGGCTGTGGCAACCTGCCTGATTGGATTTGTTGGGATCACCAGCGCAAAGCCTGGAGTGAGCAAGGTTGGCGGTATCGGTAGTCCAGAGTGATGTGACAACACTAACTCGACACACTCTTGTTGGCATAACTACCTCAGTGGACTTTGACAAAGCAGAAGACAGCCTGACATTGGATAGTCGCTCTATTTCAATTCCTTGTCTGATGGGGCTTTGATCGACGTTTTTTTGGCAGGAGCAGGGCACTTGAGGACTGCCCCGATGCATGAGTGTCCAAAGGGCAATATTCTCTGCCTTTGATGTGGCAGATATTCGGATCGTGATGGGAGGGGCGGGCGGAGCAGAGGACATGGAGACTGATGGCTGTGTGTCGCGTGTGACTGCTGTGTGTGATGACGGCCAGAGTGAAAAATCGTCTGTGGTTATGGGTAGCGATGGGTGCTCACCCTCACGAGAATGGGTGCTCGCCCTCAACCGCTGTCGCGGGTGAGATGCGTGCTCACCCTTATAGCGACGGCGCTTCTGATGGGTGCTCGCCCTCAGCTTGCGACCCGACTTCGCACCCAGACGCTTGGTGCCAACGACGAACCAAAGGCGGCAGTCGATGCGTGGTGGCAGCCACTCCACGGGGAACTTCACCCATCTGCCACTTCGGATGTCCTTGGCGATGTAGTCCTGGAGCCTCGGCCCGCCGCCTTTGGCGTCGTATTGAAAGTAGCGCCCTTGGTTGCTCTGAAGCGACATGGTTTCCAGCCACCACTCACGCATCGTAGTTTGCTGTGCTTCGGAGAGCTGAGAGGCAAAGGCGATGTGGAAGTTCGCCGTGGATGTTGTGATACCTTCACGCTCGTCGGGATCGAATTCGGTGACGGCAATGCAGGCGGGGAACTGGTTGCGCCTGCGCAGGTTCTCCAGCTTGCGCTTCATCCTTTGCAGGGTGCTGACGAGGGCTTCGTGCGTAACGATGCGACGTGAAGGCGGCGTCTTGAGTGAGATCATCGACTGCCAGTTGATGCTGTGAGCTGTGGCATGGAGCGAATCAAGTTCGTCGGGTGAGTAGGCACGCGGACGGCGGTCGCCTGCCTTGGGGCTTGGGGGCGCGATTCTGCGCTTCTTCTTGGAGGTTCCTGCGCCACGGGCCATTGGCTGCGCAGGCGCGAGCAGGTAGGTTCGTCCTGTGCTACGCGAAGCAGTGCGTGCGGACATGGCGCGTCAGTGTTGAGCGTTGCAGCTCTTGCGGCCCCGAGGACGGTAGGTAGCTACCTTGCGCGGCTCAA
>CAUJJC010000137.1 GCA_963204975.1 Verrucomicrobiota bacterium | reverse complement strand
CAGCGTATGTCGGGCACATGGATGATCTCGCGGTCTTCAATCGCGTGCTCACCGACGAGGAAGTCACGCAGCTCTTTCAGCTCGAAGGTGGAGTGACGAGCCTGCGCAAGTAGGCGCATTTTTTTCTTTTGGTTTCGGTATATCGAAAAAAAACCCCGCAGGCCAAGAGGCGCTGCGGGGTTCACGAGATTAATGGACGGTGCGCTTACACGCCCCAGCCTGGACGGTAGCTCGGACGCTTGATGAACTGGTTCGCGGCATCCACGTTGGTGACCTTCATCGCGTCCTTGTCCCAGGAGATGGCCTGCTGGGAACGAACGGCAAGATTGCCGAGGAGCACGAACTCCGTGAGCGCGGCCGAGTAGTCGAAGTTCGAGCTGGGCAGGCCGCCGTTGACGATGCAATGCGCCCACTCGAGCTGCGGGTTATCGGGCGTCGGACTGCGGGCTTCGGTCTTCTTGTGCTTGCCGCTGCCGAGGTCCATGCGGGCCTGGGTGTAGGCTTCGTCAGGGTAGATGCGAGGGCTCTTGCAGTAGGCGTCGCCTTCGAAGACGATGCCATCGGTGCCGATGAACTGCATGCCGGACGTGGCCTTGGCCCAGGTGTCGTCTTTGATCATCTCATGCTTCTCGGGCTTGTTGGGCTTGCCGTCGATGCTGCCGTCGTGCCAGCTCACGATGACGGCGGGCTGCTTCTCGCTGGCGGGCATGTGATACTTGAGCTTGGTCCAGTTCGGCGCGCAGAGATCGGAGATGGTGTCGCTTTCCACTTCGATCTTGGTTGGGATGACCTGACCGAGGATGGAGAAGGTGGCGTCCATGATGTGGCAGCCCATGTCGCCGAGGGCACCGGAGCCCCAGGCCCACCAGCCGCGCCAGGCGAAGGGATGCACGCTGGAGGCGCGCTTGGTTTGCTTGTCCTTGGGCAGCTCGAAATACGGCTCCATGGGGGTGGAGGAGAGCCAGAGGTCCCAGTCGAGACCTTCGGGTGTGGGGGCCTGCACCTTGTCGATGGGTCCCTGGGGCCAGATGGGGCGGTTGGTATGGAGGCGGATTTCCTTGAGGGTGCCGATGCGGCCCTGCTCGATCCATTCCTTGGCGAGGCGCTGGCCTTCCATGGTGCGGCCCTGGTTGCCCATCTGGGTGATGACTTTGGCTTCCTTGGCGGCCTTGTGCAGCTCGCGCACTTCCCAGATGGTGTTGCACATGGGCTTCTGCACGCAGACGTGCTTGCCGTGCTTGATCGCCCACATGGCGGCGAGGAAGTGGGTGTGGTCCGGGGTGGCGATCATGACGCCGTCGATGTCGTTGGCCATCTCATCGAACATCTTGCGGAAGTCGGTGTAGAGCCGGGGCGGACGCGGCGGTGCCTTGCCAGCATCGACGTGATACTTTTCGTTCTTCTTGCCTGCCTCATCGAGGCGCTTCTGATCGACATCGACCATCGCCACGATGTCGTGCTCCAGCGTCACGTAATTGGAGTCGGAGAGGCCTTTGCCATTGGCACCGATCTGGGCGAGGCGGAGACGTTTGCCGGCGGCGTTCTGGCCTTTGAGCAGGAGATTAGGAACGGCGAAGGCGGAACCGGCGAGCGCGGTGGTATTGAAGAATGTGCGACGGGTGAAAAGTCGGGGCATGGTGTGGAGGAGTGAGGTTGGTGGTTAGGTTGGAAATGGCGGAAACCGGGCAGGCTGTGAGGAACGCAGACCGGTGGAGCGGCTTGCAGGGTTTCTCGAAGCGAGGTAGCGGAAGCGTGTTACTTCGCGGAATCGTCTTTGACCTCGATCTTCACTTTGCTGAAGAGCTTGGAAATGAAGTCGTTGGGCAGGACGCCACCGTCGGTCACCTTGTAGTGGCGCAGGGAGAGGCCGATGAGGAAGGCTCCACCGAAAAGGAGGGTGAGGATGATGCCGGTGACGCAGCCACCGCCTTCGTTCATCGGCACGGAACGGCTGGGATGCAGGCGGGGGCGTGGATTGTAGGTGGTGGCACCGTAGGGGATGCCGGTCACGGGCGGGGCGGTATCGACGATGCGCTTGATCTCGGGGGCCGGGATGGCGATGGGCTCGGGCTCCGCCACGGGGATCGCGGTGGGGACTTCATCACTGGCGTAAAAGACGGCCTGGATGTCACCGAAAGCGATACGGTCTCCATCATTGAGCAGGGCTTCCTCGATCTCGGCTCCATTGAGGCGGGTGGCATTGCGGGAGCCGAGGTCCTGAACGTAGTAGCCGTCGGGCCGTGCCTTCACCGTGGCGTGGTGACTGGAGACGGAAGGGCAGGGGAGCTGGACGATGCTGTCCTCGGCGCGTCCGATGGTGATCAAATCAACGTCGAGGGGCGTGATGATCGTCGATCCGTCTTCGAGGGTAAAAACGATGCTGGCCATGGGGATGGGGAGGGGGGAGGTCGCGAGAGCAATCGGCAGCCACTGACACCTTAAAATAGGACAAAACCTTTCTTTGAAGATGCGAGCACCAACTGTAGAGATGGCGACGTTATCAAAGATTGTCATGCGCGCGACTGTCATTTTTTGCGAAAGCACACTCTTCATCTGCCGACGTGCGATGATGCTGCTGGCCGTTCTGGCTGGAGTCTTGGTCGTGAGCCCTCCAGCCCAGGCGCGAGACAAAGCGGAGGCGGAGGACGCTGCGCGAAAGCTGGCTTCCATGTTCGAGGAGCAGCGCTTTGAGTTTCGCGCCGAGGCATGGGTGAAGGATCTCGGCCCCGAGATGGGCAAGGCCGTGCGGGTGCAGCTTTTCAAAGGCAATGATTACCGTTTTTGCATCGCGGTGCCGCCGGACTCGGGCGTGCATGTGACGGCTGCGGTGCTCGATCTGGATGGCAAGCCCACGGGCGAGATCGAGCCGGTGCTGGATGGCTGGGGCTGTGTGCTCTCCTTCAAACCTTCCAAGACCGGAGTCTATGTCGTGGCCGTGCATCAGGAGAAATCAGGTCGCCAGCGCGAGGTCCCCTGCGCCATGATGACCGGCTATCGCTGAACGGCTTTCAGTGCTTGCGAATCGACAGCTTGACATCCTGGGGAGCCTCTACTACTAGCTCCGCCCTTTTCCGCCCCCTCCTTTATGGCCAACATCCGCTCCAATCAGAAGTCCATCCGTCAGACGAAGACCCGCAATCTTCGCAACACCATCACCCGTTCCCGCATCCGCACTTTCCGCAATCGTGTGGCTGCCGCAGTCAAAAAGGGTGACCTTGAACTGGCGCAGAAGGAACTGAGTCTCTTCGCTGCTGTCGCTGACAAGGCTGGCAAGAAGAACGTGATCCACAAAAACAAGGCGAGCCGCTTGAAGAGCCGTCTGGCGAAAAGCATCAACGCCGCCGCTGCTCCCAAGGCCTAATCTGGGCTTGGGCCTCGACGGGCCTCAATTTTTCTCATGTCCGTGACCCTCTGGATTGGGTCAGGTGACGTGACGAGTTAGCGGAAAAGCATACCTCGTCACTTTTTCTCAGGCCAGCCTCATGAAGCTGGCCTGATTATTTTATGGAATTTATAACGAACGACGGCTAAAATGGCCGTCCATGCGTTCGAACGTCTTTTTCGCTTCATTCAGCCCCCGGCTTGCGAATTTCCGCAGCCTCTTCCTGGTGGCGTGGATGGCGATGGGGCTGAATACAGCCCACGGAGTGCTGTTTTACGACACGGCGGACGCAGGCCACAACACCACTGCACCCTCGGGAACGTATGCCGGGAGTGGCTGGCAATACCTGGGCACCTTTGGTTCCTTCGTGGGCACAGCCATTGGACCGAACCACTTCATTACGGCGGCTCACATCGGCGTTCAGGGTTCCACATTCACTCAAACTGCTACCTTCACCGGCCTTCCTAACGCCAGCTACAATATCGACACCTCGGCCTTCGGAGGCGTGGGCTACTATGACGTGCCTGGCACCGATCTACGACTCTATCAAACGCTGGAATCCTTCGCCAACTGGGCACCTCTCTACGAGGGAAGTTCCGAACTGGGACAGACCGCCGTGGTCACGGGCAATGGAGGAGTCAAGGCGGGTGAAGTGTGGCTGGGGGCGGACTTGAAAGGCTGGACGGCTGCCGTCGGCGACGGCACCACGCGCTGGGGCACGAATGTGATCAGCGGGGTCATGCCAGATGCCTTGTCGCCCGTTGGTGAACTCTTGGTGGCGGACTTCAATGCCCTGCCCTCGACCGATGAGGCAATGCTCTCCAGCGGCGACTCGGGCGGTGCTTTGTTCATCAATGATGGTGGGACCTGGAAGCTCGCGGGCGTCAACTACGCCGTGGACGGTGCCTTCAATACCAGCCCGACCAATGCGGGGGCCTTTGGTGCTGCCTTGTTCGACAAAGGCGGCTACTGGGAAGGGGAGGACCCGACGTGGCAGTTCAATCCCGATCAGCCGACGGACGCGCCCTCCGCATTTTACGCTTCGCGGATCTCAAGTTCGGCCACCGTGATCAATGGCATCACCGGCGTGCCTGAACCAGGCAGCGCATTGCTACTCGTGCTCGCAGGTCTGTGGGTGAAGAGAAGACGCCGCTGAGTGATCTTTCTGCTCGACGATCGGCTGCGGACTCGGCAGCATCCGCGCCGATATGACTTCCCAATACTGGCCCTTTGCCGTTCTCGCCATCAGTGTGGCGTTCATCATCGTTGGCATTAGCAAGCTGCGCCTCCATGCCTTCATCGCTCTGGTGCTCGCCGCGATGCTTGCGGGACTGCTGACGAACAAGGAGTCCTGGGACATCGTGCAGAAGGACGGAAAGGTGAAAGCAATGTCCTCCATGGTGGGCGTGGTGGAAATGGTGTCGAAAGGCCTGGGCGACACCGCTCGGGACATCGCGATCTCCATTGCCCTCGCAGCCATCATTGGCATGTGCCTGATGGAGAGCGGTGGCGCGGACAAGGTGGTGCGCCGCTTCCTGGCCTTCTTCGGAGAAAAACACGCGGGCTGGGCACTGCTGTGGAGCACCTTCATTCTGAGCGCGCCGATCTTTTTCGACACGATGTTCATGCTCATGGCACCGCTCGCCATGGCGCTGCGAATGCGCACGGGGAAGGACTACACGCTCTACATCCTCGCCGTCTGCTGCGGCGGCACGGTGACGCATTCCATGACGGTGCCCCATCCTGGACCGGTGGCCGTGGTTGAAGACCTGCACCTGAACGTGGGCGAATCGCTGTTGGGAGGACTGCTGATCGGGGCCATCACTTGCACCTTCGGATTCATGGTGAGCAAGTGGCTCAATGCTCGCACCATCGTGCCTCTCCGGGCCACAGGAGGTGTTTCGCTCGACGACTTGAAGGGTGTGAGCGCGAAGCAGGAGAGCGAGTTGCCCAGCTTCTTCTGGAGCATCACGCCAGTCATTCTGCCCATCTTGCTCATCAGCATGACCACGGTGTTTGAACTCGCGCACGCAGGGGCCGCGAAGAATGCCCCCTGGGGCCTGGCCATGGTGAATGCGCTGGGTGGCGAGCATGGATTCAATGCGGCCCGCGCGTGGGTGGATTTCATCGGCCACAAAAACATAGCGCTGCTCATCGGCGCAGCGATCTCGATCTGGGTGCTCGCCCGCCAGCGTGGTTTCGGCCTCAAGAAGCTGGAAGAACTCGTCGGCCCGCCGCTGGAGACCGCCGGCATGATCATCCTCATCACCAGTGCCGGCGGAGCCTTTGGCTTGGCGCTGCGCAATGCGGGCGTGGGAGATGCAGTGAAGGTGGTGGCCCAGAGCTACAGCATCAATCTGGTCCTGCTCGGCTGGCTCGTGGCAGCCGTGGTTCGCGTGGCGCAGGGATCAGCCACGGTCGCAATGTTGACGACTTCTTCGATCATGGCCCCCATGGTGGCCGGTGGAAACCTGGGCTGCCATCCGGTCTATCTTTTCACCGCCATTGGATTTGGCGCGATGTTCTGCTCCTGGATGAACGACAGTGGATTCTGGGTGGTGAACCGCCTCAGCGGCATGACCGAAAAAGAAACACTGCGCACCTGGACGCTCCAGCTCACGGCGGATTCGGTTATTGGATTGCTGGTCACCTTGCTGCTGAGCAAGATGCTGCCTTTCGCTTGATCGGGGCTGCGGAGTCCTGCCTTGTTGATGGAAGACGATTGTTCGGCACCGTAAGTGAAGGGCTGAAAGTATTTTATTGACCTCAGCGCCGCGATTTCATACACACGGCGGCTATGACGGAGCTATGCCAGCGCCTTCCGAAAGTAACAGCCGAGACCTTCGTGGTTCCGCTGGAGGAGAAGCGCTACCTCATTTACGCGCCGCTTCGCCAGACGGCATGTGTGGGCAACGCCCGCGTGGTCAATCATCTGATGGACTGCAAGGAGTCTCGACCGCAGGCCGCTGATCCAGCCTATGACGACCTGCGGAACTTGTTTCGAGTCATGGGCATTCTGGATGCCGGAGCGGAGCCCAAACCCATCACCCGATTCAAAGGCACGCCTGAGCCGACTGAGGTGACGTTATTCCTCACCACGGCGTGCAATCTGCGATGCACTTACTGCTACGCTCAGGCAGGAGATACGGCGAAGAAGTTCATGAAGCCCGACGTCGCCTTCCGTGGCATCGAGTTCGTGGCACGCAATGCCGCCAGGCTAGGCAGGGACAAGTTCGCAGTGATCTATCACGGGGGTGGCGAGCCAACGGTCAACTGGCCCACCCTGACGGAGTCCCATGCTTTTGCCACCAGTCTGGCCAAAGAGCTAGGGATTGGTTTCAGCAGTTCAACGGCGACCAATGGGGTCTTGCGGGACAGCCAGATTGACTGGATCATCAGCCACCTGAATGGAGCCAGCGTCTCATTCGATGGATCGCCCGAATTGCAGGATGCGCACCGTCCGAAGGTGGGTGGTGGTGGTTCCAGCAGCCAGGTGATCCACACGCTCACCCGGTTTGATGAGGGAGGGCTTCCGTATGGAATCAGGGTGACAGTGACTGCCGATCATATCCCTCACCTAGTGGAGTCGGTGAAATTCATCTGCTCCCGGTTCAAGCCGAAGCGTCTCCAGGTGGAGCCAGCCTATCAGATGGGACGGTGGAAGGATGCGCCCAGCGCTGAGACGGATGCCTTCATCGAAGCCTTCCGTGAAGCCCAGGTGGCTGCGCGTGCCCTGGGACAGGAGATCTATTTCTCGGGAGCCAAGGTCGGGCACCTTTCCAACCACTTCTGCGGTGTCACCCAGGACAGTTTTTCCTTATCTCCAGATGGTGGTGTTTCGGGTTGTTTCGAGGTGTTTGCCGAGGATGAAAAGGACGCAGACGTCTTCTTCTACGGGCATACCGATGACAATGGGCAGTTCCAGTTTAACAAGAAACGACTGGCAAACTTGCGTGCCCAGACCGTTGATCGTCATGCCTTCTGCTCCACCTGCTTTGCCAAGTGGAACTGCGGGGGCGACTGCTACAACAAGTCTCTGAAAGTCAACGGAAGCGCCGAGTTTCAGGGTTCGGATCGATGCCATGTCATTCGTGAACTCACCAAAGATCAGATTCTGGAGCGCATCGCCAAGTCCGGCGGTCTGGCATGGCTCGGCGATGACGAGCCACAGGACGGCAAGTCCGCAGGCAAAGAATTTCTACTTTGAATTTTAACCAGCCATCACCATGAAACCAGACTACCAACTGAAACGAGTGGAGGAAGACTCCACAGACACCGAGGCGGAGATCTCCTCCGTCTCACCCTTCGCTGGGCAGAACCTCACTCGCAGAGGTTTGTTCGCGTCCATTGTCACCGCCGGTGCTGCCCTTATCGCCCTTACAGAGCCTGCGAATGCGGACACCGCAGCGCAGAAGAAAGCCAAGGCGAAGTGCAAAAAGAAGAAGGGCTACAAGTGGGACAGCAAGAAAAAGAAGTGCGTCAAGAAGTCCTCCTCCGGCGGCTCCTACTGCTCCTGTAATCTGGTCTGCACCTGCGACCTTGTTTACTATTGAACCTCAGCCCGCATCGCCATGAAGACACCCTTGAAGATTCTGCTTCCGGCAATGGTGAGTTTCGCCTTGCCGATCACAGCTCAGACAGCGGCTGCGGATGCCAGCGCGGACGCGCGCAAAGGGGTCTCTGTTTATGAGCGCCAGATGAGCCCGGAAGAGGCGTCGGGCGTCATCAGCATCGACTACAACAGTGCGGCGCATCGAGGCGGATCGTGGGAATACGGCGCTCATTTTGCGTATCCGTTCACGGAGAGTCTGAGTGCTTCCGTATTTGGGCGAGTATTTCCGCATGCGGAGAATGACTTCCATGAGGACAAGGTCTTCTGGCAGACGGGATTGCGCTTGGAGCTAGTCTTGTGGTCTTCCGGTGATGTTAGCTCGCCCTCGGTGACGGTGCCTGCGGGCCAGAAGCCACAGGTCTGCGAGACATGTGGCGATGCTGGGATCTCGCTTTTTGGTGGTGTCGCCGGACCTTCGCTGGTTTCGCAACAAGGGGTTGATCTCGAAGTGGGCTTGCAGGGCTACTTCCCCCTGTCTAACCGCCTGGACATGTATGCAACGCTGGGCACCACCTACACCACGGTGCCCCTGGATCACACGCGCGATGCCTTTGCCTTTGCAGATGTCGAGCTGGACTACGGCACCCGGTGGTTGCCCAATGAGAGCGATTCCTTGTTCGTCTCCTGCTATTTCGAAACGGGAGAAATCCGTGACGAAGGTGTCTTCGTCCAGGTTTCGGCGGGCATTCGATTCAGCATCGGCTGGGGCTTTGATATTGAAGCGCGCGTCGGCACGGAGGTCGAAAGTCCCTACGATGAGAAGGAAGATGTCTTCGTTCAGACGGGCATTTCCTATGACTTCTGAAGCCTGCGAGAGGGCAAGCTGACGCTGAGGCACAAAAAACCGCCGGGCCACTTTCATAGCCACCGGCGGTTCGTTGTTCGGGAGACAGGTGAACGAAGATTCAGCTCAGATCGATTACGCGCGATTCAGCAGCGAGCGGCGGCGATGCACCAGCACCAGACCCGCCAGGGCGACGAGCCAAGCTGAACTCGGCTCTGGCACGACGGTGGTGGTGCCATCCGAGATATCGTAATAACTCTGCGATTTGGCCGGGAAGTCCTTGAGGAATCCTTCGCTATTGTAAATCGGATCAGCACCGCCACTCTCGGTGGCGTGATACCAGATGCCGATGCTGCTATCGTAGCCCGCGCCTTCCCAGTTGGCCGGGTCAAACGGCACGCCTGCAGCGGCGTAGCGGCTGTTCACGAACAGGGAGGAGTCCAGATTGCTCACATCCAGCGAGAAGCTGAAGGTGCGGGAGGTCAGGCTGCCAGAGGCGGTGAGTTGATTATTGGAGTTCCAGGCCACGCCGCTGATGCTGCTCATCAGGCCAACGCCAGGATCGAGGTAGCTGGAGTTGGCGTTCAGACCATTGTAACCGTAAGCCGTCAGCGTTGGCGTGAGGCCGTTGTAGTTCCCGGCAGGATCGAACGAGTTCGTGGCATCGAAGTAATAAATCGGCAGCTGGTCGCTAAGTCCCTTCGGATTCGGACCATCGCTGAGCACGAGCCAGAACCCGTCGGCGATGGTTCCAGATTCGCTCGTGAGGGTGGTGGACCATGTCAGGGTGTGGGCCACATCGTCGTAGGTCGTGGTGATCGCCGTGATGTTGCCGGCACCTCCATTGACGGACCCTGCCCCATTGCTGGAGTAGAGGTAGGTAGTGGCGTGCGCTGGGAGGGTCGCACTTAGGGCCAACAGGGCACTCGCGGCCAGTGATGGGAACGAAGATTTGTTTTTCATGGGTGTGTGGTGGCCGCAATGGTTCCTTTAAATTATTGAAATTGCAAATCAGAAACATGAAAATTATTAAATATGATGTCCTTGAAGTCTGATGGTCTGGAAAATCTGACCTGGCTAATCATTATCGAAAATCGAAAGTGATAACGTTCTCGAAAGCGCGACGGTTTCGAGGGTTGGGCACATGCCCTCAGGAAAACCCTGATGCACACGGCGATTGATCCGTGCCCCGTTCCACGTTGAGTAGGCGCTTCAGTTTCTCACCCCTTCGACTCCACATGTCTGCCCCCAAGCTCTCCAACACCCATCTGCTCATCATCATCATCGCCAGCATTGGCTTCTTGTTTGACACCTACGAGCTGTTGATGACCCCGCTGGTGGCGGCACCCGCGATTGCGGAACTGCTCAAGGTGCCGATGAACAACCCGCTGGTCACCGACTGGGTGGGCCGCCTGCTCTGGATCGCGGCGCTCTGTGGTGGTGTGTTTGGCCTGCTCGGGGGCTGGCTGGTGGATAAGTTTGGCCGCAAGACCATCATGGCGTCGAGCATCTTCCTCTACTCGCTTTCTCCCTTTGCTGCGGCGTATGCCACGTCGCTGCCGATGTTCGTCTTCTTCCGCAGCACGACTTTCATCGGGGTGTGCGTGGAGTTCGTCGCGGCGATCACCTGGCTGGCCGAAGTCTTTGAAGACAAGAAACAGAAAGAAAAATGGCTCGGCATCACCCAGGCCTTTGCCTCGCTGGGTGGGGTGCTGGTCACCTTCATGAGCATGTGGATTGGCAAGCACGCCGCCGATCTGCCTCACATGGGCCTGCCGCTGGGTCTGGGCTCCACCGATCCTGCCTCGTGGCGCTACCTGCTCATGACCGGCATCCTGCCTGCGATCCCGATCGCGATCTTGCTGCCCTTTGTGCCTGAATCAAAAGTCTGGCTGGAGAAGCGTGCTGCCGGGATGCTCAAGCGCCCGAGCTTTACCGCCCTGTTCTCGCCCGAGCTTCGTCGCGTCACACTTGTCACGGCCGCCCTTTCGGCCTGCGCCTATGGCATCGCTTTCGGTGCCCTTCAGGTCACAGTGGCTCGCGTCACTCCCGGCCTGCCTGAACTCAAGGATCAAGCCAAGGCGCTGGCCCCTTTGCGCAAGGAAGGCGAGGCGCTCAATCTCCAGCTCAACGCGATGGCTCCCACCGATCCGGCGCGCAAAGACCTTGTCGGCAAGATCAAAGAGAACTTCGTGAAGCAGAAGCCGATCAACGACAAGGTGAAGGAGATGGCGGACAAGGTGCAGGCGCATCAGGAGATGGGTGGCCTTGTGGGGCGTATTCTGCTCGCGGTGCTTTTGATCGTCGGCATGAGCCGCGTGGCCTTGCTGAAGGTCTTCCAGATTCCCGCCCTTATCATGATGCCGGTGACTTACTTCGTCTTCTTCCATCAGGGCGGCAGCACCTTCCTATGGGCGTATGCTATCTGCGGCCTGCTCACGGTGGCGCAGTTCAGCTACTTCGGTGAATACCTGCCCAAGGTCTTCCCCATGCACTTGCGCGGCACGGGTGGCAGCTTCGCCACGAACGTCGGCGGGCGCATGATTGGCACCAGCATGGCCTTCGTTACCACGAACTTCCTCGCTCCGATGCTCGCGAGCGGCGGCCCGATGCTGCCCATGCATGTGGCCAAGGCGGCAGGCATTGTGGCAACCGCGATGGCGGTGCTGAGCTTTGTGCTCGGCTTCCTCCTGCCCGAGCCGAAGGAACAGGCTGAGTGATGTTTCGGCGGGAACGCCGCAGTCGTTGATGGGGTGTGAAGTCCGATGAAGCGATGGATCACCTCACCTCTGCCAGCACCTCATTGATCAGCACCATGCGGCCTTCCTTTCGGCTGCGGATGGCGGCGATGAGCACGGCCATGAGTTCAAAAGTCTCTTCCATGGGCAGCGGCCGCTGGCCCGTGCGCAGCATCTCGATGAACGCCACGAGTTGACCCCTGAATGCGGGATAGGTGTCCGTGAGGCGGAGCGGCAACTGGCCCTTGGTGCCGTAGAGATGCACGGCACCGAAGCTGCCATACGCATCGTGAATCGCCCCCAGTGTCACCTGCGTGCCGGAGCGGTGCGTGAGATGCACCACATCGCTGCCTTCCTGGTGCATCGTGTGTGCGCTGATGAAGCCGGGACCGAGCAGCGGAGAGACAGCCTCCAGGGCATGGATGCCGTAGCGTTCCCAGGTCTTGCAGGTGAAGCTCGTGATCCAACGCAGGTCACCGAGTTCCTGTCGGTGCGCCTCGGCCTGTCGCATCTCGGGAGCGTATCTCATGCCGCTCGTTGAGAGGATCGTGGCCCCTTCGCGATGCCAGGACACGAACTGTTTGAGGTCCGGCACGTTGGAGGCCAGCGGCTTGTCCACGAAGACCGGGAGCCCGGCTTCAATGAACGGTCGGGCGCGGCGCACATGGTCATCGCCGTCGTCGGTGGCGATCACCACCGCATCCACATGCCCGATCACATCTTCGGGCTTGGTCACCACATGCTCGATCAGGCTGGCCCTGGCCACCTGCGGAGCTTCGGCGGGATTGTCCGTCCAAATGTGAGTCACGCGGGCACCGGGGATGCGCACGGAGTCGAGCGGCTGCCGTCCCATGTATTGTGGGATCGCGGCATACGGGCACTTCGCCATCTCAGCGGGATCGTAGCCATTGATGATGCCGGACCATGAATACGGATGCCCGTTGCCTTCGATCATGCCCAGCATGGCCAGACGCAGTTCGCCCGGCGCGGTTCTCGGTTCGCTATTCATAGAGTGATCGGCAGAGCGGTGCTCACCGAGCGCAGGGCGGCGAGGTTCACGCGCAGTGTTTGGGCACCTTCTTCGATCGTGCTCAAGGGCGTTGGCTTGCCCTCCAGTCCATCCAGGTAGGCATTCGCCTGGGCAATGAAGAGATCGTCGCGCTCGAGCGGTGCGATCACATGATCGGTCCATTCTTGCTCACCGTGACGCATCACCGACCACGTTTGTTTGTGGCCCAGCACGCGCAGGCTGCCACGCTCCGCGTGGATGAGGAGCGTCACCTCGCTGGGCGCTTGAAACTGCGTCATCGCGTAGCTCGCCAGCACATCACCATGGCGGGCGCTTACGTTCACCGTGTCTTCCACGGTCACGCCTTCCAGCATCTGGTGCGAGGCATCGCAGTAAATGCGGGTGACCGGGCCGACGATCCATTCGACGGCGTTGATCAAGTGCGTGAGCGCGTCCTGGATCGCGCCGCCGCCGGTCTCGTGCCGGGTGTAGTAGATCTCGCGATAGGCAGGGCGGAAGGTGGGGAAGTGCTGGCCTGCCGTGAGCGCCAGATGCAGCGGGCGACCCAGCTCACCGCTGAGCAGGAAGTCGCGTGCTGCCTGCATCCAGGGCATGACGTGAAACACGTAGGCCACCGCGCAGTAGCGACCACTCCGGGCCGCAGCCTCGATCAAAGTGTCCACGCCGTCCATGCTGATCGCCAGAGGTTTCTCGATGAGCACTCCTGCTCCGGCCGCCAGCGCGTCCATGGCGCACCGGGTGTGCAGATTCGCGGGCACACAGATGACCGCGCCATCCCAAGCCTGCGCTTTCAGAGCAGCGGCATAATCATCGAAAACGGGAACGCCATACGTGCTCGCGATGCGTTCACGCAGCGTGGGATTCGTGTCGCAGCCAGCGACGGTAACGCGTCCGGTTTTTTGGAAGCACCGCAAGTGGCGCTCGCCGATGCTGCCGCAGCCGAGCACGAGAATGGAGGGGAGGTGGGACATGGGTTGGATCAGGTCTTCTGGATCGCGATCACCGTCACATCATCATGCGGAGCCTGCCCGCCGATGAAGTCATTGAGAGCTGCCAGCAGATGATCCACCACCGCGTCCGCGCCTTGCGCAGCAGAGGCTGCCAGCGCCTCCTTGATGCGCGGCTCCTCGAACATATCGCCATTCCGGTCCTCCGCCTCGCTCACACCATCCGTGTAGAGCAACAAAACATCCCCAGGAGCCATCGTGAAGGTGGTGTCCTTCGTCACGCGGTCGAACA
>CAUJJC010000136.1 GCA_963204975.1 Verrucomicrobiota bacterium | reverse complement strand
CACGAAGTTTCAGCAGGGCCGATTTTGTGGCATGGGTCATCCTCTTTATCAAAGACGGTCAGCGAACCTTGGTATGTCGTTGGATCGCGACTACGGCTGGCTTGAGTATGTTGCATTGCTCTCGAAGAAGTGATGCAACCGCAGATTAAATCAGGCTTCTTCACGCCTTCTTAAGCTGGAATTCTCAATGGTGCGCACATGCAACTCAGCCTCTTGCTTTGCTTGCGAATGTGGACGGGGGCCTCTGCCTCGTTGCTTTCGAATATTCATGGTTTGGAGGGCCGATGATTCACCCCGAATGCATTTGCCTTTCCATCGTCAGCCCGTTTTGCTGGCAACCATGAATTCGAAAGCGACGGCGCAGTGGCACTCGCTCCTCATGATCGCGGTCAGTCTTCTGATGGTCACGGCGGAGGCGGCGGATCTGCGCGTCGATGTGGTGCCGAAGTTTCGCAAGGAGGCGCTGAACTTCGACTCCCTGGGCTACACCTCGGTGCTTCAGCAGCGCCTTTCGGTCACTCGGCTCGACTTCCTCCTTTCGGAGATCCAGATCAAACCACAGACGGGCGACTGGCTGACGCAGAAGGACTGGGTGGCGTATCTCAGCCTCCGGGAAGGCCGCACGGGCTTTACGCTCAAAGGGTTGCCCGAGGGGGACTACACAGCCTTGAGATTTCAGGTGGGTGTGCGGCCAGAATTTAACAAGGCAGATGCAACTAAATTTCCCGCCGGGCATCCGCTCAATCCGTCGGTCAACACGCTCTGGTGGGGCTGGATGGGCGGCTATGTCTTCTTCGCCATCGAAGGCGGATGGCGGCGGTCTGACGGCAGTCTGAGTGGATACTCGTTTCACGTCGCGACCGATCAGCATCTGATGCACGTCGAGTTGCCGTGTGAACTCGCGTTGGATCGTGGGAAGTCGTTGAAGATCGAGCTGGATGTCGCGGCGGTCCTTGATGCGATCATGTTCAAGGACGACGAGAGCACCACGCATTCCCGAGGCGATGATCCGCTCGCGGACAAGCTGCATCAGAACATCGAACGGGCGTTTCGGGCGCTGCCGTTTAGCGCCGGAGATCAGAGTTCAGACATCGCGAGCGCAGCACCTGCCAGGAAGGCTGTGGTGCCCGATGGCGAAACCTTGGTGCCCTTCACCTTTTCGAGCGCCTTCCCGATGCCTCAGTTGCCAGGGGACAATCCATTGACCAAGGAGGGCATCGCTCGCGGTGAGAAGCTCTTCCATGACAAGCGCCTGAGCATCAACAACTCGCAAGCTTGCGCTGACTGCCATGATGCGCGGCATGGGTTTAGCGATCCACGCACCTTCAGCATCGGTGCCGAAGGCAAGGCCGGCACGCGACAGGCGATGCCGCTCTTCAATCTGGCGTGGAAGCAATCATTCTTCTGGGATGGACGTGCTCCCACACTTCGCGAGCAGGTGCTCCAGCCGATTCAGAATCCCATCGAGATGCACGAGACGCTGGAGGGCGTGGAGAAGAAGGTGGGCCTGAGCCGCGATCAGATCGCTCGTGCGCTGGAGCAGTATCTGGTGACGCTCGTTTCGCAGGAGGCGAAGTTTGATCGAGTGATGCGTGGGACTGAGAAGTTCACGCCTGCCGAGCAGCGCGGCTTCGATCTTTTCCATGCCGAGTATGATCCTCGACGCGGCCTCTTCGGAGCAGATTGCTTTCACTGCCACGGCGGTCCGTTGTTTCAAAGTGCTTCCTTTGCCAACAACGGACTGGACTCCGAGCCACGAGATTTGGGGCGCTTCGACGTGACGAAACGGGAAGGGGACAAAAGCAAGTTTGCCGTGCCCTCGCTGCGCAATGTGGCGCTCACGGCACCCTACATGCACGATGGTCGCTTCACCACGCTCGAAGAGGTGGTGGCCCACTACGATCACGGTCTGAAACGGAGCGATTCACTGGACCCCAACCTCGCCAAGCATCCGCTCAAGGGCCTGGGCTTGTCCGACGATGACAAGGCGGCCCTGGTAGCCTTCATGCGCACGCTCACTGATGAATCGCTGGCGAAGTAAGCGCGTGTTTTTCGATGATGAATGACTCGCGAGTGCTATCGAAATCCCTTCCATGCCCACCCTGCGCGACATTGGCGAAGATGAATTGATTCACCGGCTCACCCAGCATTTGCCGCGTCGGAGCGATGTGCTTGCGGGAGTCGGAGACGACTGTGCGGTGGTGAAAGGGTCGCCTGATCCGGTGCTGCTCAAGACGGATGCGATCATCGAGGGCGTTCACTTCCTTTCTGATGCCAAGCCTGAACTCATCGGGCGCAAGGCGCTTGCGCGTGTGATCAGCGACATCGCTTCCATGGGCGGCAAGCCGCAACATGCGCTCATCACTCTCGTGCTGCGGCCCGACTTGGAAGTCGCCTGGGTGGAGGAGGTGTATCGCGGCATGAGTGAACTGGCCAAGCGATACAACGTCAGCATCGTCGGAGGCGAGACATGTCGGGGACCCGTGTGCATGATCTCGGTATCGATGATGGGCGAGGTGGAAGGCGAATGGATCAGCCGCTCGGGAGCATGGGCGGGAGATGTGCTGTTTGTGACCGGCAGGCTTGGTGGTTCGATCCAAGGCAAGCATTTCACCTTCGAGCCACGCATGGAAGAGGCTCGCTGGCTGAAAAATCTTTATCTTCCGAGTGCAATGATGGATCTGAGCGATGGACTAGCGAAGGATCTGCCGAGGCTGGCCAAGGCGAGTGGTGTCGAGTTCATCATCGA
>CAUJJC010000135.1 GCA_963204975.1 Verrucomicrobiota bacterium | reverse complement strand
ATGGCGGATTTGTTCTTGGTGTAGATGAATTCGAGGTCGGAGCCGGTCTTGGTGGCGGATTGGGGCGTGGCGTCGTTGGCGGACGGGTTCATTTTCGTCGCGTATTCGAGGAGGTTGGACACGCCGTCGTGGTCGCTGTCGGCGGTGTCGAGGGCGGTGCCGGTGTTGAGGACGCTGCCGTAGTTGGCGAAGCGCCATTGCTCGATGGGCGTGGTGATGAGCGTGAGGACGAGGTCGTTGCCGGTGCCGCCGGTGTAGGTTATTTGGAAGGTGTAGCCGTCGTCGGTGAAGGTGCTGTTGTTGGCTTTTCCAGCGAAGGTGCCGGTGATGGCGCCGGTGCTGGATTTGTTCAGGATGGTGAAGGTGCTGCCGGGGGCCAAATGGGGGCCGCAGACGAGGTCGATGGCACCATTGAGGCTGACGGTGGTGCCGCTGACGGTGAGTTGATCGTAGCCGGTTCCGACGGTGCTGCTGTTGAGACGGATTTGGAAGGTGGCGGTGGATGCCTGGGTGAGATTGGCGGTCGTGCTGGGAGTGCCTTGCGGGGCAAAAATCGCGGCGTTGGTGGTGAGATTGCTCGTGAGGCTGCCTGCGAGTGCGAGACGACCTGCGTTGATGGTGGTGGCGCCGTGCGTATTCGCACCATGGAGCGTGAGCGTGCCTGCGCCGACTTTGGTGAGGGTGAAGGCGCCGGAGATGCCGGGTTGAATGCTCAGATCACCTGAACCGCCGAGGCTGCTGTTCGCACCGAGGATGACGGCCGAGAGATTCGCGGTCGCGGCGGTGCCGGTGCCGCTGCTGAAGGTCACACTGGGGGCGCTGGTGTAGCCGCTGCCGGGATTCGTGACTTGGATGGCTGCGACGACGAAGTTCGTCGCGTTGCCGTTGCCGGTGGGATTGGTGCCTGCGTTGGTGACGGTGCCGCCGCTGAAGGCAATCGTCGGAGCTGATGTGTAGCCGACGCCTGCATTGGTGATCGTGATGCCCGAAACAACGCCGCTGGTCAAAGTGGCCGTCGCGGTGGCTCCGGTGCCGCCACCGCCGGTGATGGTCACGGTGGGCGCGGCGGAATATTCCGTGGTGCCGCCTGCGATGGTGAAACTGGCCGCGCTGAGGCCCAAAGTGGCCACGGCGGTCGCATTGCCGCTCAGGATGACATCGGGCACGGTGCTGTGAACGCCGCCTGCGGTCGTGTTGATCGACGAAACCATGCCAGCGGCGATGCTGGCCGCAGTGGTGCTGTTATTGACCAAAGCACCACCGCTGCTGATGCCGGTGCCTCTGACCGTAATGAGTTCATTGACGTATTGTTGACCATTCAAGTCGAGGACTGCACCCGACGTGATGCTGGTGGCTCCGGTGGTGTTTCCGAACTGCCATCCGCCGCTGCCGAGCGCATTCGCGTGACCGAGCACGAGCGTGCCTGCGGTCACGGTGGTGGTGCCGGAGTGCGAATTGGCTCCGCTGAGGGTCCAAATGCCTGCGCCTTGCTTGTTCACGCCATTCAGCGCATTCACGCCGCTACCATTGCTGATGACGCTGGTGACGATTCCCGAGCCTGCGCCGTCGAGCAGTAGATTTCGACCGGTGGCGATGGGAGCGATGGGGCCGCTCAAAGTGAGCGTGCCGGCATTGGTGAGGATTTTGGTATCTCCACCGCCACTGGTGAGGTTGATGGGGCCAAAGAGGGTGTTGTCGCCTGCTTCATTGATGATGGCCCCGGTGGCGCTGCTGGTGTTGTAGCTGATGGTCGCGGGCAGTTCGATGGGATCACTGCTGCCATCGAGATTGAGGTGGGGAGCGCCTGCGGTGCCGTTGCTGAGCAAGACGGTCTTCGTGCCATCGCCGAGCGCGGTGCTGTTCGTGATGCGCAGCGTGCCGCCGCTGACATTCACGCCGCCGTCGAAGGTGTTTGTGCCGCTGAAGACGACGGTGCCCGCATTGATCGGGCAATCAATCTGCACGCCACCGGTGCCGGTGATGGCATTGGGCACGGTGAGCGTGCCGGTGCGGTCAAATCGCAGGGTGCCGTTGTTGATCACATCGCCCGTGCCGAGACTGCCGGTGGCGCCATCGTTGCCGATTTGCAGCGTGCCGGCGTTGATCGTGGTGTCGCCGGTGTAGCTGTTCGTGCCGGCAAGGATGAGTTTGCTGCTCGTGCTGTTGCGAATGATGCCGCCCGCACCGCTGACATCGCTATTGAAGATGAAAGTGCCGCTGTTGCTGCCATTGAAGGTCGTGTCCGCGCCGAGCACGACGGGCGTATTGATGTTGTAGGTCAAAATGTTCGTGCCAGAGCCGGAGGTGCCGGTGAGATTCACCGTGGGCAAGGTGGTGCCATTGTTGAGGAGCTGGAAGGTGCCGCCGCTGATCGTGGCGGTGGTCGCGCCCGTGCCGTTCGTGCCTGCGAGCGTGAGATTGTTCATCTGGAAGACACCCGCGATATCATTCGTGGCCGTGGCGGTGACTCCGGCGAGCGTTTGGCCCGTGAAGAACTGCACGGAGGCTCCTCGTGAGCCCGTTGGCGCGGCACCGCTCTGCCAGTTCGTGCCGGTGGACCAGTTGCCGCTCGTGGTGCTGGTCCAGACGTAGTTCACGGGAGCGGCGGAGAGCGAAATCGTCGCCGTGGTGCTCAAACCGCCAAAATGCCGCGCGGTGGTGCCATTTGCGAGCGAGGCGATCTGCGTGGCATCAAGCACCGCCTTGCTCACCATCAAGTCATCGAGCCCACCATCGAACCAGCGCTGCTGGGCGAACGTCGTGCTCGCATGACCGCCGAAGACGAGCGGGCTGGTTTGATTCAAAGCGAGTGCGAAGGCCGAATCGGTGCCCGCGAGCGTGCCATCGATGTAAAGACTGATCGAGGTGCCGCTGCGCACGACGGCGAAGTGATGCCAGCCACCGGCGGTGATTCCAGTTTTTGCGATGTCCACATCGAGCGCGGCCCCAGCGGCATTGAAATGCTGCAAACGCACTGTCGTCTGACCAGCAGGGCAGTTCAGATACAACTCGTCATTGCTGCCAAAACCATCGCCATCGCTGATGTGCCACACGATGTCGTCATTCGTCGTGTCACGGCGTTTGAACCAGCCAGCGACGCTCCAATCGGCGACATTCCAATCGAGTTCCGCAGCGGTGAAGACACGCTGCACGCGCGTGCCATTCGTGCCGTCCTCGACGACATCAATGGACCTCGCGCCCTGCTGCGCCAACGCGGCTGGTTTGTCCGTGACGAGGCTGTAAGTGCCTGCGGCGGCGAAATCGATCGTGCCATCGCGACCTTTGCCCGAGGCATCCACGGCCACATTCGTCGCGGTGCCGTCTGGCAGGTCAAAATCCCACACCAGCATCGTGTCGGCATTTCCGCCGGCATCGGTGGCGGTGAAGGTGAAGCTCGGCACGCCCGTGTAGCCCGGTGTGGGCGTGAAACGTGCGGTGAATCCATCGGCGAGCAGCGTGACGGTGCCGTTTTGCGGATTCGCCACGGTGAAAAGCATCTGCGCACCCGGCGTGGAGTCGTCGGTGATGTAGTTGCGCAAATCGATGTCGACCGGGTTCTCGCCATTGCTCGTGGCGACCCCATTCACGGCGACCGGCGCATCATTCGAGGCGCTGATGTTCCAAATGTTGAGCGCCGTGATCGTCGGCAGCGTGGTCGGGATCGAGTCGGCGGTTTGCAAAGGCACGAACCACACGGCGAGCGTCGTGTTCGTGACGTTGGTGAGATTGATGGCGAGCTTTTTGTGGCCGGCGTTCGCGTTTTGCGCGGGTGTCGTCACCGGATTCGCCGAACCGGGCAAAGGCACCGCATCCATGATTTGGAAGGTGCCGCCGCCGCTCACGATTTTGCACCACAGACGCTCCGCGCCCTGCGTGAGCATCGCGCTCGTGCCATCGGGATCGATCACCACGCTCGTGGTCGGATGCGTGTAATGCGCGAACCACCATACCGTCTTGCCGGTCACCGCTTGGATCTCATCCTGCACGAGCACCTCATCACGAGCGCCCATGAGCCGCACGCCGCGCCAGACCTTGCTCATGCCGCTGTAAACGGGCGTGAGATCATGAATCGAGAACGAACCGCTGCCGCCAAGCTCGCTTTGATACGCGGTGAGCGGCGCGACGGCATTCAGCACCATGCCAGCGGTGCCATCGGGATTGATGGCGAGCGTGTTCTGCCCCTCCGGCCTCATGCGATAGTAGTCCCAGCGATCGACGCCGGAAGCATTCGGGGTGCCGCTGAAGTAATTGGTTAGCGCATAGTTGTCGCCGCCGAGATCGTGAAACCAGCGCTTCCCGAGCGCATCGAGCACAAAGGTGCCCGCGTCGAGATTGCCATGGTCGGCACCCATTTGCCCGCCTTTGGTGCCGACGAAGGTCGCACGGCTGTCGGCCCATTTGCCACGCATGGTGACCATTTCCTGCGGCTGGAAGGCCGTGCCCGCATCACCATGAAAAGCCATGTCCGGCGCGGAGCCATTGTTCGCCACGGTGACACCGGCGTGATCATTCCACCACAATGCACTCAGCGCACTGCCGCTGCCCGTGTTTTCCCAGCCATCGTAGGCCGCGATGCCGTAACGCCGTGCCATCCACTGAAACTGCGCCCCGCGAGTGCCGCCGCCTGCGCCTGCATCGGCGTAGTTGAAGATGACATTCGAGGTGCCGAGCGAGTTCATCGGCCCATAGCCTGCTTCGGAGACATTTTGCGTGTTGCTGATGCCGAAATCGCTGCCCAGCACCCATTCGAGTCCGGCGAGCATCCTCATGCCATACTCCGTCGTGTAGCCCCAGTAGCCCGGGCCTTCATACCACGCGCCGTTGTCAGTGGTGAAACGCTTCCAGCATGGGCGTGTGGAGTTGATGGAGCGGTTGAGGATGTTTTCCACCAGCGCCTCGGACTCGGTGCCGACCACCAGAGCGCCCATGCTGAGGCCGCCGGTGCAGACCTGGTTCCAGTTGTTGCCGTCGCTGCGAGACCAACCGGCATTGTTGGTGAACTGCGAGAGACCTGGGGTGAGCCCTTTGTTGATGATCGCCGTGCGGATCGTCGTGCGCCGCGAGGTGTCCCAGTAGTGGTAAAACCAATCGTAGCCGATGGCGCAGGCATGCGTCATCTCCGCAGTGTCGAGGAAGTGGCTGGGGTTCCAGTTCGGGAAGAGCGTGTTGTCCGCCACGGTGTTCAGCTCCGTCCACGCACGCTCCGCATACTGCGCATCGCCCGTCATCCACCATGCCACACCGAGTTTATACATGCGGTCCACCACGGTGCGAGATTGCGTCAGGATCACGCTGCGCACATCGGGCGCATAGACCACGGGGGCTTGCGTGAGGATCGTGTTCGCCGAGTTGATCGCGTTTTGCGCCCAGGTCTTCTGCTGCGATGACGTGGGGCTCAGGTAAGCCGCTTTCAGCTTCGCAAAACGCTCCGCCGTGGCAAACAAACGCGGGTGATCCTGTGCCATCGTGTTGAGCAGATTCGCCTCCGTCGGCTGCGCCGTCGTCGTGCCCGGTTGCGCCAGCGCCGAGCCCGGAATCACCGAAAACACGGCATCTCCCGGCTTTTTCCAACCTACCGACCAATGATCCGTGCCCGTGTTTTCCTTGTGCAGCAGTTCCACATAATACCGCACACCTTGCGTCAATGTCCTCGCACTCGAAGGCGTGCCCCAGGCACGAAACGCCGTCGCGCTGCTCACGCTTGCCGCGAGCGACTTGTTCGCGCTCGTCGCATCCGTGCTCACATACAACTCCACCACGTCATCGCCGCTCACCGCGAAGGTGTAACTCCCCGTCACCGGCGGCACGATGAAACCCGTGACCCGCGTGCCATACGAATCCGCCCAATCCTGCGCCAGACACTCGAATGACGTGATGAACTCGCGACCTCCCGGCTTGTTCGGGTAGTTCGCATTCGACGTGACCGACGAAATCGCCCCGCCCGCGATGCCGCTCCAATGTTCCCGCAACACCGAGCCGCCCAGCTTGTCCACGCGAGCCGGATACAGCCGTGACGTCGGAATCACCTCCCGCGCCCGCGCCGCGCACGACCATTCCAGCTTCACCGAAGCCCCGCCCGTCTGCTCGATGTATTCCAGCCGGATATTCACCCGCTTGCCGGCCGTGAGCTGCACCTGACCGCGCATTTCCGTCGGCGTGGTGAAAAACGTGCGACTCGCGATCATCTGATCATTCACCCAAAGCCGCGCCCCATCATCCGCCGACACATAAAACGTGTAGAGCCCCGAAAACTCCGGCTCGATCTGCCCCGACCACGCGATGGAAAACGTATCCGCATTCGTGATCGTCGTCCCCGCCGGAATCCCCGAGCTGAAATTGAAGTTCACCGCCGTATCCGTGCGCGTCGTCTTCAGCGTGGTGAACGTCGCGGTGTCATAATACTGGCCCGTGAGGCCCGTCCCCTGCGAAAAGGCAGAAACGACAGAGAGAATGAATACAAAAACGGCAGCTCGGAGCATGGGGAGCCATGTTTTACCAGATCGCGTCCGCGATGGGAACATGGAAACTCGCTTCTTCAAGCAAGCCTCATCGGTCCTAACGCTGCCAACTCATGCAACGAAAGGGATGCGTGTCGATCAGGTTGGCTTGCACGCCCTTGAGTTTGTCGGTGTGGTAAAATTGCACGCCCACGTAAAAGTAAACGGGGATGATCGCGCAGGCATCGGAGATGAGCATCTGCTCGGCCTGCTGGAAGATGCCGTTGCGCTTCTGCACATCTGCCTCCGCAGCGGCAGCCGTGATCAGCGCGTCGTAGTCCTTGCTAGCGAAGCCGGTGCGGTTGTTGCCATTGCCGGTGGTGAACATCTCCAGGAACGTATTCGGATCGTTGTAGTCCCCCACCCAGCTCGACCGGCACATCGCGTAATCGAGCGAGCGCATCGAGGCGAGCCAGATCTTCTGCTCCTGTTTGATGAGGCCCACCTCGACGCCTAGATTCTCCTTCCACATGGCCTGCAGCTCAATCGCGATGTTGCGCTCCACATTGAGCGGCATGTGCAGATACTCGATGCGTGGCAAGCCTTTGCCCTTGGGAAAACCAGCCTCGGCGAGCAAGGCGCGGGCCTTCGCTACATCGTAGTCGAGCCCCGGCGGAGGCTGATAGTTCTGCCCTGCGCCGGGAGGTGTGAGACTGAAGGCCGAGCGCTCGCCCAGGCGTGTGATCTTTTCCGTGATGCGCTTCTTGTCGATGGCCATCGCGAAAGCTCGGCGCACACGCGCATCATTGAACGGTGGACGCGTGACATTGAGCCGGATGAACCAGGTGCCAAGGAAGGGTCCCGTGTGAAACCAAGGCTCCTGCTTGAGCTTGTCCGTGAGCGATGGCGGCACCATGCCCTTGTCCATCATCAAGTCGGCAGCACCGGTGACGAAGTAGGTCAGCGCGGTGTTCGCCTCCTGCATCGGCTTCACTTCGACCGTCGCCATCTTCACATTCGCCGCGTCCCAGTAGCGTGGATTTTTGCGCAGCAGGATGTGGTCATCGAGCTTCCACTCCTCCAGCAAGTAGGCTCCATTGCCCACGAGGTTGCCCGGCTTGATCCAGGCCGTGCCGTGCTGCTTCACCACATCGAGGGGCACAGGCGCGAGCGTAAGGAAGGCCGCCATGTCGATGAAGTAGGGCGTGGGATTGACCAGATCGACCTCCAGTGTGCGATCATCGACAGCGCGTGCAGCAATGGTGCTGGCATCGGTGGTCTTGCCTTCGTTGAATTCCTTCGCTCCCTTGATGAGGTAGAGCTGGCTAGCGTATTCTGAGGCCAGCAAGGGATCGAGCGCACGCCGCCATGATTGCACAAAGTCATTCGCCACCACGGGTCGGCCATCGCTCCACACGGCATTCGCGCGGAGATGGAAGGTGTAGCGCTTCTTGTCCGGCGAGACCTCCCAGCGTTCGGCCACGCCAGGGATGGCCTCGCCTTTCTCGTTCACGCGGCACAGGCCCTCGAAGAGCGCCTCGCTGATTCTCATGCTCACCTGATCGGTCACCAGCGCGGGATCGACGGTCTCGGGCTCAGCACTCTGCACGAAGACCAGGTCCGCACGCTTCGCCTCGGGCGAGCAGGCATTGAACAACGCGATCACCGCGCCGGCAGCGCAGGCTAGCGTGATTCGGTTCATCTCAAGAGAAGGCATGGCGCGCGAGTAAAGCGCATTCCCGTCCTGTCGCCATTGAATTGCCACAGACGCGCCGCCGTGAAATTGGGCTTGCCATATTTCGATAGTTGTCGAATTATGGAACCACTCAACCCGCATGAACGACCTCTTCAAAGCCCTCAACGACGCCACCCGCCGACGCATTCTGGAACTGCTGCGCAAGCAGTCCCTGACGGCGGGCGAGATCGCCGAGCGCTGCGATGTGGCCAAGCCCACGATCTCCCATCACCTCGAGCTGCTGATGCGTGCCGAGCTGATCGAGCAGGAGCGCGAGGGGCAGTTCCGCCGCTACCACCTGAACACCAGCGTGGTCGAGGATGTGATGGTGTGGTTGAGCAAGCTCGTCACCGAAACCAAGCCCGCCGCCCGCAAGGTCTCGCGGCTCAAGCCAAGAACCAGTTCATGAAAACCAAGTTCTCCCAATTCCTGCGCGATGAGTGGCTGCAACTGCTACTGCTCATTCTCCCGGCCATCGCTGCCTTTGCGGCCATGCCGCTCGCCACCAACCGCGTGCCCATGCAGTGGGGCATTGATGGTCGGGTGAACTGGACCGCTCCGAAGGAATGGGGGCTCATGGTCATGCCACTGACGACCTTCTTGATCTTCGGCCTCGTGTTGTGGTTTGAGCGCCGTGACCCCGCACGTCATCGCGACGCTGATGGCAGCCTCACGTCTCATGGCAAAGCCACGCGCTCGATCCGCCTCGGCATCTCCGCGATGCTCGGCGCTGTCACCTTGATCCAGATCGCTGCGGCACTGGGCCGCCATCCCGATGTGTCGCGTCTCGTGCCCTCTCTGGTCGCACTTTTGATCGCGTTCCTGGGCAACTTCTTCGGCAAGCTGAAGCCCAATCGCTACGTCGGCATCCGTGTGCCCTGGACGATGAATTCCGAAAACGTGTGGCGCATCACTCATCGCATCTCCGGCTGGCTCTACACCGCGAGCAGTCTCATCTTCCTCGTCTGCATCTGGCTGCTGCCATCGAGCGCGCAACAGCCTCTCTTCGTCGGATGGATCATAGTGCTCGTGGTGGTTCCTATGTTCATCGCCTGGCGTTCAGCTGCGGCTGAGAAAGCTGCGAGCGCAGCCGCCAAATGAAGCGTGCTGAACGCTCGGCGATTTATTCAAGACAGCCGAACTTTTTGCGATAGCATGGCGGGCGAATTTCACTCGCACGCTGAGCTGTCATGAACCTGCTTTTCCCTTCCCCTTTGCTGGCCAACGGCCTGGAGTTTGGCTGGCGTCAATCCACCACGGAGGGCATCGTGATCTGCGTGATCCTTGCCCTCATGTCCGTCGGAAGCTGGACCGCGATGATCGCCAAGGTGGTGCTCCTGCGCCGTGCTCGACGGGCGAATGCGGAGTTCGTTTCCGTCTTTCGCAGTTCGCCTCATCCGCTGTCGATGTATCAGAACGGCGAGCACTTCGATTTCGCGCCTTACTACCACATCTACCACGAGGCAGCGCGCGAGTTAGCCTTCCACCTCGTAGGTAGCGATCAGCCTGACCGCACCTTCGCGGCTCGCCTCCAAGGAGCAGGCCGCATCTCGCCTTCTCAGATGTCAGCGGTGCAGGTCGCCCTCGAACGCGCCGTGGGCGAGGCCGCGCTGAAGTTCGAGCACGGCTTGAGCACGGTTTCGATCGCCTTGAGCGGCGCGCCCTTCATCGGTCTGCTCGGCACCGTGTGGGGCATCATGGGCAGCTTTGCCGCGCTGGCCACCAGCCAGCAGGGCGAGTCCAGCATCCAGGCCATGGCACCGGGCGTGTGCGCCGCGCTGCTCACCACGGTGGTGGGTCTGCTCGTCGCGATCCCCAGCATGTTTGGCTACAATGTGCTGATCACCCGCATTCGCGAGATGGTGGTGCGGATGGACAACTTCGCCTCGGAACTCTCCTCCACGTTTGATCGTCGCTACGTGGATCATCAAACGCGATCTAGCGATGAGCTGCCGAGCGTGGGCGCACTTGGCTCGCCCAAGGTCGTAGCGTTCTCGCCTCCCGCCGCATCCACCACGGCGAATGCGCCTCGCCACATGCCACCACCTTCGCGACAGCCAGCGTCGGCCGTGGGCAGTTGATTTTACTTCGATTCGTATGCAGCGCTGGTCCCAGCATCGACATCAGTTGCGCCTGATCCACGAGATCAGCATCACCCCTCTGCTCGATGTGGTGCTGGTGCTGCTGTTCGTGTTCATGCTGGCAGCCCCGCTGCTTCAGGATGCGCGTTCGTTGCAGCTCCCATTCGCAGGCGAAGGAGCCTCAGGTGCGGCACCGAAGGACGTAGTCACCCTCACGATCGATGCCTCGCAAAACCTCAGCCTCAGCGGCCGGAAGATTCCCTTCTCGGCGCTTGGAAGCGAATTGCAGACCCTGCTGCGCGAGCGACCCAAGCTCGGCGTGTTGGTGCAGATTCATCGTGATCTGCCTGTGCAAATGCTCGTGGACGTGATGGGCACGCTCAAGACGGCGGGCGTGCAAAAAACCTCCGTCGCCACGGCGGACAAATCCCAGCCTGGCACCTGATCTCATGCCACGAGTCACACTAGAACCAGTCGGACGCTTCGCCTTTTTGGTGCTCGGCGTCCACGCGGTGATCGGAGCCGGGCTCTGGTGGTGGCTAAGCCACGCCGACGACGAGATTCAGGGATCAGCCGATCAAAACCTCGTCTGGGTTTCGCCCGGAGATTTCACCAGCGCTGTCGAGATCAGTCCCGCGAACGACGTGACTCAACCCTCGCCGCCTGCGGCGAAGCCCGAGCCTGCGCCACCAGCCAAGTCTGCCGAGCCGAGCGTGGCTGCGGTGACTCCAACACCCAAGCCCTCCGCACCTGCCCCCGCCGAGGAACCCATGGAGGACAACCTGCCCAAGGCCATCGCCATTGACCCAGCCCAGGCTGCCGCACTGATGGCGCGTGCGATGGCAGCGGAAAAAACTGCTCCAGCCCCTGTGCCCGAGCCGAAGCCCACCACACCTCCGATTCCGCCCCCTCCTCCCGCGCCGACCACGGTGAAGAAAGATCCTCCGCCAGCGCCCAAACCCGTTCCCGAGCCACCTAAACCAGCTCCGGTGGTCAAGCCTGAGCCTGCTGCACCGGCAGTGGCCAGCTCCCCACCGCCTCCCGCACCAGCGCCCCAAACATCAGACGTGTCACGCTTCGTCACCGTGTCTCATCCGGCCCCCAAGAAGGTGAACAAGGACCTGCCAAAGGTAGCCAGCCTGCTCGACATCGCCGCGCTGGATGCCGCAACGACGGGAGCCACAGGTGCCGCGAAAGGCATTCGCCTGGATGAAGTGGATCGCGCCATTATCCAGGGCTTCCTCCGTGAATGGGTGGCTCCTGATGCCAGCAAGCTCAATCTCGACCAGCGCACCGTCAGCCTGGATGTGAGCCTTGATCGCGAGGGACGCGTGCTGAACTTCAGCCTGCCACGGCACTCCGGCAGCGATGACCTCGATCTCTCCGTGCTTGAAGCGGCGGATCGTCTTGGCAAGATCGACATCAAATTGCCCGCTTCTTACCCGCGGGACGTTTACGAGTTCCAAGTCAATTTCCATGTCGAGTAATCCCTGTCGGCTTCTGCTGTTCTGCGCCACCGCATTGACGCTGGTGATGCCTGAGCACGCGTCTGCGGTGGACTGGTCATCGCTCTGGAAGCGCAAGCCCGCCAAGAGCCGCACCCGCCAGGATCTGGAAACCGCACGCACGCTCGCGGTTGGTGAATTCACGGGCGCAACAGGCATGACGGCAGCCCGCAAGATGAGCGAGCGCCTCGCCTCGCACGAGGAGCTTCGCGTTCTCGAAGCCAAGGCCGCGCGATTCCTCCTCACTGGCAGATCGGTGGGTGGACGCATCGATGCCAAGCTGACCGACCGCGAGGGTAACGTGATCTTTGAGCGCACTTACGCCGCACCAGGATTGGAGGACAATGTGAAGGCCCTGGCCGATGACGTTCTCTTCGCCGTGACCGGACGCGCAGGACTAGCCAGCAGCCAGCTCGCTTTCGTCAGCGATGTGTCCGGCACCAAGCAAATCTATGTCTGCGACGCGGATGGCAGCAATGTGGAGCAGGTAACGCGTCATCCAGGCGGAGCCGTGGCCCCAGCGATCAGCCCTGACTTCCTTGCTTTCACGGGCTATTCCTCCGGCTTCCCCAACGTGATGCTGGTCGATATGGGCGCGGGTGCTGAGCGACGAATCGCTGGCACACCAGGGCTGAATTCAGGAGTCGCCTTTGCCCCCGATGGTCGGCGCGTGGCGCTCACGATGTGCTTCGTTGGCAACCCCGAGATCTTCGTGATCGACCTGCCCACCAGTCACGCGGTGTGCGTCACCGAGTCCATGGGCACGCCCGCAGATCCGGCCTGGCATCCCGATGGTCGCCGCATCATTTTCAGCTCGAACGAAGGCGATGGCCCGCAGTTGTTCGTAGTCGAAGCCGACACTGAAGCCGCCGCCACCAAGTGGGCCTGCGGTTACTCCTTTGCCACCGATCCAGAGTGGTCGCCCGATGGCAAGCAGGTGGCCTTCACCGCCCGGCTGGGCCTGGATTTCGGCGTGGTGGTGAAACCCTATCCAAGCGGCAGTTCGCGAGTGCTCCAGAAAGGTGGAGCCCAGCATCCCACCTGGAGCCCTGATGGCCGCAGCATCGCCTACGCTCAGAATGGCCAGCTCTGGATTCAAGACATCGCCACTGGCAAGCGACGTAGCGTTGTCAGCGGTCGCGGTGAGATTTCCGAGCCCCGATGGATGCGCTGATGAATGCCCGATTCCAATTCATGTCCCGCCTGAGCCTTGCCTTGATCGCGATGCTCACGCTCTGCCAGTGCAGCCTGCTGGATCGCGTGGTGAATTCCTCCGCCGTGATCTACGCGCTGCCGCCGCAGGAGAAGATGCCCTCGCTGCTGACCCATCCTGATAAACTGACACCTGCGGGACCCGTCATCACCTTCTCACCCAATCGCTTCCTCCTCACCGCCCGCCAGCGTGCCCAACTCCAAGCACTGGGCGAGCAATGGAAAGAAGAGACACCTCAGCTGCTCATCGTCGGCTTCGCACGTCGAGGAACTCCCGCAGGCTATGCGCGAGCACTCTCGCAACGGCGCGCCGAAAGTGTGCGCCAGGTGTTCATCGAGCAAGGCATTGACGCCGCCCACTTGCACAGCACAGGCTACGGTCACGATCAGCCTGGGCTGAGCAGCGAGGACACGGTGAAGATCTACATCGCTCAGTAGCGTCGAGCGTCAGGCCAGCGGATTGGGGCACAGTTCCTTGCGCTGGCAGGTGGCGCACAGAGATCCGGTGTAAAAGTCATCCAGAAAGGCCATCAGATCGCGAATCATGACAGGATCATCCGTGACCATACCTGCCTCAAAATTGCGCCGGTGCTCGCTCTTCGCACCCAGTCCCGCTCCCGTGAGATTCGCTGATCCCACGTAAGCGATACGTCCGTCAGCGATCATACACTTCATGTGCATGCGCGGACACAAAAGCCGGTCAAAGGCATCGCTTTGGATGAACTCAGGAAAGCGATCAAACTCCTCGCGAAACCTTGGCCCTGGTTCCTTCGCGTGAATGAGGCGGACCTCGACGCCATCGCGGAGCTTGCCCGCGAGCACTTCGAGGAAGGGGATGAATCGACCACCCTCGCTCTCGACGAAAAGGTCTTTGATGTCGGCCGTCAGAATCCAGAGGAACCGCCGTGCGCCTGGGACCACTTCACGAAGCACGGCTTCATAGGTGTCATGGTTGAGGACAAGGCGGGTCATGGGGAAGACAGCGTCATAGTCCGCCAGCCGTTGGCTGACCGAACTGGATCAGACCCGACAATTGGCTGGTGGAGGATGCCGGATTGACAGGCAGCAGCGGGTGATCCGCATCGGCCTGCAACTTCGACAGCAGGAAGAAGCCCGATCCGAAATTACCCATCGGCCCCGGCACGATGACACCTTCGAATGCGACCGTGCGGACCACAGACTTGGTAGGCACATAGCCATCCACATCGGTGAGCTTGAAGCTGCCGGTGAACTGGCCTGTGCTCGGCACGATGGCGATCACGATGCTCGTCGGGTTGAGCGCTGCCGCACCAAACGAGCAAGCATTCGCTGCGGAAATCGTGAAGGTCCGGTTCAAGGTCTTGAACTGATCCGCCAGCTCGACCTCACCACCTGAAACCGTTAGCTGAGCATTGTCAGGCGCGGCTGATATGCCTAACACATTAGTGCCCGTAACTGGCGTCTTCCATTCCCAGCCTTCCACCGTGGTAGAGACAAAGAAACCGGAGCGATAGGCTCGCACCGTTGTCGCGGCTTGCGGCTTCTTCAGCCATAACGTGGACGAACTGAGCACGCCGTTCGGCTCATCGCCGCCAGGGGACAATTCGATCGCCGCCTGGTAAGAGCCGGTGCCCACATACAAGGGCACATGGATCAAGACCTGCGAACTCCCTGCCAATGCGGGGCTCTCTCCCAGGATCGCTGTTCCTGTGATCGCGGTGCCATCCGCCAGCTTGCCACCGAGAGTTACATTACCATTCGCGGCTGCGACCATGGTGAGGTAGCCGTCGCCTGCCGGAACGGACGTGCCTTGGAACGTCGTGTCGATCTTGACGGTGCTCACGTAACGAGCAGCGAAGTCGGTGGCAGGATGCGAAGTCGAGTAAGGCGTGCGGTGTCCGAGCAGAGGTGCCGTGGCGGGCACCGCCGAACCCGCCAGCTCCATCACGCCACTGATGGCATTGTTCGTTCCATCAATGAACAACGTGAGGAAGTAGCTAGGCTTGCCCGTGCGCTTCACTTCGACGCGAGCACCCGCTGTGTAGCCTGGATCGAAGTCGGGATTGATCACACTCGTGAACGAATGAGCCGCACCATCCACTGTCAAAGCACCAGTCAAAGCCGCCGCCGAAGTGATGGAGCACGTCACTCGTCCGCCGAGGTCGGCATTGACGTTGGACTCACGCTCCACCAGCGCCACATACGAACCCGCCACCCCATCGGGCAAGGCCGCCACGGTAAAAGTGAAGGGCGTGGTAACGCCCGCAGGCAGGGCCGCATTGACGGCCTTAAAGGTCACCGAATACGTTCCGTCCTTGGTCGGAACACCGGCTACAATGCCACTGGTCGGATAGAATTTGAGACCGGGAGGCAAGGTGCCAATGACGGAAAGCGTCGCCGGTGCATGGGTCAGCCCGATCACACTGCGATACGGTGCGCCTACCTTGGCCTGAGCTTCCAGATTGATCGTGGCCAGCGCCGGTGCCTGCACACCTGCCTGCCGCACCTCCACGGACACGCCACCGATCTTGATGAAGCCGGAACGGCTAGCGGTCGAAGGATTCGGATCAATGTAAAGCACGGCCTGCGAAATCGGCACACCGGGATCCACCACGACGAAGCCAGACAACCACGCCACACTCTCGACCATGGTGAAAGAAGCCGAGGCCACGACATCTATCGCCTGCGTAATGCGGAAGTTCGTTGTCGCCAGCGCTGCTTCTGCAATGAACGGCAAGGCCATCGGATCAATCGCGCTACCGGCCGCCACATTGACCACCGTCTGGCTCGGTGTGCAGGTGCCCTTTGTGATCGAAACACTCGTCGTGGCGCTCTTTTGCCCATAGGGATCGGTAGCGATGTAAGTGATATTGACGGGTCCCGTGAAGGTCGCTGCAGGATTGAAGATCAGCTTTCCGCCCGTCTTCGAAATCGTTCCCTGAGCGGCCAGGGGAGCCGTGAAGGAAAACACGGTCAGCACATCACCATCGGCATCGGTGTCATTGCCACACACATCAATCGTGATGGGAGCACTCGGCAATGCTTCGGCGGTATCGGCCACGCCTGTCGGTGCACGATTGCTTGTTAGAAAATTGAGCGTCGCACCGCTCGTGGTCCCCATACTGCCACTGGCACGAATGCGGAAATAGTAACGAGTGTGCGGTGCCAGGGTTGTTAGCGGAAAACTCACTGGCTGCACCGTGGTGCCGGTGAGCGTAGTGGCAAATGTGAGGGTGGTATTCAGTGCCGTGGCGCTGAGTCCGTAATCGCAAAAGACGGTCACCGATGCTCCTCGTGGGTTCACAGTGCCTGCGAGCGTAGCTCCCGTGGCGCTGATCGTTGTCGCAACGACGGGCGAGGTGACCACCGTGGGCGCAACTGCCACCAAGGTCTTGAAGCTCTGCGTGGGCGAATAGCTCACACCATGCACATTCTGCGCAGCCACTCGATAGAAGTAGGTGGTGCTCGGGAGGAGCCCGGGCAGCGAGGCCGTGATCGCAGTCGCTGGATCAGCAGCAGCCAATGTGGAGGGGCTCGTGGCCACACGAGTAGGCAGGTGGATCGCGGCGGTTCCAAGCTCGGTCCACATCTGAGTGTCCGCACCAGAGGGGGCCACCGTGGCATTGACGGTGACAGTCGTCGCCACAAGGCCGGTCGCGCTCACATTGGTCACCACGGGCAAAGCCGACCCGCCTGGAGGTGCCTCGCCAAAACGCCAGACTACGTCTCTTGCCACACCTAACAATGAACCGCTGGCATCAAAGGCAAGCTGCTGCGCCGAAGGAAACCGTCCGGTAACGCCAGCGAAACTATGCAATACCGTGAACACTGGTGTCGGAGCAGCAGGGGCCACACTCCAGAGCACACCGGCATTGCCCGCACCCTTGGACGGGAAAGTGCCATAGACTTCTCCAGACGGACTTTCGATCAGCGGCATGGCGGCGAAACCCGAGTTCGCCCCCACGTTTGCCACGTCGTCCTCCGCAACAAGCATCGGAGGCTCTGTGGGATTCATGCTCCACGACCATAGCGCCATCCGAGCATCGTCGTCATTCGGGCAGACGAAATACATCCTGCCATTGCTGTGCTTCATCAGCGTCTGCGGAAGAAACAGCAACGACCCAGGTTCATTGATAGCCTTCTGGATACCGCCCGTCGCCGTCCACTTCCACACCATGCCACCCGTTACCCCAAGAGCTGACCCACTATCGCCAGTGGACTCACACACGCCGTAGATGGTGCTGCCATCAAGGATCAAGGTATCGGACACCTGATGCCCGATCACTTTCGGATCAATCAATCCCAGGTTGGTCAAAACACCCGTCGGACTAGCGCGCCACAACACCGCCGATGACGAGCCCGCATTGTCGCCCAGCCCCAATGATACCTGGCTGAGGCCGTAGAAATTGCCGCTCGCATCACGGATCAAAGTGCCCGTGGGATTGCCAGGCACGGCAGCGGTGCCCATCGCTGCCAGCTTACTCACCAAGCCCGTGGATGCCGTCCACTTCCAAAGCGAGCCCTTGCCAGCAGCCGGACCCGTGCTGGTGACTCCGTAAAGATTGCCCAGGCTGTCTTTCGCCAGCATCACCCTGTCTCCGATGAGCCCATAAGTGGCGGAGGGCAGCGTCGCCAGAACAGACAGCGCAGCACCATTCGCTCGCCACAGGATCGCATCCCCTCGATTGCCAACTGATACGCCATACACAAAGCCCGTTGCCGAATCAGCTAGCACACCCTGCGGCTTGCCGCCCGCTGCCCCCCAACCCGTCAGCGTCGCCTCAATCGAGATCGCTGATGGCGTCGGAGTCCACCGCCAGACTGCGCCTTCATGGTTGGGGGCAACGACCTTGCGATTAGACAATCCAAAGATCTGACCGCTTCCTGAATCGCGATAGAGATTGCCTGAGG